>JAEYWL010000081.1 GCA_023428915.1 Verrucomicrobiota bacterium
GTACAAATTGTCGCCGATAAAAAAAACGGCGAGATTTTAGGGGCGCAAGTGTTTGGCCATGAAGCTTCAACTTTAATAGCCCAAATGACGATGGCTATCGCCAATGAGCTCACTTTAGAAAGCGTTGCAGAAACGATCCATGCCCATCCCACTATGTCGGAAGCTTGGCATGAGGCTGCCAATATCGCTTTAGGCGCTCCCTTGCATTGGCCTCCAAGCAAGCGAAAAAAGGGGTAGAAAATGCTCTCTCAAGAGGATTTTGATATTAAGCCTAAGGTAAAAAGCCGCTTGAATATCCTGCCGAAAAACCCGCAGCAAGAGGATGGAAAAAGCAGCGTGGGCCTTGGACGCTTTCCATCTTGGCTGCATCGCAGGCTGCCCAAAGGAGGTAATTTGTGGCTGACAGATGGCGTCATGCGAGAAAATCGCCTGCACACCGTATGCGAAGAAGCAAAATGTCCCAATCTGCTTGAGTGCTGGTCGAAGAAAACCGCCACTTTTTTGGTGATGGGCAAGCAATGCACCCGGGCTTGCGGCTTCTGCGATATCGCTTTTAGTAAAGAACCGCCCCCGCTTGAGGAGAGCGAGCCTCAACGCGTAGCTGAATCTGTGCGTCAATTGGGTCTAAAACACGCCGTGATTACCATGGTGGCTCGGGATGATTTGCCGGATGGCGGTGCAGAACATTTAGCAGCAGTAGTTAGGGCCATTCGTCAATTAAATCCTGCAACGAGCATTGAACTGCTCACATCTGATTTTGCAGGGAACCAAGCGGCCTGGCAAACTGTGCTCGATGTTAAACCGGAGATTTTTAATTATAACATTGAAACTGTACGTCGATTGAGTCCAAGCGTGCGCCATACAGCTACTTATGAAAGAACTTTAGAACTTCTTTCATTTGCCAAAACGACACAGCTGCCAGGATTTGTGAAATCTGGTATGATGGTCGGCCTTGGAGAAACCAAAGAAGAAGTATTTGCAACCATCACAGATTTAAAAAATGCCGGATGCGATATCATCACCATCGGGCAGTATCTGCAGCCCAATCGGCGTAAGTTATTAGTTAAAAGGTTTGTTGCACCAGAAGAATTTGAAGAATACACGCAATTCGGCAAAACAATTGGTGTAAAGCAGCTGTACAGCGGCCCTTTTGTCCGCTCTAGTTATCATGCAGGTGAAGCGTTTACAGAAGTTTCTAAGTAATAAAGGCATTTATGACAGACTCAAAAGATGATGCAGAATTTTATCCCCTCTCTAACACTAGCGATACCGAGATCTTAATGCATCGCGATGCCCATTTTGGGGGAAAATTTGAGATCATGGTCGAATATTACAAGCAAAACGGCAAAGGAGTCAATCCTGATTTCGAGCTAGAGCGTATCCTGGAGCTCACCCTCATAGAGCGGGAAATGCAGCAGAACTTGGCAGCAACTTTACTTTCAGGGGCAGAAGCCGAGAAAGTGGCTTTAGCTAAAGACTACTATAAGAAATTACGCGATCTTTATGAGATTAAAGAGCAGAAGAGCAAAATCCCCTGTCTCATTGCAGACCTTATTTTAAGTGAAGAAGAAGAGCCGGTTGCCGAAATTGCAGCATTAGTCGCTGAAAAAAAAGCTGCGGTTCCCTATTTGATCGATTTAATGAAAACGGAAGACCTTTACGACCCGCTCTTTCCAGGTTTTGGTTTGGCACCTTTGCATGCGGCAAAAGCCCTTGGAGAGATCAAAGATAAAAGCGCCATTATCACTTTGTTTGAGGCTATTGATGAATCCGATTTTTCACACGAAGATGTAGTGTTGAAGGCTTTAAAAGCTTTAGGCGAAGATGCCAAACAGTTTCTGCTGCGCGTATTGCATGGCAAACCCTATAACCATGACAATGAAAAAGCCGCTTTAGCCCTTTTGCAATTCAATGAAGATCCTGAAGTGCTGCAGATGGCCTTGGATTTGCTGTCGGATAAAAACGCGCGTAAGAATATTCCCTTAAGCACTTACCTAGTGCTGATTTGCGAAGCCCTGCAAGATCCTGAGCAGCGCAAAAAGTTTCAGGAAATCGCTGAAGAAAAAGAAACCCCGCCTATGATCCGCACCGACATGCGCGCCATCGCCAAAGAATGGACAAAAAACTGACTCCAGTTTTTATTTAAAAAAACAAAGAGCGCAAAGTCGCAAAGACAATATATACTTCATAAAAACCCTGAAACCTTCATTTTTTCTGCATTTTAATAAAATCTCTGCGTCCCTCTGCGTCTCCCCGACTCTGCGTTTATTTGTTTAAAAGTACTTTAGAATTCTTTATTTCTCTATGCAGTGATGACGATGGTTTTCCAGCTGCCTTTTTTGAAGCGGATGCTCAAAATTAAGCTGGATAAGATGCCATAGCCGACACAAGCTGCAACAGCTGCTTCAACGGGAAAGCCCATTTGCACCACTAACAGGTAGACAGGCAGCACCATTAGGCACCATGAGGAAAAGGTATTTGCCGCCAATAAAAATAAAGTGTCGCCAGCTGCTGTAAGGGCACCTGAAAGAGCCATTCGAATCCCTGAAAAGAAAAGGTATAAGGTGATTAGAAGGATGCTGGTGTACAACGAGTCTGAGAATTCAGGATTTTCAGCCAAGCTGAAGTTTGGTAAAAACAACTTTTGAATAAACTCAAAGGCAAAAATCACTATGGCTAACGCACTGATAAAAAAGAGGGCTTGCAGCTTAATGCTTGATTTAACGGTTTTTGAGACCAAGTGGCTGCGGCCGGCGCCGATAAGGTTTCCGGAAACTGTGCTTACCCCCTTGCTCAAACCCTCGCCAAAAAAATAGAAGAAAATTTCAATGCTTTGGCAAATCCCTGCAATTGTTAAATAGGCTTCGCTCACTAATCCCATCATTAGATAAAAGACTGCCCATCCGCCGATTTCAAGAAAATTAAACAGGGAGCCTGGCAGGCCTATTTTTATGCATTGTAAAAAGGGGCGTAATTTTGGGCGCCAATCCGCTGTGCCTGATTGTTCGCGATAGGTTTTCTTTTGGAAAACAAAAAAAAGGATGAATACTTGAAAAATCTGGCTGCCGGAAGTGGCAATAGCAGCTCCGGTAATACCTAAAGGAGGAATTATATCTTGGAAGCCAAAAATCAACACTATATCGAGACCGGCATTAAGCAGATTGCTTATAACTGCTAACCAAGTGATGATCCGAATTTTTCCCTGGCCCACAAAGAATCCGCAAAGAGCCCCATAAAATAAGTAGCTGGGGCCAAAAAATAACATCCAAGAAAAATATTCTCTTTCCAGGATGCGTTCAGGTCCGCTGCCGTAAAACAAAGCGGGAAAAATATAAGCAGCTGGCAGAAAAAAAAGCAGTGAAACTAAGGATAGCCAGAGCATTTGCCATACAGGTTCACCTAACTTTTCCTTTTGACCCGCACCGTTGTATTGTGCGACAAAGACCTCGGCGACACTGGTTAATATTAATCCTCCGTAGAGGAATGTCCAGCCTAAAGTTGTCGAGTTTACGGCAGCATTGAATGCTTCTTGAGAGAAATTTGCCAGCAGCAGCCTATCAACAAATAGCATGAGCATGACAGACAGCGAAGAGAGCATAAGAGGAAATGATAGGCTCCACAACTCCCTAACGGAACCTTCCTTATATTTAGTAAGTGACATAGTAGTAAACTGTTGAGAAAAAATATTAACATAACATTTTCTAAAAGTCATTATTATTTTGTTGTTTTATTGAAGGACTAGATGTGTTATTTATTTCCTAATAATCCTGGGAGGCAGCTATGAAATACACATTAAAGGGCAGTGAGATTGGACCAATGCCAGCAATAGGGTTTGGCACCTATAAACTAAATGGGGAAGATTGCATTAAAGCTGTGGAAGAGGCGTTGGAGCTAGGTTATCGGCACATTGATACAGCCATAATGTATGGTAATCAACAAGCCATTGGCCGCGCCATACGCACAATCCCAAGAGAGCAACTGTTTATTACCAGTAAGCTTTTCCTCCCCGACCTGCCAGCTGACCAAATAATGTCTTCAGCAGAAAATATTTTGGAAGAGTTGCATACGTCCTACCTGGATTTACTGCTCATTCACTGGCCGCGTGAAAGCTCTATGGAACAAGACTATAAGCTGTTAGTTGAAGTGCAAAAAAAAGGCCTGGCAAAATATCTGGGAGTCAGCAATTTTTCCTCTCGTCAAATGCAGGCCGCACTTGATGCAGGTTTTCCGATTTTAACCAATCAAATTGAAGTGCATCCCTATTTGCAGCAGCAGAAATTGGTGAATTACTGTGAAAGCAAAAACGTCATTGTTACAGCTTATCGTCCATTGGGCAGCGGAAAGCTGCATGAAGATCAAGTATTAGCTAAAATTGGCAGCCAGTATGGCAAGACTGCGGCACAAGTTGCTTTGCGCTGGTTGGTGCAAAATAACATGGTGGTTATTCCTAAATCGGCCCATACGCAAAGAATGCGCGAAAATATTGAAATTTTCGACTTTACTCTTAGCCAGCAGGACTTGGCGCTAATTGCTGCATTGGAGCGGCACCAGCGGTTCTGTGAACCCAGTTTTGCCAAGTTCGAGGAAGAATCCGCACATGAGAAGCAATAAAAACATTGTAAAGAATAAGCGGCCAATGCATAATTACCCGCATTATGCACTGGTAGCTCAGCTGGATAGAGTACCCGGCTACGAACCGGGTGGTCAGAGGTTCGAATCCTCTCCAGTGCAAATTTTGCTTAGATTATGATCATACAAGCAATACCTTCTGGACCTTTAGATACAAATGCCTATGTAGTAGCTTGTGCGGCTACGAGGCAAGCAGCCATCGTCGATCCAGGCTTAAATAGTGCCAGTTCAATTGCCAATTTTTTAAAAACGCATAATCTGCAGCCGATGGCTATTTTCTTAACACATAGTCATTGGGATCATATTGGGGATGTAGCTGAGTTGCAGCAACAGTATCACATTCCCGTACTCATCCATTTTAAGGACAAGGATAATCTAGAGTTTCCGGGCAGCGATAAATTGCCAATGTTTATACCTATTACCCCGGCTAAAGCTGACCGTTATATTGAAGAGGGAGAGGAGCTTCCGATAGGCAACCTGCGATTTACAGTTATCGCTACTCCAGGACATTCTCCAGGTTCAGTTTGTTTCTATGAAAAACAGGAAGGAGTGCTGCTAGCAGGAGATACCTTATTCAGGGGTTCCATAGGCAATCTTTCTTTTCCTACTTCAGAACCTGATAATATGTGGCCGTCTTTGGCCAAACTCGCCAAGCTTCCAGCAAGCACTAAAGTGTATCCTGGCCATGGCGGAATGACAACTATTGGCGCCGAGTCGTGGCTGCCACAGGCAAAAAAGATCTTTGGAGGTTAATTTATGGCTCATTTAATCGGAAAAAAAGCGCCCGGCTTTACTACACCGGCTGTTGTGAACAATCAAATCATATCGGATTTTTCTTTAGAAAATTATAAAGGCCGTTATGTTGTCCTATTTTTCTACCCATTAGACTTTACTTTTGTATGCCCCACAGAGCTGCATGCTTTCCAAGAGTATGCGCAGGAATTTTCTGGCCGCAACACTTCCATCATTGGTTGCTCTGTTGATAGCGTCTACTCTCATTTAGCCTGGTTAAATACACCTAAGGCTAAGGGAGGAATTGAGGGTATAGAATATCCTTTAATTTCTGATTTGAATAAAACAATTTCCCGCGACTATCAGGTTTTAAAATCTGATGATGGCATTGCTTACCGCGGCCTATTCCTTATCGATAGAGAAGGCATAGTGCGTCATGCTATGGTCAATGATCTCCCAATTGGGCGTTCTGTAGAGGAAGTGTTAAGGATATTGGATGCTTGGATCTATTTTGAAAATAATGGGGAGGTATGCCCGGCAAATTGGAAACCCGGTAAAAAAGCTTTTAAGCCCACTAATGAAGGCGTGACTCAATACTTCACCGTTGCTCATAAATAAAGATCATTGCTTGAAAACCCTCGATCTGCATGATGGGGTACTGATATACCCAGCATTTCGAGGTATTTATGTCCTATAAAGGGTCCGGACAAACGTTCGCTTATTGGATGGAGCATCCAGTTGAATTTCCCGCACATAAGCTTGCCAAAAATTTAAGCACTGATGTCTGCATTGTCGGCGCTGGCATAGCAGGGTTGTTAACAGCCTATTTTCTCTTACAACAAGGTAAGAAAGTTGTTATTTTAGAAGCCAGGGAAATTGCCGGCGGGGAGACTTCGCGCACTACGGCCCACCTTTCCAATGTATTAGACGACCGTTTTACCCATCTGGAAAAACTATTCGGCAAAGAGAATGCCCGGTTGGCTGCAGCAAGCCATACCGTTGCCATAGATGAATTTGAAAGGATCATTCATAAAGAAAATGCAGCTTGTGATTTTGAACGGGTGGATTCTTATCTTTTTGGCGATTTTAAAGAGTTAGAAGAAGAAAAAATCGCAGCTTCAGAGGCAGGGCTTAAAGTTGAATTTATCAATAAAGCCCCTTTACCTGACTATAATACAGGCACTTGCTTGCATTTTTCCAGGCAAGCGCAATTTCATCCTCTAAAATTTTTAGCTGCCCTCAAAGAGCTTGTTCTTGCCGCAGGAGGAGAAATTTATACCCATACTCCCGTTGTGGAATATACAGATGACGAATTCGTCTCAGCGACGACAGATCAACAACATACAGTGACTGCTAAGCATCTGGTATTTGCTACTAATACCCCTATTAACAACCGTGTGATTTTGCACTCTAAAATTGCGCCTTATAGAACCTATGCCATTGCCGGCTTATGTGCAAAAACTTATGTTCCGAAAGCGCTTTATTACGACACTTTGGAGCCATATCATTATGTGCGGGTCCAGCCCTTTGATGAGATTCATGATCTTCTGATTGTCGGCGGTGAAGACCATAAAACAGGGCAGGAAAAAAATCCCGAAGAGCGCTTTACAGCTTTGGAAAGCTGGGCGCGTGAAAGATTTCCACGCGTGCAGGAATATGCTTACCGGTGGTCTGGCCAAGTGTTTGAACCGGTAGACTCTTTAGCCTATATTGGGCGCAACCCGCTCGACAGGCAGACATACATAATTACAGGTGACTCAGGACATGGGATGACCCATGCCATGATTGGCGCATTGCTCATTCGCGATCTTATTTCCGGAATAAAAAACCCTTGGGAACAGCTTTACGACCCAAGCCGCAAGACTGTTATGGCTGCTGGCGAGTATTTGAAAGAAAATGCCAATGTGGCTGTGCAATATGTTGACTGGCTCTCTAGCGGAGAGGCTGAAGCAGTTCAAGATATCCCCAGAGGTGAAGGAGCCGTTATGCGAGAAGGGTTGCAGAAATTGGCTGTTTATAAGGACGGACAGGGAAATGTACACACCTATTCAGCTGTATGTCCTCATTTAGGCTGCATTGTTGAGTGGAATTCCGTTGAAAAGAGCTGGGACTGCCCTTGCCACGGCTCCCGTTTTAGCTGCAAAGGCAAAGTTCTTTGCGGGCCTGCCATAACCCCGCTTGCTTCCATAGGCAACAACACTTGAGTCCCTTATGAACACAACTCAGTAAATGGACAATGGACCTTAATGACGCTAGGGACTTAATGAACTAAGCGCCAATAGTTTGTCGTTAATGTCCATTGCGTCGATAATATCGCTTGTCCCTTTAAGCGCTGATTCTGACTTTAGCAATTCTGGAATTAGTTGTTAGGCGGCTTTTTCCCAGCTCTCTTGGCATTGGGAAAGGACATCTTGCCAGCCATGCTGCACAGCAAAAGAAAGCAGATCGCGCGAATGCAGCAGTTTTTTATTATGGGGCAGCTCGGCTAATACACGTGCTTTAAGAGCTGCCAAATCTCCCAGATAGTTTAATTCGTAAAAAGCCAATATTGCCTGGAAAGATCCCATTAAAAAAGCTTTTTCGATAGGGGTTCTGCCTGCGTTATCACGCTCCAGCCGGGCTCCTTTTTGCATCAAGGTTGAAATCAATTCAGGATGATTGGCAACAGCAGCCGCATGTAAAGGGGTAGAGCCTGTTTTATCACGTACATTTAAAGAAGCATGCTGTGCCAGTAGAGACTCAGCTAATGGAAGATTACCCTTGGCACATGCGTAATGCAAACAGGTGCACTCATTTTCATCTTTTACCAGTGCATTTGCCCCTCTAGCGCACAGAAGCTCCGCAGCTTCGCGCTGATTACATCTACAAGCAAGCATGAGAGGAGTCTGTTCCTTTTTATTTTTAGCTTCAGTCAAAGCACCATTGTTTAAAAGCAAGCCAATGGCGGCTAAATTGCCGGTTTGAGCAGCAATATGAAGCGGGGAATTGCCCTCCAGATCTATCAGCAACAGCTCTTCTTTATTTTGTAAAATTTTCGCTTGTATCGCCGGTTTGTACCCTCCCATAATCGCTGAGAACAAGAGACCAGGGTATTTTGGGTTAGGTATGAACAATTGATGGACTAAACGGAAGAAATTGCGCTCTATGGCCATTTCAATGATGGAGGGATGTCCGTTATCAGTTTTGACAGAGGCCCCTTTACCCAAAATCTCCAGCAGAAGGTCTTCATTGCCTAAATTAAAGGCAGCTTGCAAGATTGGTATTTCACGAATTGAGATGTGGTTGCCTGATGAAATCTCCACAAAAGAACAAGCAAGATCCTTTGGAATGGACTGAATGTGTTTTAATAGTTCCAAACTTATCTTGGTATTGCCCTTTTTTATTGTCTGGCATAAAGCCTGGCAAAGAAGAGCCTGTGAAGAGCGGTCGACATTAGCTAATTGCAATACGGTTTTTAAGGGATTTTTAATAAGGTAAAAAGAGAGGTCTTGGTCCTCTTTATCAATACGGTTAATGAGATATTCAGGCCACACCCCTTTTTCTGTCAGAGTATTAAAGAAGTGCTCCAGGTTAATAATCGCGCGTTCCTTTTGAATGCAGGAAATAACTCTGCAAGCAAGATTTAATGAGGCTGCTTGCGGTTCTCGAACGAGCTCTTCCATTAAAGTTTTAATGACCTGGTTGCCTTCAGTTGCCAAAGCAGTTTCTAATTCTGGATCAGTATGCTGCGAGATCCACTGCCAGGTATATAAGTTTTGCTCTGCCATAGTTCCTCCTTAAAACCCAACTTGCTACCTTCTAAGGTAGCAAGTTGGGTTCAAAGCCTTCATGCTGTCAAGTAGTCATAAAGATCGGCTTCGGTGGTAATAAGTACGCTATTTTTTAAAAAACATAAATTAATAATGATTTGAATCGTCTGAGAATCGCCTAGTCCAGGGACGCAAATTGCTGCCAGTTTTGGATATACTAGATGGTCTTGTAAAATTTTAATCCCTTTTTGATAATCATGCAGGCTAAAACCTTCTTCCTGAACCCTAAAAAATAGAATTTTACGGTGATATAACAACGCCTGAATGGCATAATATAAGCCATGGCTTTCAGGTGGGGGACTGCCTAAATATTCAATTAATTGAGGTAAAGATTGGCAAAGATAAGGGATATTATATTCGCCTTTTTCAGCTTCTCCAAAGAGGGCCATGGTTAATGCTTCCATAGAGGCTCCTTTGCTTGAGTCTTTGCGAGATAACAGCTATTTCAATTATAGCATGAGAATTTTATTTGTAGGCAAAATAAGGCATATTTAATGAAATATTATATTGATGGTTACAATTTATTATTTCGGCTAGGAGGGCCGGTTGATATTTCATTACAAACACAGCGTCAAAAACTCATAGCAATTTTAAATGACTATGTTCAATTGCTTGGCTTGAATGTAACTTTAGTCTTTGATTCCCCCCGAACGCCAGAGCGCAAGCGAACACATTATCATAATTTAGAGATCATCTACACTTCTGTTCATGAAACTGCTGACGAATTCATCATTGAAGAATTAAGTGAAGCGCATAACCCTAAGAAAATTGTCGTTATTACTTCAGATAAGTTTCTTGCTTTGCAAGCTAAAAAACTGAGGGCTCGGACAGATACAGTTGAACATTTTGCGGATTGGATTGAGACCAGAGTAAAGAATAAACTGCAGCCAAAACCTAAAAAAGAAGCACTAATTCTACCTAATAAACCTCGTGTTTTGCCCCCTCTGGAAGAAAAAATTAAACCCCCTATAGAGGGAACCGAAGCATACTATTTGCGCGCTTTTGAAGAAGAATATCAAAAAATTATCAGCTCAGAAAAAAAACCGCCTGAACAGAAGAAGCCCAAAAAAGTTCGCAAGCCCCCAAAATATGAACCAAAGGCTGCTGATCCCATTCATGATCAAGAACGGTGGCTTAAAATCTTCGAAAGCCGCCTAAAATCGGATTAATTAAGCATCCTGCCAAGTGAAGGGGAGTACTTCGGTAAGAGAAGGCGCATGATGGCGCAGCATTATGAGGCGATCGAAGCCCACGGCGACACCGCAGCAATCGGGCAAGCCTTGTTCTAATGCCTTTAGGAAATTCTCATCGATAGGTAATTCCTGTTTGCCTAAACGTACTCTATGCTCATTGGATTCGATTAATCGTTGCCGTTGTTCAGCAGCATTGGCAAGCTCGTGATAGCCATTGGCTAACTCCACACCTTTATAGTACAGTTCAAATCTTTCAGCTACCGGTTCACCATCAATGATTTGCGTTTGAGCTAAAGCTGCTTGGGTAGAAGGGTAGTAGCATAGAAGGCATAAACCTTCTTTACCGAGTTGAGGCTCAATGACAATCCCTAAAATGAGATTTAATAAAGCGTCCCGATCAGTAATGTCCAAACCGGCAAAAGTTAGTTCTCTTTCCTGAAGATAACTATAGAGTGCTTCAGTTGAAGTAGTGAAGTAATCGAAGCCAGCATACTGGATGAACGCTTGCCTGTAGCTAATATACGCACGAGGCAGATTGCCTAAAAAAAGCATAGCGAAATCGGCGGTTTCTTCCATCAAATCTTGAAAGTCCATGCCAACCCGGTACCATTCGGCCATCATAAACTCAGGATTATGCTTATGCCCCACTTCTCCATCCCGAAATACATGGGAAAGCTGATAAATATCGCCTATGCCTTCTGCTAATAAGCGCTTCATGCCATACTCGGGGGAAGAATGGAGGCGGCAAGCGGCATTGCCGGCAAATAAAGCAGGGATAAGGTCGATATGGGCATCGACACAAGCCGAACGGCTTAAGCAAGGCACATCGACTTCGAGGACATTTCGCTGATGAAAAAAAGCGCGGACCTTGGCTAGCATGGCCGCGCGATCTTTTAAAATAGCAATTCGAGAGCGCAAGACTTAGCTCTTTTCGTTTACACGGGAGACGTATTCGCCGGTACGGGTATCTACTTTAATGAGTTCGCCTTCGTCCACGAAAATAGGCACTTGAATCATGGCGCCGCTTTCCAGCTTGGCGGGTTTTAGTACGCGGCCCGATGCTGTATTGCCGCGATCGCCAGGAGCTGTTTCAACAATTTTCATTTCGATAAAAGTTGGCGGCTCTAAAGTGAGCGGCTGCCCTTTGTAGAAGATAATGCCGTATACGCGATCCTCCAGCAGCCATTTTTCATGATCGCCAATGCTATCAAAAGGGATTGTGACTTGCTCATACGAGACGTCGTCCATAAAGACGACACCTTCATTTTCCTTGTAGAGCATGCGCATGGAGGTTTCAGTTACATCGGCAAGATCCAGCTTTTCGCCAGATTTATAAGTTTTTTCAACGACGCGGCCTGTTTTTAAATGCTTGATGCGAATGCGGTTAAAAGCTTGGCCCTTTCCAGGTTTGACAAATTCATTGCTGACAACGTTGTAGGGTTGACCATCCACTTCGACTTTAAAGCCTGCGCGAATCTCGTTAGTGCTAGCTTGTTGAGACATAATTTTTCCTTGAAAATTTAACTTTATTTGCCCATTAAAATGTAGTGGCGATTATATCTCAATTACATCCAACTGTCTAGAAAACATTCGAGTAGCATGTATGTGGCCAAAAGAATACGAAGATTATCCTGTAGACGCCCCTTTAACAAAATACCCTGTTGAGACAGGCAAGGGAATTGTAGGTTGCGAAATGCACGACCTCAATGGCTGGGGGATAAGCCATCACCAGTGCCAGTCCAGGAAAAAGAAAAGCTGGTTCGCAAAGCTTTTATCTAAATTAACTAAAAAGTGAGTGTTTTTATGAAAGTAGCACAAATCAGCCATCCGGGCGGAGACTTTGAAGTCGTTGAACGCGAATTGCCCAGCCCCAAACCAAATGAAGTGCGCATTAAAGTTGAAGCTTGCGGCATTTGCCATAGCGACATGTTTGTTAAAGAGGGGCATTTTCCGGGAATCACTTACCCGAGAGTGCCGGGGCATGAAGTGGTCGGCATTATCGATCAAGTAGGCAGCAATGTTAAAGGTTGGAAACCAGGGCAGCGCGTGGGCGTGGGTTGGCATGGAGGGCATTGTTTTGAGTGCGACTCATGCTCAAGGGGAAAATTCAATTTATGCGCCAAAGAATTAATTTGCGGCATTTCTTATGATGGCGGGTATGCGGAGTATATGGTTGCCCCTCAAGAAGCCTTGGCGCTTGTACCAGAAGAGCTGAATTCAGTGCAAGCCGCGCCTTTGCTTTGCGCCGGAATCACTACATACAACTCTTTAAGGCATAGTCCTGCGCTGCCAGGGGATCGGGTGGCGGTACAGGGGATAGGGGGGCTTGGACATTTAGCTATTCAAATCGCAGCTAAAATGGGCTTTCATACTATAGCTTTATCAAGCGGAGAGGATAAGCGCAAATTGGCCCTTTCGCTTGGCGCTAAGGACTATATCGATACATCTAAAGGCAATCCAGCGCAGGAATTGCAGAAGCTTGGCGGCGCAAAAGTGATTCTGGCCACTGCTCCCAATAAAAAGGCGATTGAGAGCATTATAGATGGACTTGGAACCGACGGGCAGCTTCTCATCGTGGCTGCTCCAGCGGAAAGCATTGAAGTCAGTCCCATAAAGCTGATCATGAAACGAAATACAGTAAGCTGCTGGCCCAGCGGGCATGCTAAAGATTCCGAGGATGCATTGAACTTCTGTTCTATAGCCAATGTAGCTCCAATGGTGGAGGAATACCCTTTAGATAAGGTCAATGAGGCCTATAAGCAAATGATTTCCAATAAAGCCCGTTTCCGCGTGGTATTAAATATGAGCAAAAAATAAATGACTCAGGCAGGATCCCATACCTGGGATATTTATATCGCCTATCACCGCTGCCCTCATTGCGGCAAAATTCAAGAGAGCCGTTCCGGCTTTGCCAGGCAAGACGGCTCCCTTGTAAAAACCCTTGTTTGCAATGATTGTAAAACTAAATTCCAGGTAATTAAACGCACCCGCAAATGAGAAGAAGTCTTAAGAAAATAGCCTGAATCAGGCGCTCTTATGTCTTTGGCGTCCCTGGCATCGTTAAGGTCCCTTGTCTATTTAAGCTCTCTCTGTAAATCATCTTACCCAGCGCTGGACTATGGGAAAGCGCCGGCCGACGGAGAAGGCCTTTTGGGAGATGCGTAAGCCCGGTGGGCTTTGCCTGCGTTTGTATTCATTGTTGTGGATGCGGCGGATTAGGGAATGCACCAATTCAAGCGGGTAGCCAAACTTTTCAGCAATGGCTTGCGGAGGCATATGCTCTTCAATGTAGCTTTCCAGCACGTTGTCGATAATGTCATAATCGGGCAGCGAATCAGAATCTTTCTGGCCAGGGCGCAGCTCGGCTGAAGGCGGCTTGTGGATGGTATTCAAGGGGATGATAACCCCGTTGCGGTTTATCCAAGCCGCCAATTGGTATACTTGCCGCTTGCTGACATCGCTGATCACGCTTAGGCCGCCGCACATGTCGCCATACAGGGTCGAATAGCCCATCGCCAGTTCGCTTTTATTGCCGGTGCTTAGAACCACATAGCCAAATTTATTGGAGAGAGCCATAAGGATCATGCCGCGGATTCGGGCTTGCAGGTTTTCTTCCGTGACATCCTGGGGACGCTGTGCAAATGCAGGCTGCAAGAGGTCAAGATATGCTGTGAATGGTGTTTCAATGGGGATTGTTTCAGCGGCAATACCCAAATTTTTCACTAACTCTTCTGCGTCTTTGATGCTGCCTTCAGAAGAATATCTTGAAGGCATCATTACACCCAGGACATTTTCTTTGCCAAGGGCTTGGGCTGCAATGCAGGCGACCAAAGCAGAATCGATCCCTCCTGATAATCCCAAGCATGCTTTAGCGATGCCTGATTTATGGAAATAGTCTTTTACACCTAAAACCAGAGCGTTGTGCAGTTCTTCGATGGGGTTCGGCGCATAGGCTATGGCATTTTCACCGGAAAAAGGAAACTCTATGGTTAAATGATCTTCGGCATACCCGGCAGCTATTTTATGCAAGGTGCCATCTTTATTAAGCGCAAGGCTGTGTCCATCAAAAATAAGGCTGTCATTGCCCCCCACCTGATTGCAAAGGATGAAAGGAGCTTTAAGAGCGGCAGCTGCTTGCTGGCATACAGCCATGCGCAGCATGGGTTTGGCTACATCAAAAGGAGAGGCAGAGAGATTGATCATGAGATCCGGTTGATGGGCGGCCGCCTGCCGCATCGGGTCGCGTGCATACGCTGTAAATTTTGCAGCTTGGCAACCCCACATGTCCTCGCAAATTGAGATGGCTATTTTATAGTTTTCAATGCGCCAAACTTTAGCTTCTAATCCGGGCTCAAAATAACGCAATTCATCAAATACATCATAGGTAGGGAGGAGCTGCTTGTCATAATAATCTTGTATTTTTCCATCAGCCAGAAGAGCGGCGCTATTAAATAGCGGTTTTTGCACGCTCTTTAGATTGCGCCGCGGCGTGCCGCAAATTACGGCGATGCCCATTGCGCGGTTCGCAATTTCCTCCAAGTGTTTTTCAACAGCCAGTATGAATTCAGGCAGCAGCAACAAATCTTCCGGAGGATAGCCTGTTAAGGCCAACTCAGGAAAGACCGTTAAATGAGCGCCATTTACTTTAGCTTTCGAAATTTCGGCGAGAATCTTTTCCCGATTGCCTGTAAGATCTCCAACTATTGGATTAATTTGAGCTAAAATAATCTTCATATTGAATTTTTGAATATGTTAATACTTATTATAAGGGTATGAAATAGACAGGGTTCTGGCAAGCATAAAATGTGCCTCTGCGTGCTCGTGTTTAAGACATGGACAGCAAAAGAGCCTTTTAGCACAAGCGTCTTTCGACCGGGCAAGGCATGGTTTAGGCATGAATTATACAATAATTTATTATTAGGGGCATTATGGAACGCAGTGTAGGTAGATATTTACTTGATCAGCTTTATGAAAATGGAGTTAAAGAGATATTCGGCCTGCCGGGCGATTACGTGATTCGTTTTAATAAATTGATAGAAGAACACCAAATCCGCTTCATTAACTGTACGCGTGAAGATTGCGCCGGCTATGCTGCAGATGCTTATGCAAGAGTGCGCGGCTTAGGCGCCGCTTGCATTACTTATGGCGTAGGAATCAGCATCGTAAACGCTGCCGCGCAAGCCTATGTTGAAAACAGCCCTGTAGTTATTATTTCAGGGGCGCCATCGAATAAAGAGTATGCCGGCAGCCCTTTCCTGCACCACTTGATTAACAAATCCCACTCCGTCTGGCGCGATTTAACCCAATTAGAGATTTTTAAACAAGTCACAGTTGATCAGATAGTATTAGACGACCCTGCCCAGGCCAAAGCGTTAATTGACCGTGCCTTAGCCCGCAGCCGGGAATTTGCTAAACCGGTGTATATTGAGCTTCCCAGAGATATGGTAGATGTCCCTTTGACGGAATGCCCGGACGAAGCATTTCAATTCGCCCGGCCGGAATTGGCGGGGTTAAATGAGGCTGTTTATGCCCTTCAGGAACTATTGGGTAAAGCACAACGGCCGTTGGCATGGTTAGGACGGGAAGTGCAGGCTTTGGGTTGTAAAGCACCTATGCTGGCCTTTTTAGAAAGCAACCAGCTGCCGTTCGCCACCACTTTATTGGGAAAAGCGATTATTTCGGAGCACCACCCTCTTTTTATAGGATTATACCAAGGGGCGCTTAGCTGCCCTAGTATCCGGCAATTTGTCGAAGATAGCGATGCGATCCTCGTAGCGGGGGTAATTTTAAGCGACACGAATACCGGATTTCATAGCGATTGCCTGGCAAAAGTTCCCCATGCTGTAATAACCGCGGATCTTATCCGCATTAATGGCCGGGAATACTCCCCCAGTTTATTTAAGGCATTGATGAACTCTTTGCCGGACATTAAAATCTCTGCCAAGCGAGTTCCGGTTGCCTTGTCTGCAATTCAGCCCTTCACACCGGAGCCAAGCAAAGCCATTACTACGCAACGGATGTTTCAAGCAATTCAAGGATATATGGCTGATTGCATTGTGGTGGCAGATGTAGGCGATTGCTTATTTGGCAGCTCCGAACTAATTTTGGATGAAAATGCGTATATTGCTTCAGGATATTTTGCCGCTCTTGGTTCCGGAATGCCAATGGCCATTGGCGCCCAGCTTGCCGAGCCTGCCAGGCGCACGATTGCTATAGTGGGCGATGGCGGGTTTCAGATGTCTGCTTTAGAATTATCTACAGCTGTGCGTTATAATTTACCGATCATAGTTATTTTGCTGAATAATCATGGCTATGGAACGGAGCGGCCGCTCCTTGAAGGCGATTACAACGATCTGCTGGATTGGCGCTACACTGTTTTTCCGCAATTATTCGAGCAAGGAAGAGCCCGCCGGGCAGCTTCTGAAACAGAACTGTATGAGTCTCTGCAGGAGGCATTTGCGTACAAGAAAGGCTTCTATCTGCTTGAAGTGGAATTAGGTAAAATGGATTTTTCTGCCCCCCTGCAGCGTTTCTGCGCCGTCATGAAACAAAGAGTCTAACAACTGTTGTGATTTTTAAAACCCAACTTGCTACCTTATAATAAGTCGGATTCGAAATTATTTTCTCTCTAGGAGCTCGCAAAAATCAATGGGTCATATTATTAATATGGCCCATTGATTTTCAACTCTTCGTGCGAGCTCCTAGAGGAAAAGAACTCGAATCCGACCTTAGAAGGGGTACGACTCACCAACATAGGTAACATTTTAGTTCACTAACATAGGTAACACTTTTCCAAAAAAATAGAATAAATAAGCCTAAGATAATCGATTTAGGAGGTTATCTATGGCATGG
>JAEYWL010000098.1 GCA_023428915.1 Verrucomicrobiota bacterium
CTAAGAGTCAGATTCGAGCTCTTAGAGGAAAAGAATTCGAATCTGACTCTTAGAAGGTAGCAAGTCGGGTATAAATTTCTTTATCATCTATTTCCTCTCCTGATTGTCGTCTAATAAGCAGGCAATCAGGAGATAGAGCAAATTTATTCAAAGGGGAATTTGATATCTTCGTAGTAAAGAATCGTTTTAGTCTTCGAGTCAATGTTGACCAACGTTCCAGTGTTAAATTTGAGCAGGGCTATGTTCTGGAAGTATTGTTGAATAAAAGAAACAAGCGATGAAGTTGTTGCTGTCAAGAGGTTTTCAAAATTAAGCAGTACAAAAATGTTGCCAAAGCCTGCTTGCAGCCTGGCGCTTTCATCTCTTATCAACACTTTATAATAATCGACAGATTCTTGCGTAAATTGTATCTCTTGTTTAAGGGCCACCAAGGTGTGCACAGTTTGCAGGATATTTGTGATAATATTTTGCTTTAATAACTGTATCTCAAGGCCAGCCTGGGCTGTCTGCGCTTCTTGCTGCCGGAGAAAACCCAGAGCGGCATCATTATAAAAAGGTACAGAAATATTCAGGCCTACGGTCCAGTCCGTCTCGCCTTCACGAAAGTAAGAATAGGATGGAGGAGGGGACGAAAGGCTGCCGCCTGCTTGCCGGTTATCACTTCTCGAAACCGTTCCGAAAACATTCAAGCCTGGCAGCGTTTGGTTCCAAGCTCCTTTTAAGAGTGTCTGGGCTTCAAATTCACGTGTAATTGCGGCCAGTAAATCGGCTCTATAATTAAATCCGGTGTTGATTAAGCAGCTGGTCTTTTTTAATATTACCTCGCACTCGGGGATCCTGGGAAATGCATTTATAACATTTACCAAAGTATCGTAAGCGCATATTCCATCTTCATCAATTTCCCCCATGGCAAAACGCAGGTTTTGGTCATTTACATAAAGAGCAACTTCCGCCTCAGCTGTGGCAGCCTGTTGATTTGTGATGCTGACAAGAATCTGGTTTAGATCTGAGGGGGCGAGGATAGACCCCTGGACTAAATTTTTAGAGGTTTCTAAAAGATGATTAAGGCGAATTTCGGCTTCTTTTTGTACATCGAGATTTAATTTTGCCCCTACTACATTCCAGTACTGCGTTACTGTATTCAGAATGGTCTGAGAAATAGCAAAGAGCGTGTCCCATTCTACTGCAATTAACTCCAAACGATTAGCTTTTTCTATTTGTGTGTTGAGGCCATACATGAAGTTATTCAGCAGAGGCTGGTTTATGGTGAAAGCTACCATGCTTTCGCGGAATCTCAAGGTGTTGGGAATATGATCAACAGTGTATTCCTCTTCATTAAAAAAGGTAAATGTTGTTCCCATCCTTGTTGTTTTTGTGAGTGAAGTCTGGACGTCATAGTCCTGTTTGGCATAGCGGAATTGAGGAGGTCTTTGGTAGGCTCTCGCTGCAGTAGCTTTGCTCGTCTGGTTTAAATTAATGTCAAACGGACCTGCAGACTGTTGCAAAACACCGGCTTGATTTGCAATGTTTAAAATGGAAATTTGAATTTGTTTCTGGTTTTCCAATGTTTCCAGGACAGAATCTCGGAGAGTGAAAAAGGGCGAACGTTGTAATTCTGCGCTTTCAATGATGGGTTCAGCAGGACAATTTGTTGCGGCTTCACCACAAAGGGGGCAAACAACAATCAATAAGTACAAGCAAAACAGCCAATTCATTTTTCTCGTTTCTTAGAAGGGTAGTCGTCAAGATCAAAGATGGATAATAAAATTTTCACCCTTCAGTGTCAACTTTAATTTTTTATTTTTTATTTATAAAAAAGATTTTAAAAAAAGAGTGTTTCAATAATAATAAAATTAAGATCTAATTATTATTTAACTTTGTTATTTATCAGTATAAAAGCCAATGATTAATTAAAAATAGCTTATATAGCGAAACAAAGATCTATAATTGATAAGCTAAAAAAGGGGGAATATAAGGTATCAAGTCGGGTTTAAAGGAGGATACGTGTATGAAAGAACATAAAAATAAAAAACTAAAATCCAATAAAAAGCTTCTAGAACCAGATCTTATAAAAATATCAGGGGGGCAGCTTGTAACGAAGGATATGCTTAAGCACCATGGGGGGGGGACACGTCCAGTTCGCCGAGATAGGTAGATAATATTATATGCAAAGCTAACCCTGACTGCTGCCTTATAATAGAAGGTAGCAACCAGGGTTTTAGGCATAAAGAGAAAAATTTGTGCCTTAAGTTTAATTTGAGGCTTTAATTTTACCTAACGTTATAACTTTTTAAGGTTTTTTATGTCAAAAAAAAGCAGGAATTCCAAAAAAAGCGGAAAATTAGAAAAACTGGCTTTTGCAAAAGCCTCGGGAGGATTTGGAAGAACGACATTGAGAATGACAATAGGTAAGCTAAATTATTTACACTTACGTGAAGCTGCGGAGTCGCATCTTCAACCATGACGCGACTTTATTATTACTTAAAACCCGACTTGCTACCTTCTAAGAGTCAGATTCAAGTTCTTTCCTCTAAGAGCTCGAATCTGACTCTAAGAAGGTAGCAAGTCGGGTTTAAATCTATATGGAGGAATATGCAAAAAAAAATAAACAAGTCCAAAAAAATAAAAAAAAACACAGCCAAAGTTAAAAAAACAGAGCTTGAAAAACCGGCAGGAGGCCGTTCAGGTATTATTAAATACCTATATGGATAGATTTTATGAAAAATTAGGAGTCTGTATGTCAAAAAAAATAAAAGCTCATAAAAAAGAGAAAAATGTGCGTTTGACTCTTGAAAAAGCAGTTGGCGGGGCAAGAGCTTTTGGCCCTGAGATTGCTGATAAAGCAGCAATTTCTCAAGCTGAGAGTTTAATGCAGGATCCAAAGACGTACGGTGCCAGAAAGCCAGGCAATGTGGATTACCTTTAAACCCAAGTTGCGCCCCTAAATCACGCTTGAACATTGCCGAACTTGCCAATTGAAATGCTAAGCCCCTCGGCCAAGTCACGACTTGGCTCTTCGGGACTTATCCTTTCAC
>JAEYWL010000106.1 GCA_023428915.1 Verrucomicrobiota bacterium
GCTTGCTTGTCTTTTAAGGTCTTCTTTTTGATCGTGGCTTGAGACCCTTGCATAAGCTATTGTAAGATCAGAAGATGTCTTTTCAAGGCCTAATAGTTTGTCTATATCATAGTAACGAGTGCCTTTACTCTTTCTATCTGGAAGTAAAGTATTGTTTTCCTCCCAACGTCGAAGAGTTTGAATAGACACGCCTAATATTTCTGCGGCTTTTCCAATTTTGACAAATCTACTCATATTAGTAGATAATAATAGATATGTATAGATTATTTCAAGCAGTTAATAACCCTTTTTTGCCCAAGCAATAATAAACTGCAATTGAATTTCTTCTTTACTTTTCAACTGTAGACTAACCTCTACGCCATTATCAAGAAATGTGTAAAAAGAAAGATCAAAGATCAAGATCATGATTAAGATCAAGACTTAACAAATATCCTTTCATTCTACTAGGGCGCTTACGTCGCGCAGTACTTTTTTGATGGTGTCATAAGTGCCTAGGGCAATGGCTGCCTCAAGTGTCTCCCAACGGCCTTCATGCACTTCTTCGGTTTGCAGCTTCACTGTCCCATAGACTTCGGCAATGTAATAAAACACTGTTTTTTTGATCAAAGCCCCCTTAACCCGAAAAAAATACTGGATTTGGAGGGGCTCTTGCTGCACCAACTTAGCAACTTGCAAGCCGGTTTCTTCAAATAATTCCCGTTTGGCTGCACTCAAAGGTAACTCCCCAGCATCAGAGTGACCTTTAGGACACTCCCAAAAGCCTTTTTCCCGCTTAATCAAAAACACTTGCCACTGATTTCCCTCTTTTCTTAAAGGAATAACTCCGAAAGATTGCTCCTCAATCATTGTCTATAGGGGGCAAATATTATAGAGGCATTGTGTCCGCCGAAACCAAATGAGTTAGAGATGGCAGCCTGTATTTCCCACTTTTTGGCTAATGTAGGCACCTCAAAATCCAATTCGGGTTCAGGATTTTCCAGGTTGATGGTCGGGTGAAGCACACCGGTTTCGATTGCTTTTATAGCAGCTATTGCTTCCATTCCCCCTGCAGCACCAAGCGAGTGCCCTATCATGGATTTAGTGGCATTCAAGGCTATTTTAGCGCGATTTTTAAAGACCTGCTTTAACGCATTAATCTCAGCCATATCCCCTGCCGGTGTTGAGGTGGCATGGGCATTAATGTAATTAATACTTTCAGCTGAAATGCCGGCATCCTGGAGTGCACTCTGAATGCAGGCTACAACCCCTGCCCCATCAGAGCGGGGCTCTGTCATGTGATGGGCATCGCACGACATCCCGCCGCCTAAATATTCGGCATAAATTTTAGCACCTCTTGATAAAGCATGCTCTAAAGATTCCAGCACCAAGACTCCTGCTCCTTCACCCATTACAAAGCCATCGCGGCTCATATCCCACGGCCTGGAGGCTTTTTCCGGAGCATCATTGCGTTGCGATAAAGCCCGTGCCGCTAAAAATCCGCTTACTCCTATTGGCGTGATGGGAGCTTCTACACCGCCTGTTAAGATTAGATCGGCGTGCCCGTCGCGTATATGATTGGCAGCATTGATGATAGCATTATTACTTGTAGCGCAGGCTGTAGAAATAGAGTAGTTCGGCCCCATGAAGCCTAAATCCATGGCAAGCATGCCGCCGCCCATATTAGTTAAAACGAATGGGATAAAGAATGGGCTGATGCGTTTATGCCCCTTTTCTAATAATGTTTGCACACCATCAGCAAATATGCTCATTCCTCCCATACCAGAGCCTATCAGGATGCCGCATTTCTTCTTGTCTAATTTATCCAGTTCTTCTTTAGTTAAACGGCCATATTCAAGCGCCTTTTTACCCGCTACCATTGTGTACGCTATAAAACGATCCACTTTTTTTGCATACTTTCTCTCAATATACTCGCCCGGATCAAAATCTTTTACTGAAGCTGCAAATCGGGTTCCGTAATCCTCACAGGGAAATTGGGTTATTGCAGAAACACCGCTAATACCTTCCAATAACTTATCATAAAAATTATCAACATCGTTTCCAAAGCATGAAACAATACCCATTCCAGTTACAACTACACGGCGTCTTCTCATGTAAAATCCTTTATTTTGAGGAGCTAACAAGATTTATGTGCAAGTCTACCACTTTCCCTTCTTTCCATAGAGTTTCAATGGCATAGTGTTCTCTTAAATCGGAAGTGAATAGATGCACAACAATTTGACCAAAATCTATGACAATCCAATCCCCCGCCTTTTGCCCTTCCACATGCAAGGGCTTAAGGCCCGCCTGGCTTAATTGCTCGCAAATAGCCTTATTTATTGATTGGATATGGCGATCAACATTACCCTCTGCGATCACAAAAAAATCTGTCATAGAGCAAACATCTCTGACATCAATGGCCAATATATTGAAGCCTTTTTTATCAAAGATAGTTTGAGCTATTAAATTGAGTTCTTTACTTTGGTTATCATCCATAGCATTTTATTATAACAACTCAAGTTACAAAATCATTCCTAAAATTAGTATAAACTATGTTCGTTAATGTAGTCTATGACTTTTCCAGGTATTAAATGCGCACATGGCCGATTTATCTGCAACCGCTCCCGAATATTTGTGGCAGTAATTTCCATAACGCGCGTAGGAGTAATCCCTCTTTCTAAAGCATCCCTAATAGCCGGAGAAGCTTCCGGAAAATGCCCGCCGTTTTCCCGCCGCCCAATGAACAATGGCACTAATTTCACAATTTCTTCAGCTCGGTGCCACGAAGGAAAAGAAAAGATATTGTCATCTCCTAGAAGCAAGGAAAATTCAATGTGATTGCCAAACTCCACTATAAGCTGTCTAAGTGTATCTATTGTATAGGAAATACCCTCTCTTGCAGCTTCTATATCAATCACTTTAAAATTGCTGAAGGGAGCAATAGCTAAACGAGTCATCTCTAATCGATGCTGGATAGATGTGTAATTAGAATCTGCCTTAAAAGGATTAATATTTGCGGGGCAGAACCAAATCTCGTCGAGTTCCCTATGTTCTGCTATTTCCACCGCTAAATTTAAATGGCCATTGTGGGGAGGGTTAAAACTTCCTCCGTAAATCCCTACTTTTTTCTTATTAACCAAGTCCGTACCCAAATAATTCGTGCCCGTGCTCGTGTGCGTGCCCGCGCCCGATAATAACTCTCTGCTGTTTCTAACTCAATCGGGCACGGGCACGCACACGGGCACGGGCACGATTATTGGGGTTCACCTATACTATAAATAGAATCTCGCGGTATTTAGGCAGAGGCCAGAGCTCATCTTCGGTTAATGTTTCCAGATGATCCACAATTTCCCTTAGACTTTCGCTAGCTGGAAGGACTTTTTCGGCAAATGCTTGCCCGCGGACCTCTAAGCTGGTTTGGCCTAAAGCGTTGTCCAGCAATGCTTGCAGCTCCTCTGCTCGCGCGATTCCCTTATTCAGCAAGTCTGTAAACTGCTGCATTTGTTTCAATTGCTTTTCCGGAGCCTTAGGAAGCAGCTCTTTAACTGCTTTAATGCCATCTGCCAATACTTTCTGATGCTTGCAAGCTGCAGGGAGCACCATCGTATTAAATAGTTCAAGCATTAGCTTAACTTCGATTTTGTTGGCTTGTATGTACAGCTCTGACTGGATTTCATACCTGCTTTCAAGCTCGTGCTTGGTCAGCACGCCTTCGAATGCAGCAATGGTCCGTTCTGATTTTAGGGCGGAAAAGGCTGCAATGGATTTATGGATATTTGGCAACCCTCTTTTTTCCGCTTCTTTTATCCATTCCCCGCTGTAATTATCGCCAGAGAACCTGATCGGTTTCGAGTGTTTTAAATACTTTTGCAGGATAGGCAAAATAGTCTCCACTACAATTTTACTGTTGCTCTGGAGAGAATCGCCATGTAAATGCGCTTCGATTTCATCCATAATTTTATTCAGGGAATGGGCAACAACTGTATTGAGAATAGAAATGGCCAGTGCGGGGTTAGCCGATGCACCTACAGCCCTGAATTCAAATTTATTGCCTGTAAAAGCAAATGGAGAAGTGCGGTTGCGATCGGTATTGTCTTTGGAAAGGTCGGGAATTACCGGCAAGCCCATATCGTATTTGACTTTTCCACCTTTGCGCTCATGCGTACCTTTGGCTTCAATGCTCTCTAATACGCTTTCTAATTCCTGTCCCAAATAAGCAGAAAGAATGGCCGGCGGGGCTTCATGCCCGCCTAAACGGTAATCGTTTGCCGCCGACCCGATAGCTGCGCGCAATAAAATGGCATGATCATAAACGGCTGTCAAAATGGCTGTAAGTAGAATTAAAAAGTGGACATTATTTTCAGGCGTATCAGTGGGGTCTAAAAGATTAATGCCTGTATCTGTCATCAAAGACCAGTTGGCATGCTTGCCGGAACCGTTGACTTCATGGAAAGGCTTTTCATGGATCAAACAGGCCAGGTGATGCTTAGCTGCAGTTTGACGCATAAGTTCCATCAGAAGAAGGTTATGGTCTATGGCAGTTGAAGCCTTTTCGAAGACCGGAGCTACCTCATGCTGGGCAGGAGCCACTTCATTGTGCCTTGTTTTAACAGGTATTCCTAGCTTTAAAGCTGCCATTTCAAAGTCATGCATAAAAGTGAGAATCCGGTCTTTCACCGATCCAAAATAGTGGTCTTGCAGCTCCTGGCCTTTTGAAGGTGCGGCTCCAAAAACGGTCCTGCCTGCAAGAACTAAATCCGGACGTAAATTGCGGATAGCCCTGTCAATAACAAAATATTCTTGCTCCAGGCCTAAGGTTGAATATACAAAATTCGCTTCAATGCCGGTAAGTTTTAATAACCTGAGCACGGACTCCTGGATCTTTTTGTCTGAACGCAGCAAAGGAATTTTGCAATCCAAAATATCCCCTGTCCATGAGAAGAAAATGGAAGGAATGCACAAAGTAATTCCATCACCGCCCTTCCAAAGAAAAACCGGGGAAGTAGGATCCCAGCCGGTATATCCTCTCGCTTCAAATGTACTCCTTAACCCCCCGGAAGGAAAGGAAGAAGCATCCGGTTCACCTTGCAGCAGCTCTTTGCCGCTAAACTTTTGAATAACCTTATCAGGAGCTTGCCAGTCAATAAACGAATCGTGTTTTTCAGCTGAGGCGCCTGTCAACGGCTGAAACCAATGGGTGTAATGCGTGGCGCCATGGCTGATGGCCCATTCTTTCATCGCTACAGCTATGGTATCGGCAAATTCTTCCTTTATCCGTTCTTTGCCATCCATCGCATTGAATAGGTTTAAATAAATTTCTTTTGGCAGCATTTTACGCATCACACTGCGGTTGAACACATGAGCCCCAAATTGGTCAGCCTCATGCTTAATAGCATTAGACAATACAGGTTTTCTTTCAGTGGCAATCGATACTGCGTGGTAGCGGGGATTCATGATCTTTTCCTTATGGTTTCGATAATTTCCCAACCATTTTGTGTGGCTAGTTTTTTTAATTTTTTATCGGGGAATACAGCTACAGGTTCCCCTACAGCAACTAATAAAGGCAAGTCGTGGATGCTGTCGGTATAAGCAGTCACATTGGCTAAGCTAATCCCAAGTTTTGCAGAAAGTTCTTTTACAAATTTAGCCTTCTCAACACCCTCAACAAGCCGGGAAATTTTACAAAATTGATTTTTATTGTCAATGGCATACTCGGTTGAAGAATAGTAATCAAACCCATTAGCAGTTGCCATAGGCTGTACTAGGAACTCTGGAGAGCTTGAGAGCAGCAAAGTGACATCATTTCGTTTGCGGGCTTCTGAAGCACGCTGAGCAATCAGGGGGCAAATATATTGATTAAGAATCGCATTGGCAAATTCTTTTGCAAGAATACTGATTTGCGCGTGGCTTTTCCCTTTCAATAACCGATTAAAACTTTTATGGTGCACTTCCTCAATTGTGCCTCCGGCAAAGCGATAGGAAGCTTGAATGCTTAATACATGCAAAAAATCATACAAACTAAGGAATTGTTTTTTTAGCAGGAACTTACAGAAGGCAAAACTGGAATTGATGCGAATATAGGTTTGGTCCAAGTCAAAAACAATTAACTTTTTTGACATCGCGCCAATCCTCTATGATGGAACGGGTTTTAAACCAGCAAGACGATCCTGCTGGTTATTAAGAACTTTATAATTTTGACTCGACTTCAGTAATTTTTAGTTCTAGATTTTTGATATTTTGGTTGATCTTGTCCAGTTGTTTTTTTTCTTCATTCAACATTTCATTATAAGCCATGGCTTGCTGGAAATCTAAACCTGAAGTTCCGGAAGCTTTGCGGATTTGCTCTCTAATTTCTTGCCTTTGCTCTTTTCTTTGCTCAAGCACTTGATAGAGTAAATCCAGAGTATTGCGATCATCTTCAGAGAGGCTTAACAAAGCTTTTTCTTTTTTATCGGCTATGAGATTATTCATAGGCTTTAAAAGCTTCTCAAGTTCTATTTTTTCAAATTTATTGAAATCGTTGGTTTTGATTTCATCCAAGTAAAGCTCTTTTTCTTTCAATAACTCTTCCGTGTCTTCAACCGTTTCCGCTTTTTTCAGTAAAAGTTCAATTTTCGTTTTAAAGGCTGCAATTTTCTCTTGCCGCGCTTTTTCTTTTTCCTTCTGTACTTGATCTCTTTGTTCTTCTTCAACGCGCATCTTATCGTTGACCAAAGAGCGGATTTGTTGCAGCTCTTTCTTCAACTGCTGCACTTCATCCCTATCTAAAGGTTGCGCGCGCATGAATTCTTGAATTTCCTGTATCTTAGCATTGGCATCGCCCACGCTCATATTCTGTTCAAGAAACTGCTGCTTCAAAGCTTTAATTTTCTCTTCAATTTCTAGAGCATGTTGTTTCAGCAGCTGCCTATGCTTAGCTTTTTCTTTTTTGCGGTCTTTTTCTAAAATCTTTATCTTATCCCAGCACTCGCTTAACTTGGTCCTGGTCAAGGTAAAAGATTGAGTGTTCAAGGTAAATATTTTTGCCGCTTGCTGCAACGCTTTAATTTCTTCGCGTAAAATGAACAAGGATTCCTTAGGGAAAGATTCTTCAAAATGGCGTTTTATAAAGCTGTCAATATCGGACATAAATAGCTGGCTAATATCGCGAATAAGATCTTTCCTGCGGGGGAATATTTGGTCGCCTGCCAGTGAAAGGCGCTGAAAAAACTTATGCTTGATGCGGATGCGCATTTCAGTTTTGATCAGCTCTTTACGCAAAGCATTAATTCTCGAAGCATAGGCATTAAGCAGGTTTAGTTCTTTCTGAATGAGCTCGTATGTATCTTTTTGCTGCTTTAAAATTTTTGCTTCGTTTGGCAAGTCCACATGGGAAGGTTTTTGCAAGAGTGCGGGAATTTGTTGAATTTCTTGCTCAAGGGCTTGAATAGCCATTTCAATTTGCTCAGCAGCAAAGCTGCTTTGCTCATCGAGAATATCTTTAAGGCGTCTTGCTTCCTTTGAAAGCTCTACGTAGCGATTCCATAGGTGGGCCCTGGATACTGGAGTAATTGCCTCATCTTTAAAAAATTCGATGCATAATTTCCTTGCTTCCCAAAAACACTTAAAATTGGGCATTCCGCTCTGGGAAATTGATTTTTCCATAAAATCCAGCGCATGGGACAGCTTGGCATCAGGAATTTCCAGCGCTTGCAATTCCTGATTGAATATCTCCAGCAACGCTTGATTTTCTTTTGGAGAATGATGCTTGTGGGATTTATGATGGGCAATTTCGCCTTCTTCTGCAGCACAAAGCTCAGCAACGTGTGTTTCTATGTGTTTTGCATGGGTTTCTTCATCTTCCAGAAACTCATGATAATCTTTCCAAACTTGCTCATCATGCTCTTGAAGTCCTGATAAAGGCAATTTGTTTCCCTCATCTATACAAATTTGATTTTGTCCTTGGGGAATTTCTTCTTTTTTTGTTTCTTCGCCTTCCATCAGAATTCTTCTCGCTTATTTTTTCACCTTGAATTTAGAGCAAGCATAATGAAAAAGCGCTTTTTTGGGTAAACAAAATTAGGAGAATTAATGCGGGTTTGTTTTAAGAGTCTAGATTGATTGAACATAAGAGATGATTCCTAAAATATTAGTTTAGGAATCATCCCATGAAGGCTTGGCTGTTAGAAATTAACAACTTCGCCTTCAAAGGCTACCTCTAGTGATCCTGCCATGCTTAGATTATTAAAAGTAGAAACTTTAGCTTCCCCTACCGGCTCATGGATAGGCTGTTCTAATGGAATAATTTTAGCAGGCGCTTGAATATGCCCGTTTCTATCAGAAGAGAATGGGACAGTCATGCCGTTGTAATTATCATCCTCACTTTGTGCCCGCAGGATAAATTTATGAGGTTGATCGGAGCCCTGTTCAATAATTGTTATTTTTTGCAGCTGATCCCAGTTTTCACTAGTAAATTCTATTACACTTGGCTGCACGCTGTCACTTTGGTTGAGAGCTTCAATGATAATAGTCACTTTACTTGTTGGAGGCGTATCCAAGAATAAGTCAATGGAACCTTGCACTCTATCGCCGCCAATTTCGTGGAATCCATGAGGAATCATTTCAACACCTGAATTGAAGGCGTCTCTGTCATGTTCTAAAAGTTGATCGAAAGCATAGATTTCTTGGCCTAGGGTCAAATGGCGGTCAAAGAAAACATTATTATTTAAACCATAACCGAAGAAGGCTAGCTGATCTTCTCCCCAGAAATACCCTAAGTCTAAAGCAGTGTAGGTGTTAAAAGGATTATCCGGATCGAATGGGGAAATTGGATTATCCGGGGTTGCCGGATTTACGGGGACTATAGGGGTTACCGGGTTATTAGGAGGGGCTGAATGCTGGTTGATTTCAATTGTCGCTATTACAGAAGCAGTCTGATCACCGCTGCTGTCAAAACCATGTGAATTGCTTGGATCGGAAAGCGCTAAGCTGAATTGCTGTGTTTTAGCAAATGCTCCGCTTTGCAGGGTCTGCACCTGTATGCTATTTGTTGTAATACCGGGCTGGAAAGTCATCGTGCCTGAAGCTGCAACATAGTTAATGCCGCTTCTTGCAGTGCCATCGACTGTATTGTAGTTGAAAGTTACAGGATCATAGTAAGGATTGCTTACCTGGAAAGTAAAGATGATTGGATTGGTCTCTTTAACGGTCGTTGGGGTAGCCGCAATAATGGTTGGCAACGGTGTAAATGGGGTGACAATAGCAGTATTAGTAGAGGATGGCCCATTAGAGGCAGATGTAAATGAGCTATCATTAGTTATTATAGTGCCATTCCTGGCTGCAGTATTGAGCATTGCCTGGAACTGTATGGTGTAGCTGTCGCCTAATTGGGTTGTGCTGTCCAGAGCTAAATCGCCTAAAAGGATGCTGACATGATTGCCGTTGACAATCTGTCCTGCGTCCCCATCAACAGCGTCGGTAAATTGCACTACAGTGCCATCAGGTTTAATAAGTGTTAATGTTCCTGGAACGTAAGTCAGCCCGGTCGGTAAAAAACTGTCTAAATTGACAGTATTGACAACCACGTTGCTTAAATTATTAAGGGTAATTGAGTATTGGAGGATATCCATAAAGCTGTATTGATTAGCCTGAGTCATATCGCTCACAGCCTGGCTGCTTGCAAAATTAGCAATTGCAGGTGTGATAATAGTGCCTGTGCTTGACAGGGAAACAGTGCTATTTGAATCAGCATCGGTATAAGACAGCTGAACATTGTAGTCAACCGTGGCGCCTAGCGGCTTTAGTACTGCTGGTAGAATAGTGATGCTAAACTGGCTGGTTATTGGAGTAGCTCCTGGCTCGCCTTGCGGAATAAACTGTCCTGAAACAAATGGATTAACGGTTATTTGTCCGCTGGCAGCCAAGTAGTCTACGCCGCTCAAGGCAGAGCCATCGCTCGTGCTATAATTAAACGTAATAGGTGCAAAGTAAGGATTTGAGGCGGTAATTGTAAATATTTCGGTGGTCTGGCCGGCAGCAGAAGAGGTCGCGCTAACCGGAGTGATAGTAAAAGTTGGGAATGGGGTTGAGGTTGTGTAAGAGACGGTATTGCTTGCACCCTGCACTTGTCCGACCTGGGTGCTATTAAACATAATATCGGCAGTAAGACTGCTTATCGCATCAGAAACAACCACTCCATTTGCGACTGTAGGGTTGACTTGCAAATTGTAGCTTGCTGTGAAAGTTGCCCCTGTACTTAAAGTTGTACTTAAAATTTTCACAAAATAAGGATCAGAGGCAGACCCTGCTACAGCGGTGCCTCCAGATGAAGAAATAACGCCTGCAAAAGAAAGATTCGGATCGCGCGTGTCTAGCAGCTGCAAGCTGGAAAGGTCGACATTGCCGGTATTTGTTACTATCACAGTATAGGTAATGTAGTCGCCAACCATCGGAGCAGCGCCTGACCCGGCAATAGCGGCTGTTTCTACTACTGTGAAGGCTGGTGTGAGGATGGTTCCAGTAGCGCTTGCATCAGGCACAAATATGTCAGAAGAATGATCGGAACTAAGGTTCAGGGTAAAGTTTTTTTGATCGGCAACATTTTGCGCGTCATAATTCAATTGGATGACGATAGCAGTTGAAGCAGTTGTCTGGCCGGCTAAAATTGTAACCTGGCCGCTGGCATTAGTGTAGCCATTCTGATTGCCGGCAGTTGACCAATCAATGATAATGTCTTCAGCTGTCGCTTGCGCTATTGAGACGGTAAAAGTCATGGTAGTAGGATCGCCGCTTTGTCCATATTGTACAGCTACCTGGTCAGGCACTTGCAGAAAAATGGGCTGGCCGACCGTAAAGGTAACCTGATTGGTATCAGCAGCCGGTATATTAACGCTTGTGACTGCATCTGTATAGGTAAAAGAGGCTTGATTATCGACAAAGCCGGCAGCAATTAAATTTGCCTGTATGTTGAAGGTTACAGACTCGCCTGGAGTGAGGGTGCTGCCGTTTAGGGTAGCGCCGCTGAGGTTTGGAAGATTAAAGGTCAAAGTACCGTTGCTATATGTATATTGGTTGGATTGCAGGGCAACTCCATCTACAATGACACCTGCAAAGCTCATATGGGTTGTGTCGAGAATATTTGTGATCGTAATGGCAGAAGCTTCATCCACGCCATTATTGGTTGCGGTAAAGTTAAGCGAAACTCCTTCGCCTGGAAAAAACAGCGTGCTGCCTACATTGGTAAAGTTTGTAGGTGTTTGTTGTGTAACCGTTAAATCGTGATCAACAGCATTGATCAGAGTACCGGTAGCTGTTGCAGGAACTGTCAGTACTTCTGCATTTAAATTGAGGCCGACAGTTAAAGGAGTGCCTACATTATTCGCATCAAACGCTACCTGTACTGAAATCTGCTGGGTGGTGGGGCCATCGCTGAAAAATGTCACTGAACCTGAAGCGCTGGTAAAGTCTATTCCGCTTACCGCTGTTCCTAAGCTATTTGTAGACCAGTTCACTACCAGGCCCTGACCGCTGGCGGTTGTATTGTTGTGCGAAGAATCGAGATTGGCTAAACTGCTGCCCAAACTAACATCAAATTGCAGCACGGTGCTTCCTGATTGAGTCAGCAACAGCACTGGGTTGCTTACAGTAACTGAAGGGTAAGGGTCATTATAGGGCACAGTCAAACTTGAACTCACAGCTTCGCTGCTGGTATCCTGAAAGTAGTTGATGACAGGGGTCAGCACTGAATTTCCTGTTGCACCGGGATTGACTTGAAAGGCAAGTTGAATGGAATAAGTATCTCCCGGATTTAGTATTGGAGGAGCATCACCCTGATTCCCAGCATGAAAATTTAAAGTCAACACCCCATTTGTGTATGTAAGTACGGTAAGATAGCTCGTTTCTACACCATTTATAGAAAGTATCTGTCTGTCATTTAAGGCAAGACTTGGGTTGATATTTTCAAAACTGCTAATCGCTAATGACAAAGAGTCAAGTTCTAATGGATTATTTGATACATTTGAACCCTCGACTGTAAAATAATATTGATCCCCGGGCTCTAAATCACCAATTGCGGGTGTATGGCCTGTAATAGCCAACCCGTTGTTATTTGGTGTATAATCAGTAGAAATGGTAAGCGATGGCGCAAGGGTCAATTGGCCGCTTGCAGTCTCTACAGGAGTAAATTGCGTGCCGTCAGTAGTAATGTTGACTTGCAAAACTTGAGGGGAAATAGTACCCGCCCCATAATTAATATGCAGGCTAACTGAACCGCTTGTCTGTGCAGGTTGTATCAACACATCTCCTAATGAATAACCTTGCCCATAGCCAAGACCTGCAAGATTATTATTTGCCAGCACAACCTCCCCTATATCCCACACCCTTTGCAAAAGCGGAGTGCTGAAAGTAAAAGTTAAATCGCCGCTTCCTCCCGGATTAAGGGTCAGAGTAGGACTATTAGTAAAAGTAAAGGTGGGAACTGTTACGGAAAATGAAGGATAGGCATTATAAACAAAGTTTTGCGGGTTGCCATCGCTATCTGTAAATGACACAGTGGTGGTGTCATAAGGGAAAGCGCCCCATGGAGAATATGTAATGCCTTGCGCCTGAGGAGTATTGAGCTGAAATACTAAAGTGACCTGATGATGCTTGCCCGGTTCCCAGGATGAGTCGGTGATGGGCAGAACAAGCAAATTTCCGCCTTGTACGTTTAAAGCGCCATAAGTATCTCCGCGGTCGCTAGTGCCGCTAATGAAAGTAATCGTAGTATTATCAAAATTAAATGAAAGGCCGACATCATGTTCTGTGTGGTCGCCATCGTTATTTAGAACGTAGGTTATTTCAACAAAGTCCCCCGGCAAGACGTTGGTAATGTCAACGTTGGGATAAGTGCCTCCGCTGCCATCATTTACCGGCTTATAGGCAAACAAGTCTATGCTTTCAAGGGAAATGCTATGCCCCAAGACATGGTCCCATGAAGCCACTGTATTTGCCTCAAAATAGACATTAGTCGTATCAAAGGCCGTTCCTGCTGCATCGTGCAATACCCAATTAGAGCCGATCAAGGGAGAATTGCCGATCAAGCTGGATGAGGCATTGATGTCAATATTTGTACCTGCATCATTTACAATATGCGTAAGTTCTTGTATAAAAGCCTGTCCGGCATCACCTTTGCTCACATCGCAGGCAATAATATCAATCTGTCCATTTGACTGCACCTGGCTTGCGACCTGGCGCCAAAAATTGGCCATAACGCCATCAGCATTTGTAAGCGAGGCTAAATCAACCTGATTTCCATCTCCTAAAGAGAAGCCGCCTTGATCTCCGGCCCCTACAAATCCAATCGAGCTGGCTTTTTGCCCGCCTAACGCTTTGCTGATATCTTGACTAAGTTGAGATAGAGATTCATGGGCGGGATCATAAGAAACTACTACGACACCTGCTTTGGCCGCATTGATTAAAGCTGCCGAGTCAGGAATATTATTGGGAACGATTAAAACATGAGGCCCAGCTGCAGGAGAAGGCGCCGCCTGTGCGGCAACTGCCGCATCGTGAGCAACAGCACCATCTAATACGATTCTCTCCTCAAGAGGAATAAAGCAGTATTGTTTTTTGAAGCATAAATTATTTTTATTCATAATAAAAACCAATAATAATTTAAATCTCCAATTTTTATTATATGTCTTATATATTTATTTTTAAATCGAATAATCAACTCAATAATTATAAATTAAGATAACCCTATTCAATTTGCATGCCAAAATTGATGCGAAGAAAATGAAGAAAATGCTATCAGTTTCATTTTTACTTTATATACATAAGGAACCGGAATGCCTCACTCTCTCAAACGCCTCTCATTTGATGATGGACTTAAACTTTTTACCGATGCGCCACTCGCAGAACTAAAAGCTTTGGCCAATGAAAAACGCTTTCAAAAAATTCCGGAAAAGACTGTCACCTTTGTTTTAGATTCCAACCCTAATTACACTAACGTATGTAATGCCGATTGCTCTTTTTGCGCTTTTTATCGCCATGGAAATGCCAAAGACGCCTATACCAAAAATATCGAACAAGCACTTGAACACTTGGAATTTGCCAGAAAGGCCGGTTTAAATACCGTATTGTTGCAAGGGGGGCTAAATGACGAGCTTAAAGCTGATTATTATGTTTCCCTGGTAAAAGCAGCCAAAGAGCGCTACCCTGATATTTTTCCCCACTTTTTCTCGGCGCCTGAACTTTGGAATTGCGCCAAAGTATCAGGTATCACCATTAGGGAATTATTACAAAAATTGTGGGATGCCGGACAAAGAACATTGCCTGGCGGCGGAGCAGAAATTCTTTCAGAACGGGTACGATTTGCCATCTCCCCTAAAAAAATGGCACCGGGCGCCTGGATGGAGGTCCACGAGACAGCCCATGAAGTAGGCTTTAAATCCACAGCCACAATGATGTATGGACACATAGAAGAACCGGAAGATATTCTCATCCATCTCGATACTTTGCGGCAAGCCCAAGATCGCATTCCAGGCTTCACTGCATTCATTCCTTGGAGTTATAAGCGGGACCGCACAGCATTAAGGCGTACAGTAAAAAAATGGGTAGGAGCAGAAGCTTATTTCCGTATTCTAGCCATTGCAAGAATCTACTTAGATAATTTTGACCATATTCAGGCTTCCTGGTTTGGCGAAGGAAAAGAGACGGGCATAGAAGCTCTCCAGTATGGCGCCGATGATTTTGGCGGCACTCTAACTGAAGAAAACGTTCACCGGGCCACCAATTTTGTTAATCGCATCGATCATAAAGGGATCGTTGATATGATTTGGCAAGCAGGCTTTCAGCCCCTGCAACGCAATCCTTTATATGAAATCCTGCGACGCTATGAACCGGGAGAAATCATTGAGGTACCTGAAGAGCAGCGAGTAAAAGAAGTAGACAGATTAGCTATTTTACAAAATTATTAATTGGGAGAAACTATGAAAAAACAATGGTTACATACAACACTTTTTATTTTGTGTGCATGTGCACTTACCGGCTGCAAATCCGAGCAGCCTAAAGCCGCATCCGCTGACACCAAGCTTTCAAAAGATGACATTCTGATCAAAGATGAAGCCGATGATACAGACATTTACGCAATCCCCTTAGACTCTTCTGAGGCAGAAGAAAACCAGGAACTGCGCACACTGGAACAAGAAAGCAAAAAACCTAAGAAATAAGCGCTTTTATAGGCGCTTAAAGGGACAATGGACTCTAGGGACGCCAAGGACCTTAAGGACTTAAGGGACTAAGCGCCAACTGCTTATTGTTGTCAACTTTAGCCGCAATGCGCATTAAGCCTAAACCAAAGATCAGCCGCGAAGCGGGAAAGCATTCGCGGCTAAATTAAGCTCACTCCCCTAGTGAAACCACTACCTTGCCTATGTGTTTTTGGGCTTTTACATACTTGTAAGCATCTTTGCTCTCTTCAAAAGAAAATACTTTATCAACGCAAGGCTTTAACCCCCAAGCCTCCATGGCGCGTGCCAAATCCTGCAGCTCTTGGGCGGATTCCATATAAATGCCCCTGACAGTGATTTGACGCCGGAAGATATCCACTACATTTACATTGCTCTCAGCACCGCCTAAGATTCCAATTAAGGCAACCCGTCCATAGCTGCGGCAGGATCTTATAGACTCCGCTAATGAATCGCCTGCCACTTCAACTACAAGGTGCACTCCCTGCCCTTCAGCCAATGCCCGCACTTTTTCCGCCCATCCCGCATCGCGATAATCTAAAGTCGCATGCACTCCAAATTTTTCTTTTACTAAACGGCTTTTTTCAGCATTTGAAGTGGTCATAATTGTACGGGCCCCTAATTTCTCTGCAATTTGGGCTGCGAAAATCGACACCCCTCCAGTACCCTGCAGTAAAATCCAGTCACCCGGCCGCGTATGCCCATGAGTGACGACAGCAGACCAGGCTGTCAACCCGGCGATGGGTAGTGTGCTTGCCTCAACATAGGAGAGGTGCTCCGGCACTTTGACCAAGCTTGAGGCGGGATAGAGGACCTGCTGGCATAAGACTCCATCAACTCCGTTAGCGCCAATAAAAGTCTTTGCCCAGGAGCTCTTCAACTTCCCGGCCGGCCAAAATTTAAAAGGAGCATTCAGCACCCTATCTCCCGGCTTAAGATCAGAAACTTCCTTCCCGACCTCTAGCACCTTCCCTGCCATATCAGAGCCAACAATAAAGGGCAATGCAGGCTTAGCGCCGTATTGGCCGCTTGCCGCCAGAATATCGCGATAATTTAGAGAAACAGCTTTGACCTCCACTAAAACTTCACAAGCCCCGGGAGTTCCCGGAGCCGGCCTTTCCTCAATCTTAAGGCTGTCTATTTCTTGGCTATCAGTAATTAGGCATTTCATTGGGGTTCCTCTTTTAGAGATTAATGAACGTTCGAGTTGTTATTGATGCCGACCCTCTGGATTAAAACCCGACTAGCTACCTTCTAAGAGCTCGAATCTGACTCTTAGAAGGTATAGCAAGTCGGGTTTAAGGTTTTGCTGTTTCTGCGGCTGCTAAAAAATCGGTAAATTGCAGTGTTGGATTTTCCTTAACGCCGCTCCAGTCTGAAGGGACGGTCACAAATTTCCCTAAATAAGGTGTTGCAATGCTAAGGATGTATTCATGGTCGATATTATCTGGCAAGCAAAACCCTAGCCTGGGGTGTTCTACGGCATAACACATGCTTGCTACTACAGAAACCGCCACTTGCAAAGTAGTCGCATTTTGATGTGGGGCCAACTTTCGCGCTTCCTCTATGTCCAAAATGCTGCCGATCCAAAAAGGTTGAAATCCATCCCCTAGTATTAAACAGCCAAGCTCATCCGCTCCGGAGCTTATTTCATCTGCTAAAATGCGTTGCCGATCCAACATTTTCCATTTGCAGGCCTCGACTTCATGCAGCGATGCAATCGCATCAGGTATGGCTGCGTAGGCATAATGCACCGTTGGCCTATACAGTAAATCTAAGCCATCAAAAACAGAGAGGTGCGAGCAAAGGCTGGCAGCTTCCCCATGCCTGATAACCATCCCTTCAATTTCACCGCTTGGAACCCAAGACTTTACTAAAGTCTTAAAGCCGGGTTTTTCCAGGAAAATTTGGTGCTGAGGACCCACGGGATGAGTTCCTGCTCCATGGGGAAGTTTTTTTTCATGAGTGCCCCACCCTATCTCGGCTGGAGCAATCGCCTCTTCAACAAACCCCTCGCAGCTCCAAGTATTCACAAATTCATTGGCTTGCCGTGGAACAGCGCTTTGCTGTGTATCCCGCTCCGCAATATGAATGGCTCTCACTCCAAGGATCATTGCCAGCCTTGCAAAGTTGCGGGTGCGGACCGCTTCTTGCAAGGCGCCTTTACGTTGAGGAGAGGTCTCTTGCAGCACTGTTTTCTCAGCGAGGTCCAGCAAAGCTTTTTTAACAAAATGGCTAACCAGTCCGGGATTAGCTCCATGCTCAAGAATAGCCGTTGGTCCATTTAAACCTAAACGGGCTACAGTTTTCCAAAGCCTTAAATAGCGCTGGTAAAGAGTTTGTTGCCTGGCCTCAGCATATACAGGGACTCTTGCGGCCGCCCAAACTTCGGTGGCGGTATTAACAAAAAGCACCTGATTTTCAAAGCACCATTCGAAAAGGGAGCAAGTGTCTATTTCAACTGACAAATCGAGTAAAAAATCGCCTGCACTTAAATAGGAAGAGAGCAGACTTTTGTAATTCTCTCTAGTGACAGTTGCCTGTACGAAAGCCACCCCCATTTTTTTGTATTCATCCAATTGAGGAGAAAAACCTTGAGCGCTGATTACAGTTACATTTTTGGGAGGAATTTGCATTAGCTGAAACAGCAAAGACAGGACGCATTTTGAGACACTGCCGCAGCCTAATATAAGTAACTTGCCTGAAAAACTAACCATGTGGGATCTCCGCTGGATGTGAAGTTGATTTAGAGGATGTCAAATCTAATTGCACTGCAGTCATTACAGGATTTTCGTGAGAAAACACCTTAAAACCAAGGGTTTTACACAATGCTATCATATGTGTATTTTCGGAAAGAATGGCGGCATAGATTGAAGCAATTTTTTCCTGCTTGGCAATAGCAATTAAATGCTCCAGCAACTTTTTGCCAAGGCCTTGTTTTTGATACTGATCGCTTATGATTAGTGTAAAATTGGCTTGTTCTGTTCCTGGAATCCTATTTAACCTGGCTACTCCTATGAGCTGCCGCCTTGTTCCAAACCTTGTTTCGGCTACAATAACCATCCTGCGATCATAGTCTGTAAAGCAAATGCGGATTAAGCGATCCCGTGCAACACGTTTATCCAGGCTTAAAAATTCAAAATAGCGTTGTCTCACGCTATTTTCAGAAAGATCATGATGAAAAGCAACTATCAAAGATTCATCTTCAGGGCGTATCGGACGCAAAGTAACAGCTAAGCCATTTTTTAAATGCCAATGTATAAGATAATTTGCAGGATATGGCCGTATTGATAGTTTTGGCAGCTCATGCTTTGATGCAGTATTATCAAACAGCAAGATTCTGGCGTCCAGGGCAATAAATCCCTCAGGAGATACTAACAATGGATTAATGTCGCATTCCTTTATCCACTTGTTTTCGACTATAAACTGTGAGAAATTCACCAGCAATTCTTCCAAAGCGGTCATGTTAATCGGTTTTCTTCCCCTGACACCTTTTAAAGCATGGGAAATGTTGGTTTTTTCTATCATCCGTTTGGCCAGAGAATTTGTTAGAGGAGGTAAACCCAATGAGCTATCTTTAATGACCTCTACCAGCTGCCCGCCGGCGCCAAATAAGAGCACAGGGCCAAACTGAGGGTCGATGGAGCTTCCAAGAATAAGCTCATATCCATCTAACTTGACCATTCTTTGCACCGTCACCCCTTGAAAATGACTAGCTCCCGAGGATTTTGCTACTGCTTCATATATTTCTTTATAGGCCTGAATAACTTGCCGGCTGCTATGAAGATTTAACTTTACCCCTCCTACATCAGTCTTGTGCGTGATCGTTTGGGAATATAACTTTAACACTACCGGGAATCCAATTTTTTCCGCATAATGCACAGCCTGGCGCTCATTCTCAGCCACATAAGTTTCAACTGTTGGTATTCCATACAGGGAAAGAATATGCTTGGATTCAAATTCCGTTAAAATTTCCCGGCTTTCATCCCGGGCTTTGTTGATAATTTTATGGGCTTCATCGCGCTTTGCCTCCGTTATGGTCTCTAGTTGCATATCGCGCAATGCCGGGGTTTCATATAAGGTGCTGATATTTCTGCTATAAGTCCACATGGCAGCAAAGGTAGCTGCCGCATCATCCGGGTATTCAAATACTGGTATATTAGCTTCAGAGAGTATTGTCCTTCCTCTAAGTACTGATTCTCCTCCCATCCAACTGGCCAGAATTGGTTTTTTAAAATCTTTGGCCAATTTAGCCAGACCCTCGGCTGTGCCGTCCGAATCGGTGACATCTTGCGGAGAAAGGACTACCAACACTCCATCGGTTTTAGAGTCTTTACTTAAGGCTTCAATGGTAGTTTGATACCTCTTGGCATCAGCGTCGCCAAGTATATCTACAGGATTACCTTTGCTCCATGCCGAAGGCAGTATTTTATTCAATGATTCAATGGTGGTATTGTCTAACTGCGTTAATTCGGCCCCATGCATAACTGCTGCGTCTGTTGCCAGCACAGAAGGGCCGCCGGCATTGGTTACAATAGTCAAATGAGGCCCTTTTGGGCGAGGCTGCTTGGCCAATACTGCCGCCATGCCGAAAAGCTCTGAAATGGTATCTACCCTTAACACCCCTACCCTCTCTAGAGAAGCGTCAAATACCTCGTCGCTCCCTGCCAATGATCCTGTATGGGAGGCTGCCGCTTTGGCTGCAGCCTGGCTGCGCCCTGGCTTAATGACAATAATTGGTTTTTCCATGGCAATTTCGCGGGCGGCAGTTAAAAAAGAGCGGGAATTGCCAATTGTTTCCATATAGATCAATATGGAGTGGGTTTTTGGGTCATCGCCTAAGTAATCAATAAGGTCGCCCCAGTTTACGTCAGCCATGGAGCCTATTGAAACAAAAGAGCTGAACCCGATATTTTCCTGATAACTCCAATCCAAAACAGCTGTGCACATAGCACCAGACTGGCTGATAAAAGCAATGTTTCCTGGCAAAGCCATCCCTTTTGCAAAAGTGGCATTCAATCCGTAAAGCGGGTTCATTACACCAAGGCAATTTGGCCCGATAATGCGCATTTTGCCCTTTTTGGCTTCCTGTATGATCTCCTCTTCTAAAGCCAACCCTTCAGGCCCCAGCTCTTTAAAGCCTGCTGAAATAATAATGGCAGAGCGGACCTTGGCGGCAGTGCATTCGGAAATAATGCCTGCTACCGTTGCAGCCGGAGTTACAATTATTGCCAAATCTACAGGCTCGTTTATTGCACCGATTGAAGGATAGGATTTAACTCCCAGCACCTCCTGGCGTTTAGGATTAACAGCATAAAGCTTCCCTGGAAAATTTCCAGCCAGCAAGTTATGCATTAAAGTCCTGCCGACACTTCCGGGAGTATCTTTGGCGCCGATTACAGCAACTGATTTTGGTTCAAATATGGCATCGAGAGGCGGCCGTTCAATATGGATAAAATTTTGCGAAGGGTCTGTGTGGCTTTTATGCTCGCCATTTGGATGTGGATAATTTTGATTTGGCATAAGCTTCAAGGGGTTGATTCAAATTTGCCGCAAACTTAAACTTTAGGTTCCTGAATATTAATTTGGCAACAACTAGTTTTTTTAAATTATGACAAAACCGATTTTACTTTTAACTAACGATGACGGCATTTACGCTGAGGGCCTGCGGCATTTATATGAAGCCGTCAAGGATATTGCAGAAGTCTATATTGTCGCTCCCCTTAAGGAACAGTCATCCACAAGCTTGTCCATAACCAGCCGCAGCCCCCTGTATTTTCAACAGTTTCCCTGGGATTCTAAAACCACGGCTTGGTCTGTGCATGGCACGCCTGCCGATGCCGTAAAACTGGCCCTTTCAGCTTTATTGCCGAAAACACCGGACTTAATCCTTTCCGGCGTGAATAAAGGGAACAATTCCGGCAATAATGTTCTCTATAGCGGCACTGTGGCGGCGGTCATTGAAGGCATCCTGCATGGCGTTCCCGGTTTAGCTTTTTCTACAGCTGATTACCATAGCAGCGATTTCACTATCGGCAAGCAATATATACCGGCTATTGTCAAATACGTATGGCAGCACTTGCCTGGCGACGGAACAATCTACAACGTAAATTTTCCCTCGGCTGCCATCCCTTTTAAGGGTTTTAAAATGACAGCACAAGGTAAAGAGTACTGGAAAGAAAATCCTGAATTGCGTCAGCACCCATCCGAAGGGTTTTCTTATTATTGGCTAGGCTGCAGGCTGGCAGAATTTTCCGAAGAAGCTGATTGCGATGTCTCTTGGCTTAAGCAAGGATACGGCACTATCGTGCCATTAAAGATCGCAAACTTGACAAACAGGGAAAATCTGGAGAGGAATCGCGCAGAATTTGAAAATTTCATAAAAAAATCATCAGGAGAGCCTCAGCAGCAATCATGCTGACAACTATATGTGAGCATCATTATTAAAAATGCTTGCGAGAAATTCGCATAAACAGTAAAGTTATGCTTTCCTTGTTAAGGGCGTATAGCTCAGTTGGTAGAGCGCCTGTCTTACACACAGGTGGTCATAGGTTCGAGTCCTGTTGCGCCCATTACACTGAATTGCGGGAGTAGTTCAATTGGTTAGAGCACCGGCCTGTCACGTCGGAAGTTGCGGGTTCAAGCCCCGTCTCCCGCGTTTTTTGATAAACGCACTCAGCACATCCTAATCTCCATTGCCTTTCCCATGCGTTCGAGTGTTCTGCTGAGGTAAGGGAGCCCTTATGTACATCGCATCAGACTCAACAGTCACTCCGAAAAATTGGATTTCCGAAATGATCACAGCCTTTTGGATGATCATTGGAACCTTTTTGGCCGCATTTGCTATCGAAGTTTTTTTAATTCCAAATTCGCTGATCGATGGAGGCACTGTCGGTTTGTCCATGATTGGCGCGCGTGTCTTCGGCAAGCATCTTCTGCCGGTATTTTTGGCCATTACCACGCTTCCCTTTCTGTATTTAGCTTATCGCTTTATTGGAAAGACGTTTCTTGCGCACATGTTTGTAGCAATTTTTCTATTTGAAAGCTGGCTAATTTTTATTTCAACATATTTTCCAGAGTGGGCATTTAAAGGCGATAATTTGGAAGTGGTTGTCATTGGCGGTGCTATTCTCGGCACAGGCATAGGAATCATTATCCGCGGCGGCGGCTGCCTGGACGGCACTGAAATTTTGGGCATCATTATCAACAGAAAAACAGGTTTTACGGTCGGCCAGGTGGTCCTCTTTAGCAACATTTTTATCTTCAGCGCTGCGGGGATTATTTTTCAAGACTGGCATCCTCCCATGTTATCTCTAATCACTTTTATTGTGGTCACCAAGATCATGGATGCTGTCATCGTTGGACTTGATGAAACCAAGTCTGTCCTGATCATCTCCAAAAAATCAAAGGCTATAGCTGATTCCATTATCCATAAGCTGGATTTAGGCCTAACAGTTATGTATGGGCGTGGCGGTTTTTCCGGCACCGAACAAGAAATCTTATATGTCATCGTAGAGAGGCTGCAATTGGCGGACCTCAAGGAATTGATCTTTCACGAGGATCCAAGCGCCTTTATCGCCATTGAAAACTTGCATGAAGTCGCAAATGGCAATCAAGGCCAGCTAAAAAATAACCACAAAGTGAAACAAACCAGAGTGGAAAAGATTGTCTCTCAAATCCTCGGTCGTTAATCAGCCGCTCACTGAGATAAAATGGAATTCAACGCGGAAGAGATAAGGCAGAAAGCTTTGTCGCTTGGCTGGGATGATGTTGGCATCACAACAGCTTCTATACCTCAGGAAGACATTGAAGCCTATTGCGCCTGGCTTGAAGCAGGCAAACACGCAGCACTCGCCTATATGGAAAATAAGATGCGCTGCGATCCGCAGCTGCTTTTCCCGGGAGCAAAAACAGCCATTATTTTTGTAACACACTACAAGCAAGTAAAAGAGCCATTCAAAGATAATACCGGGCTAATTGCTTCCTATGCAAGAGGCAGGGACTACCATCATCTACATCGCAAACGCCTTAAAAAATTTATCCAATGGCTGGAAGAAAGAACCGGAAAGCAAGGCATAGCTAAAGGCTTTAGCGATTCCTCGCCCATATTAGAAAAGGCATTAGCTGTTCAAGCAGGCCTTGGCTGGTTTGGAAAAAATACCCTGCTGATCCATCGCAAGTTCGGCACATTTACTTTGTTATCGGGTATACTAACCACTCTGGAAATTCCTTCAAGAGTGGCGAACATTCGCCTCCCGCGCTGCGGCTCCTGCACCCGCTGTATTGAAGCTTGCCCTGTACAAGCCCTTAATACACCCTATCAATTAGATGCAAACCGCTGCTTATCTTACCATCTTATTGAATCAAAACAACCAATACCGGCTGAAATTCAAACCAAAAACCCTGGTTACGTATTCGGTTGCGATATTTGCCAGGATGTGTGCCCCCACAATGTACGCCCTCCCCTTTCAGAACAGCCTGCATTTGCCCCGGATGCAGGCAATGGAGCTTATCTTGACAATCCTAAATTAGAGCTGTTAGCAAAAAACCCGGAACTGCTGTTCGGCACTCCCCTGCAAAGGCGCGGCATAAATGGCCTAAAACAAAATCTGGCAGGTTTGAAGATAAATAAAAGCATGAATTAGGTGCTTAAATGGACAATGGACCTTATGGACTTAATGGACTAAGCGCCAATTGCTTGTCGTAAATGTCTTTGGCGTCGTTAAGGTCCATAATGTCGTTTGTCCATTTTTTAAAGGAGCACCTTAACGTAACGCACGCCGTTTTTTAGCTCATCGCTTACCAGAATGTAGTCGGCATCGCGGATGCCTGAGGGGTCTTGTTCTTCCTCCATGGCGATGGCTTTGTAGCGCAATAAGTTGGTTTTATGAGCTTCTGAGCCGCCATGAAAAGGGTGTGCGAGGCTTAAAAAGACTCCGTTCCTACGCTCCCATTTTAAGCCGCAGCGGAACATGCGTATCAGTAAATCGTCATCTTCAGCGCCATACCCCCAGTAGCCATTCGAGTAACCATTGCAGCGCATAAAATCCTCTTTGGGAAATAAAGCTACTCCCCCAAAATAGTTAGCATAAGGCAACCCCTCATGCCCTTCTTTGCGCTCCCTGAATTGGGACACATCGGCTGCTAAATGGGTGGGGCATAAAGGGCAGCTGTAATCTACATCAAGCGGCAGCATATCGACATCGTGAAAGCAAAAATAATCTGCTTCTGCCTGGGTAAGCAAAAACCCTATATTCAGCAGCTTTCCCCGGTTAAATAGTTTTTCATCAGCCTGCTCAACGACAATGATCTTATAAGAATATTGCGGTGTTGGGGGATTTTTCTCAGGGAAATAACTGAGAAACTGCTGCAGATGCTCTGCACGGTTTCGGTAAGGAAGAATAAGGGCCATCTGCTTCATAGATTTTCCGAATAATAGGTATTTAAGGCTGCCTCAATATTATGCACATATTCCTGAACGTTTGTGCGTTCCTCATAACGTTTCAGGGCATAATTAGACCATGCTTGATAGAACTCCTCATCTTGCGCCAGGCGGCAGGCAAGCTGGATATACTCATTCACGCTGCCGGAGTCGATAACATGATCGCGGCCAAAATATGTGGCCCCATAACGGCCTTGCTGCGGCCCCTCTGAATAATACATGCTTACAATAGGGCAGCCGGCGGCCATTGCATCTAAAATGCCGATGCCGCTGCCAAAAGGAAATTCGTTTAAATAAGCATCCAGGCTGCGAGCCGTTTGGCTTGGATGGGGCTGAAAGCCAAGCGGGATAAACCGGCCGGCGACTCCATACTCTTGAAATATAGCATAAAGCCTTTCAGGATTGTGAATATTTCCAATGGGGGCATATATGGCTGTTGGGCATTGCTGTAAAATCGCGGCCACAGCTTGGCACATAGCTGTTGTCAAGCGTGTGTCAAGATGGTTTGAGATTGTGGTAAAAGCAAATACTTCTTCCGGAAGTCCAAGGGATTTGCGCGAAAAAGGGGCGGCCTCCCATTGCTCACGTGCATCCACAACATAAGCTGCCCATGAGCACTGTTCAGCAGGTATAGATAAATTTGCCAAAAGCCTGCTATTTTCTGCGGAGCTCATCAAATAATAGTCAAAGCAAGGGTATTTTGGAAGTGTGCCGTGATCAAAAAACACTCGGAGAGAAGAACTGCAGCCAGCTGCAGCCAATAAGTGGATGGCATCAGGGCCATGAAAAACGGCAATATCGATTGACTCTAAAATGTTCTTAAGAAAAGCTACCGCATCAGCATACTTTTGAGAATGATTATCCACGATAACAGATATGCCATTATGTTCAAATTCTTGTATTGTGGCCTCGCCGCGCTCATATGAGCTGGCTGAGACTCTGTCGGGATAAGGATAATCCTCAGCGTGCAGCGTCATCCTTTCCGTGCATATGACTTGCGTATGATAGATTTCCCGATTGGTCCATTTACAAAGATTCTTAAGCAAGCGGCTGGGTGCATGGTCGCCATCAATTATTTGAGGCACAATGTGAGCCATCCTTAAGGGTGGTTTTGCCTTGGCATGGGGCTTGCGTTTATGCGCCTCGTCTATGATCTGCTGCTGTAAAAAGTCTGGTTCATGAGGAAAAATTTTTTTTCCAATCGCCCCCTTGTGGGGATCGTACCATTCTTTTAAAGAGTGCTTAATCTCCCAGGCCAGATTTCTTTTTAATCCATAGCGCAGGCATTCTTGATGGGCACAATATTGTTTGCAGACAAGATATAAGCTAGCGGCTGCCTCATCGGTTTGTTTGACAATGTAATCTAAAAGGGTATTGATAACCGGTTTTATGCATGAAGCAGAAGTATTTTTTTTAGCCAAGCCGCTTAAGCCGGCAAAGCTTTCAATCTGCTCTGACGGGTGCAGCTGCAAAATATAAAGGCTGCCGGATGGCAAGGCAAGCAGCTCATGGAAAGCAGGTAATTGCAGCAGGTGATATAGGCTGCTTATATTATCTACCAGCATTGCAAATGGCTCGCTGCCTATCTCATTAATCATTTTTATTAGATCATCAGCCGCTGGAAACATTAAATAAAATGGCCCATCCGATATTAGCATATTATTGAGGCTATATCGGAAGGGATACCAGGGGCAGTTTTCTGCTTGGGCTTCAAGAACAGCCGCCAGTTTGGGATGCTTTTCTTGCAACACCTGCAGCCCCTTCCGAATTTCCCGGCGGTCATGCATTTGCTGCATAAAGAGAGGCGGCGCATCAAGTTCTTCCCCGCTACTGGATTGCAGCATATGAAACAGTTCTTGCTCTTGCTCTAGATAGTTAAGCAAGGGCTCAAACTCCAGCAGTAAGTTGACAGCTGCATTCAATGTTTGCTGCAAAGCCTTGCTGGCCAATAAGAAATCTACAATTGTTCCATGCACGCTAGCATCGGCGTAGTTAACCAGCTTCGCCGTTAAGGGATCATTGGCAAAGCGGTCATAACTGATTTCTGAAGATGGCAGAACAAGCTGATATGCCCCTAGCCTATCCCCTCTCTCAATTGCCTCCTGAAAGTTGCGGGGCAAGTTTTGCATATTATTCCCAACGCTTATAAGCATACCCTGAAACTCTCAATGCATCCAACGTTCTGCCTACAATAAACTCTTCGACTTCATCAAGGTTTTTGGGGCGGGTGTACCAGGCTGGAAGCGGGGGCATAATGATGCCTCCCATTCTAGTTATGGCCAGCATATTTTCCAAATGAATAGCCGAGAAGGGCGCTTCCCTGGGAACAATGACAAGAGGTTTACGCTCTTTAAGGGCTACGTCGGCAGCGCGCCTGATCAAGTTATCTGCAAGCCCCATTGCAATGGCTGCCAGGGTTGCCATGCTGCAGGGAATTACAACAGTACCGTCGACAGGGAACGTGCCGCTTGCAATTGGCGCAGTGAATTCCCCTATTTTATGGCTTACCACAAGGCTTTGCTGCTTGGCAGAAAGTTTGCCGATCATTTTTTCAGGCGAAACCATGGAACTGTCCAACTCAGCAACTGCTGTTAAACAGGCATCCTTTGACATGACTATGTGTACTGTATGCCCTAGCCTGGTCAAGGCCTCTAATGTACGGTAAGCTAAAATAATGCCCGAAGCCCCGGTAATGCCTAATACATAACGCGCCATAAAACAGATCCAATTGTAAAGATAAAAAGCACTAATGCCACACGGCTATTGCACAGAAAAAACACCCGGTTTACTGAACCGGTTTCTTTAGCTTCTAATTGCCTGTGATAATAATAATAGACGCCGGCAGCAGCTATTACTCCTATGTAAAATACCAGGTTGCTGCCGCTTGCAATGGCTGCGCCAAATAAAAAGCAAACCGCGGCAAAATGCAAACAACGCGCGAGTACCACAGCGCGTTTATTGCCCAATGCTACCGGTATGCTATGCAACCCTGCAGCCGCATCAAACTCACGGTCTTGCATAGCATAAATGATATCGTTTCCCGCTATGGACAGCAGCAAAGCCCCCCCTAGTAAAAATGGGGGCAAAGCCAATGCGCCAGTAACTGCAGCCCAGGCAAAAACAGGTCCTAGAGAAGCCACTAAGCCTAAAATAAAATGGCAGCCAGCTGTCAGCCGTTTAGTGTAAGAGTAGGCAAAAATCAAGCCTGCTGCTATAGGAGAAAGCATAAAGCACAAAGGATTGATCAAATAGCAAAACCCCATGAAAGCTCCTAAATATCCCCAGGCCAGCATGCTAACTAGCGGCGCAGACATTTCTCCCCTCGGCAGCATGCGATGCGCAGTGCGGGGGTTAGCTGCATCAATATGCCGATCAATCACGCGATTAAAACACATACCCGCCATGCGCGCTGTTGCAAATGCGCCGACTATCCAAATCCAGACCCGCCAATCTTGCAAAAAGTTTATGGTGGATGGGTCTTTGGCAGAAAAAGGAAGCAAAGCGCTTGTCAATACCCAGGGCAAACCAAAAACTGTCTCTCGCAAGCGTACGAGTTTGCTAATTTTACTAAACATAATAGAAAGATATTGAACCATTTTTTTTACAGTGTATCATTACTTTTATTTAAAAAGGAACCACTATGCCGACCAACCGCAATTTTGATGACGTTGAAAAATTAGCGACCACTGACTCCTGGCGCGCGTTAAGAATTCTCTCAGAATTTGTCGATGGTTTTGACACCATGACAAATATCGGCCCTTCCGTTTCTATTTTTGGCTCTGCACGTTTACCTGTCGAAAGCAATTATTACAAACTAGCTGCAGAGGTGGCTAAAAACATAGTACAAAAAGGATTTGCTGTTATTACCGGCGGAGGGCCGGGCATTATGGAAGCAGCTAACAAGGGCGCCAAAGAAATTAACGGGGCTTCTTGCGGCCTGGTCATAGATCTGCCATTCGAAGCCGAACCCAACCGATTTATCGACCCTAAATTCAGACTGCAATTCCGCTATTTTTTTGTCCGAAAAGTGATGTTTATCCGCTATGCGCAAGGCTATGTCTTCCTCCCTGGCGGCTTTGGCACTTTGGATGAATTATTTGAAGCGCTTACTTTAATTCAAACTAAAAAAATTCATCCCTTTCCAATTTATTTAATGGGTAAATCCTATTGGACTGGAATGATGGATTGGCTAAAAACCACTGTCCTTGAGCATAAGTGCATCGATCAATCCGATTTAAATATGCTGATTTTTACCGATGACCCTGAAGAAGTCGCTAACGGCATTGAACGCCACTACCAACGCGACCGCGCCTTGCGTAATTTTTAACAACTACCTTAATAAAAACCTAACAATTTCTTAATAAAACATTAATAATTTTTACTTATTCTTTTTTAAAATTAAAACAATGAGTAATTAATTTATGCTTGTATCTGGGGCAAAATCTACCCAACAAACCATTGCTGCTGCATTTCCAATTCCATCAGAAGACATAGGACCTATACAAGACAGTTTAACAGCTAGCACTGCAAAGAATATATGCACAACTATCACGCTATTGTCTATTCAACAAGAAGGCGCCCCGGAAAAAATCGGCAAAACTTTTCCAGTGTTTGTTGCCCATAAAGAAATTTTATTTACTCTTGAAGTGCCTGAAAAATTTAATGCAGATCCTTCTTGGAATTCCCTAAGCATAAGAAAAAATAAGCTCGGTATGTTCCAACAAGCAGCTGAACCTAAAAAATGGAACCTCAATAATAATGAGAAGAAGGTTACCCTTACAATCTTATTTAAAGAAAAAAATAAGAAATCAAAGTTTCCAGGCAAGTGTACTTATGAAATTATCTTAAATCGTATTAGTTTAATTAATGAACTCCTATTAGTTACTAATGAGCATGAACAAACAATGCTTGCTAATGGAAACCCTGACATTTTGCCAAAAGAGAGAAAGGATATTCTATGTAAAACAAGCTGGTGGCCAACCTTTGAGTTTGAAAATAAAACAGAACAATCAGAAAGTGAACCTAAAAAAAGGAAAATAGCATCGACAACCGCAGATACCCTTCCGAAAAAACGTATTAACGCTGATGCAAAGTCTTCTTCCCCCTCTCCTCCTCCTGCACTTCCAAAGCTAACCGGTCCTTTGTCATCTTCAGCAATTAATAGAATAGTTTCTGCTTCCCCTGAAAGTTCGCCTCCCCTCCCTCCTGCTAAGTTTGCATCCCTTGCAACAGCTGCTCGCGAGAATATAGTAGAAAATAAACTTAACTGCAATACGCTGATTTTTAATCAAATTTTAGGAAAGCTTGGTTCAATTAGTAATAATTTACAGCTTCTTGAAAAAAGAATATCCTCTGTTGAGATTAAACTAATTAGTTTAGAAAATGAAATTTCCGGTAAAAAACTAACAAATGATACAGCAAACTCGAATAACCAAATAAATCCTCAATCAAATTTGAGAATCCAGGCTCTTCTTAATTAAAACCCGGCTTGCTACCTTCTAAGGGTCAGATTCGAGTTCTTAGAGAGAAAAAACTTTCGAATATGACTTATTATAAGGTAGCAAGCTGGGTTTTAATTCATCTAAAATAAATAATTAAGTATACAAATGCAAAATACCAGTTTAATAACAAAAAGTTCCGCTTTTTCGGTCCAGACTGTTTTAGTGGCGAATTCCTTAGAACAAGCCGAAGAAGCCTTACAAGCACCTGTAGTAGAAACATCCAATAAAGTTGCAGCAGCTTCAACACCTGCTGTTATCGATAATTTGAGTTATATACCTAAAGGAAAAAAGGCAAAGGTTTTTGTGGTGTATTCCCAACCACAACCTCCAACTGTTGCCGCCAATATTGCGGCTGAAGAAAAGGGCCCAGGAAAAAGAGCCTTGCAGGAACAGGAGAATGATGAACCTGAGGCCCCTAAGCAAAAACGGATAAACGCAAGTCCTGAGCCTTCGCATCTACCTTCACCCAATAATGCACAACAAACCTTTCCAGAAATTTCTGCAAGCTCTCTTAAACAAGATGCGATTCCAAAACATTTTAGCGCTAAATTTCCACTCTTAATAAATAGAAGGATCACAATTATTTTAAACATTTCAGATGAGACTTTAAAGCAACTTTTTCTTGAAAAAAAAGTTGTAGTAACTCGAAAAGATATAACCGGAACAAGTGAAATTTTTTCTCCGCATTCTCTTACTCATGAGAGTTCTCCAAACAAGCCAAATCACAGCCACCTTCTCTTAACAATAAACAAAAATACTGCTTCAGGAGGCAACTATCTTTATAGCGTTACAGTAAATAATGTGCCTGTTGCAAAAGACATGTTTATTTTAAGAGATCTAAAAAGACTTTATTCATTATTCATTAGAGGAACCGAAGGAATGCGGGAGGGAAATAGATTCAAAAGAGAAAGGACAAATTTTATTGAACAAATAAGTTGGTGGAGAGATTTTAATAGCTACAGAAAAACTGTTATACCAAAAGTTATTAATGGTATCCTTTTTCTTACTCAAAAAGATAATACAACTGATACCCAGCAGGCCGCTCTTTCTGTAAATAATGTGAATTCAGGAAATGACGCAGCATTCCTGCAGGAAATCCTAAAAAAGCTCGAGAATGTAGACAATACGATAGATGCACTTTACGGAAGAGTAGCAATTATCGAAAATACTATATCTAATATACATCAACAAATGGACCAATTCTAAAACCCAACAGTAATATGTTCGACAAGTCGAACATGGGGAAAGCTGCGACGAGTCGCAGCACTCCAAATAAAAGATGTCTAATAATACAATTTGGATGAGAAGAAAGATCAAGACTTGCTATCAGCTTGCATAAGGTCCTCAGACGCCCATGCGCTGGCGGAAATTAGGGCCGGTGCCTGGACAATGCATTCTATAACCATTTGCATGCATGGAATTATTGTCCACTCTCGGCTGATATCTAGGCACATTGTATTCTCTATGGTATGGCCTTGGATAGTTCGGATAAGAATGCTGGTATCCTGTAGAATAGCAACGGTTTGCATTTGAGCGAAAAAAGGGAAAATGAAATCCTGAACTGCAACTCTCTCCGCCGCTGAATGCTCCATAGAGTGATGTAAGACAGATAATGGCAAAAACCCCTAAAATAATGACGCCATCAGGAGTCGGTAAAAATGCTGCTGTAACTACTGCTGCCATAAAGGTAAAAAAAGCCACTGCAAGGCAGCTTGTACGCCGGTCAGCTTGGCTTAAAGAAAATCCTCCCTTGCTGCATTCTTGAGCAAAACTCAGTTTTATCATTTGCGCAGCCAGGCTTTTTACAGCTTCCATAATCAACTACCTCCAATTGCCGGTTATTATTAATTGAGAGGCGGGCAAATAATGATCAAGCCCCCTCGAATCATCGATCTGCTGCCTCTCGGTTTGTTTTTAGTTTAATGTACTTACAGAAATATAGGTCTTGCGGCTTAAATTTATAAGGATGTAAGGATTAAAATAGGAAGATAGTCCTTTGTTTACACCAATAACGATGCTGTTATTGATTTCCCAATTATGCAAGGTGGCATTGCTAAATGAAGAGACATTCCAATAAGTGCCGTCATTTAACAAAATTCGGCCATTTTTCTTATCGATAAATTTAAGGCAGCGTACATATGGGCTGTCAAAGTAGGGGAACTGTGTCATATAAACTGCAGCTGTCTCACCAGTTTCCATATTGACAATTGTATATGGATATGTCGACCAGCTGCTGTTTGGTTGAATATATAAACGATCCGACTGTTCTGAGCCGTTATTTGTTGCCACATTTTTCCAGTTCTGCACTTTATAGCGGTCATACCAGCGGACTTCCCATACAGAACCATCCATAAGCTCAATACTGCTGCCTTCAAAGCCGATATTCATGGCCCAAAGATATGCACGGGGATCTACTTCAAATTGTGCAGCAGCCTCCAAATACATATTCTCTGTGATTCCCTGTTCCGCAAATTCTGCTAAAGCAGCCTCTTCTTCATTTGCTTGATTGAGGGGTTCTTCGGCTGCATTTTCAACCAGGACTGGCGTATCGTATAGCGGTTCTGCGGCTTCTTCGGCAGCCAAGGGCGAGGCTGTGATAAGCAGTGCTGACAGTAGCTTGTAAATTTGTTTTTTCATTGCGATATTCTCCTTATTGCAAATTACAAAAGTTAAAATGACAACTTTTTTTAAAAGAAAGATTAAGAATAGATAAAATTATTTAGAAGAACCGTCAGCCGCTGTTAACGGTTCTTCTAGATAAACTAGTTAAAGCACGCTCTTACTACAGACTTGCCATAGCTGGTGTTTACATTTAAGTTAATCAATTGATAGGGGTAAAGATATGAGGAGAGGTTATTGACAGCCGAGATAACCACATCGCCTGGCAGCCAGCCTTCAAGCCGCTGCATATCCCAGCTATCTACAGACCAAACAGTGCCGTCATTTAAGTAAACATAGCCAGAATAGTAATCGATGCTGGAAATGTACTGAAGATAAGGACTATACGCATAGGGAGGCGCATAATAATTGGCTCTCACATAGCTGGAATCTTCTATATTAAAGATGTAAAATTGGTTGTAAGGATCACTGTCAATGGTTGTTATGTAAAGCCTATCTGTTGTGTACCAACTGCGGGCAATATAAGCATCGCATGGGTCAACATTCCATAGAGAACCATCCCATAATTGCAAATAATTTCCAGTCCAGTCACGGGTATACAGGTATTTAACTACCCGATTGTCGATCAGCTTCATCATATTCGCCAGAGTTTCCTTTTGCAGCTGCCCTAACAAATTGTTTAAACATAGCTCGGCTGCAGCACCTTGCTCATCGTCCACCCTCTTTGCAAGCTCTTCCTGCGATTGCGTATCTTGCGGGTTTTCACGCGGTTCGATAATGGCTCTTGGTTCTTCACTAGCTTGCAGGCCAACACTCACAAAACACAACATTAACATTAAAAGGCGAAACAACATTTTGCGCTCCTGTTATAATTTATTATTATCTACTCTCAAACAGCTTGAGAACAGGCAATAGGTTATTGAAACCAAGCTAATAAATCCATGTAAATTTAGTGTTAATAAATTAATGGCATTAGATAAAGACAGGGATAGGAACTTTGCTATTTTATTTCTGCCTCCCGCTTTTACTGAAACCACCATGAAGATTGCCTGTATATCCTTGTTTGGCAAATGCATTTTGTATTTTGCCGGAAGAAGTTTCTATTGCACAATCTGTAAATTTCACAGAAGCAACGCAGGGATGCTTCAAAAGGGATAAAGCAATGGGTTCATATTGATACAACTCGATTGAAATACCTGTTCTACGCCCTGGTGTTTTATCAAAAATCTGCTCCGCTTCATCCTGAAAGGGAAGCTGCTGTTTAAATGTAAGTTCCTTTAATTGGGGAAAAAGAAGAATGGCTTTAACAAACAAAGGGGTGGACTTACCCACCGTTACCTTTTCTAAGGGCAATTTCCGCAGGGATTTCATACCTGTTAATGTAATTTGCGACAAGTCAGCATGCACTAAATCCAAGTATTTAATGGCAGGTATTTTATTCACTAGATACGCCACCAGTTTGTCCGTTAACACCCATTTGCCATCCTGTAAAGGGTTAAATTGCAGACAATTAATTTCATCTTTCAAACCTAGAGTTTCTAGTGTAATTCCCGGCTTAAGCTGTGAAAGACATAATCGAAAAGAATAGCACTTTTCAAGTTCAGGGGCTACTTTCAGCTCCCGAAGTGAGGAATTGATTACTTCCTTTATAGGCCGTTGCATTAACTTTTCTACAAATTGCCTTGATGCCGGCTGCCCGGTTATATCTATTGACACAAGCTTTGGACATTGCAGCAAACGATTTAAAGTCCCTTCGCTCACTTCCTCAGCGCTTTCTGCTGATAGAGAAACTATCTTTGGATTGCGCGATAGCAAAATTACGTTGGTTTTACCATCCGGGAACCAGCCTTGCTCTATAATGGATGCGGGAATCTTCCTATCGGACGGCGTTATTATTTCGCAAAGAGCGGGAAATTGCCCGCTTTGCGCTGCTATGTCTTTTAACAACCGGTTTTCCGACAGTACAACTCCAAACTTAACAGTGTTGACCTGGCATTGCTTTAATAGCTGAGTGAAGGAGGCAATCTCATCGCTCTTCTTTAAGAACAAAGTATTGACATGGATTTGCAGGGCAGCTGATGCCAGCTCATTGAGTTCTTCAATAAACTTATCATCAAGCACCAAGCGCTCGATTAACAGAGTAGATACTCCGCGGTTGGCCAATACATTCACTAGCGAAGCCAGCTCCATTATGGCATCTGGAGTAGTAAGTTCTTGCAATGATACCCTGAGTGTTGAAATTGCCTTGGGCGAACAATTGGCTAAGATAGTCTCTAACTCAGGCAGATCTTTGCCGCTAATAGTAAAATGGGGGTTAGTGTTTACCCATCTCTTACCGTACAGAGAAGTATCTTCAAACCCCAGCTGCCTCAAATCATTTTGTAAACGGCAAAAATAATTTGGGTAATTCACCCGGATTACAGTTGAGGGGGAAACAAGGCTGAGAATTGTACGCGCACCCTCCCCATAAGAATCAATAGTCAATTCCTTCAATTCGGTATACAGTCTGCTTAATCGCAGATAATCTTCCGGTGTAAACAAGCTGCAGTTTTGCAACTGAAGAGTTTTTCCAGGGATAAAATCTGCTTTCTTTTCCCAAACGGAGCAGTGACGCACTCCAGCTTCATTGGATATTTTCTTGGTGTATGTTTTCACCTTGATAAATCCAAACAAGGCCAAACGGACAGGCAGATCGCCAACTCCAGGTTCATTTGACTCTTGTGCAAATTCTATTTTTTGCAGACCTGTCAAATCCAAATGGTTAAAACATATAGATAGATACGCCGAGGTAAGGTCCAAATGTTTCAATTTGGGACAAGTTTCACTCAGTTTGGAAAAAACTGGAATAAATCCAGAGTAGCACCACCAGTCAATTAGAGTCAGCTTTTCTAGACTCGAGCAAAGTAAAGACCTTGGATTATAAAGAAGCCAATAGCTTATTCTAATTGCGAGGCTATTGTTTTTAATCGGATCGGGCAAGAGATTGCGGGTGAACACGAGCGCTTGATCTTCAAGAGAAGGTGTAAATCCTAAATGGCAGAACTCTTCCAATAGAAAATTATTTTTTAGAAAAGAATCAGATGTTAACATGGTCTTAGGCAATTTTAGCCATTTTAGCTGCAGCAGGTTAAATGGAAGATCTGCACAATTTTCAATAGCCGTTCTTGAGAGATCCAAAGCGATTAACTCAGGGCAATTCTCTAATAAGGCGGTTAATTCTTCTCCTGGATGAAGAGTATCAAGCCTTAGACCCTTTATCCTTCTGCCGAATTGGCAAGCCCAGTTATACCTAGAGTCCCAATGGTTGCGTTTAATAAATAAAGCTTCCTGCCTGTCTAAAACTTTTTGGTCATCTGCAAACTTAGATTCAGTTGTAATTTCTTCACAAAATAAATCTTCAAGATTGAAGTAGCGAAAAACCATTGGTTCGGCCCTTCTCCAGTTGCAAAAAGCATGTGCCGGCAGAAAACTTGCAATGAGCTCGTATTGATCGGATAGGGCATTAAAAGGACTCCAGCTTTGCTTCATTAGCTGCAAGCACAGCTCGGATCTCTTGATGGATTTTGCAAAAAGAGGATTTTGCAGCAAAAAGCGGTATTTTGTCTGAAGGGTCTCAATTATTTGCGAACCTGCGGCATAAAGCATTTTTTGCGCTTCAATATTTAAACAGTCGATGGCGGCGTCAGAAGCTGCTGCAAAAGTAAAAGAGGCCTCAAGAAGTTGTGTGCATTCCGTAATATCCAAATCACAGTTTTCAATTTCATCGATTATCTGTGTCCCGCATGCCTCCATGGCTTGCATTTTTTGCATTTCTGTTAAACTGGAGTCTCTTTCAATATGATCCAGAGTTTCCCTGCATTGTAGATTGAAATGCTCAAGCCAGCAGTCGAACAGGATATCTTCCGTTGCTTGGGGAAGTTGTATTTGCCTTGCCGGATGCTGCTGCAGCTTCGCTGCAATTTCCTGCCGCAGCCGGCCTGCAACATTGCCTGCCAGGCCGGCAATAAGCGTGTTAAGGACTTCTCTTATTTCGTAATAAGTAAAAAGCTGCTCTGACATGCACGCCGTAAGCCAAAGTTTTTTAAGTTCGGGAAGGAGCCTGCACATAAATGGATGGGATTCACGTTCCAGCACAAGCGAAAGCATCTTGTAGATCGCTTGCCTTGCTCTGTCAGTGTCTTCGCTATCCTGAAACATTAACAGGGCGTTTCTCAGTAAGGTGATAGCTGGATCGCTATCTGCCAGCTGCTTTAAACGGCTGCCCAAAGAAATTAAGACAGGAATATTGTCTCGAGTCCACTGCTGCCGCTGCTCATGTACAAAAGCATTCACTTCCTCAGCTAAAGGTGCTGCCGCAGCCGCATAAGCATCGCCGATTCTATTATAATAAGCAGCTAAAATGGTGCTTGCAGAAACCTTTTCCATAATACTCTCTGAAATTAATTTGGAGTGCGGCGACTTGTCTTTAGCATCGCGGAAGCGATGCTACTGCAGCAGTCC
>JAEYWL010000059.1 GCA_023428915.1 Verrucomicrobiota bacterium
TCCATTAAGTCCATAAGGTCCATGGCGTCATTAAGGTCCATTGTCCATTTAAGCGCCTCACTCAGACTTATGCAACTATCTCTAAGTGTCGCTGCTAACCGCAGCTCAATTAAATATTATCTCTTAACCCCACGTTCCGGCACGCCTGCGGCGGCCTTCACGCGGGGCTAATAACTGTCAGCGCTGCCGCGCTTCATTATCAACGAAATTAAGATAATCCAAAGGCCTCAAGGAGGCCGGCATAGCCTAGGCCAGGCCGTAAGGCCTGGTAAATCAACATAAAATAAAATCCGAGGCCCGCAGGGCTGGCAGAAACCAAACAATCAAGCCATTTTTCACGGGCTATTTAAACCCGACTTGCAACCTTATAAGAAGTCATATTCGAGCTCTTAGAGGAAAAGAACTCGAATCTGACTCTTAGAAGGTAGCAAGTCGGGTTTAAATTAACATTTTGGAGAGGCGATCTGCAACTTCTTTCATTGTAGGACGTTGTGCAGGATCAAGGCTTACCATCTCCCATATGAGAACTCCGAGATCATCAACGGGTTTGGGAAAAAGCTCGCCTTGTGCGGTCAATTTATACAGCATATCGAGCCTGGCTTTTGTAAATATAGCAGGATCGTCTTTAGTAGCTGGGTCTTTTTTAATCTTAAGGAGTGTGCTCTCTAATTCAAGGATATATGGAACATCATTACCGCAAGTTCTTTTATACATTAAGAGTCCCAGCATCCAAACATCAAGAGCGTAGCTAATCTTGGATTTTGCTAAGGCTATTTCTTTGTTTTTGTTATCTAACTGAATCTTTAGTTCGTTTATGGCCTCCGGAGCAGCGTCTTTGTTATTTTGTTGCGACTTAAGTTGGGATGCCAATGCATTACGTACATTGCATAGTAGATCGTAGCTTGTTGCTTCAGGAGGAAAATATACTATGGGGCCGCCAAGAGCATTAACAATTCCATCGGGGCCGATAAAGTTTGCCACTCCAAAATCAATAAGTTTGGGCTTGACCTCGCCTGTTTTTTTATTCGTTTTATGCATGATATTATCTGCTTTGATATCGCAATGGATAATATGTTTTTCCGTATGCAGTTTATTAAGAATTTGAGCAAGTTGCAAAAAATCCTCAATCAACTCTTTAGGTTTACTTCTAAAGTCCAAAATAATAGCTTTTTCAACCGTACCTTTATCGCAAAATGAAGAGAAAAAGGCGACTTTATCCTGAAAATTAACCATTTTTTTAGGAACGACAACACCCTTAATATCAGTGACAATCATATTCATTGCCATTTCTTGGTTCATTTTATCCAAAGTAGTTACCTTGGAAAGTGTCACGATCGAAATCGCTTTAGTTTTTTTGTCTGATAATGACAAAGCGCGAAAGTTTTGCTTGGTCGCTCCTTTTCCAAACTTTTCCATGATATAGATTTGGGAGGGTGTATTTTCTTTATCCTGCTGGTAGTAAAATATAAAGAACCGAGAGGTTTTACCAGCCTCAGACAAAGCTTCAAACTTAGTATCGGTGGCTGTATCTAATATAGATAACCTGGTAATAAGTTCCGACAACTCCGGAGAATTATTTAAATCCGGGAAAGCAGCAGTAGCTGTAGCTATTTTTTCTTCGAGGTGGGGAGGAATTTCAATGGGTGCCAATTTGCATAGTGAAATGCTGCTTGTTACAGTGTCTACATGATCATACGAACTCTGAAGCGAGTCATTATAACCGTGTGAATAACTATTGGCATAACTATTTGTACTTGAATAGTCAGAATTTTCTAAATAATCAGAAGATTGAGAAGAATCAGAAAATTCGCTAACTAAATCAGTTGACGAGCAACTTTCTTCATCTGTTGATATGCTAGTTTCTTCTGAACAATTATCCATATATGCTTTCAAATAATTATCATTATATATTTGCATAGATGAATTATATGTATTGTCTTTAATAATATTCATACTTTAACAATCTTATTCGTCTATACATAGATTATATTTTAAATTAGCTATATATTCAATTATTTAGTTTGCTTGTAAAATTATAATTTTGTGTTAATTATAATGTAATGTTGAAATAATAAATTTATGGTCTTTTGAAAAAACTTTAGTTGATCTGTTTTGTAAACAGGGAAGGTCAATATGTCTCAAGAAAAGAAAATTTCAGGCAATTTGGTCGATATTGTTAATGAAACGATCTATCCAGCAACTATTGAAATAGAGGATGGAAAAATTGCAGCTATCCATCGCAAAGAGGGAGAAGAGAAGAATTTTCTCTTGCCCGGTTTTGTAGATGCGCATGTGCATATTGAAAGTACCATGCTGCCGCCTTCAGAGTTTGCCAGGCTGGCACTGCCGCATGGTGTTATAGCTACTGTCAGCGATCCGCATGAAATTGGCAATGTTTTAGGAGTTGCCGGAGTGGAATACATGCTGCAAAATGCTGCAGAAGTACCTTTTAAGTTTAATTTTGGCGCCCCCTCTACTGTTCCGGCTTCTAATTTTGAAACATCCGGAGCACGTATAGGCCCTGAAGAAATTCGTTATCTTCTTTCCAAAAAAACTATTAAATATCTGACAGAGGTAATGAATTTTCCTGCTGTCATAAACCGCGACCCGGAAATGATGGCAAAAATCGCCATCGCTAAAGAACTGCATAAAAAAATAGATGGGCACGCTCCTTTACTTAGCGGAAGAGATTTGGAAAAATATGCCTCTGCAGGTATTGATACCGATCACGAATGCGTATCCATAAAAGAAGCCAAAGAAAAAATTGCCTGCGGCATGAAAATTTTGATCCGAGAAGGGTCTGCAGCGCGCGATTTTGAGGCGCTTTTCCCCCTTCTTTTAGACGCTCCTGAACACTGCATGTTATGCAGTGACGATATAGATCCTGAAATGATGCTGCATGGAAGCATTAATCTTTTGGTAAAGAGAGCAATTCAGGGGGGAGCCAATTTAATGAGCATTCTTCGATGTGCTTCATTAAACCCCATTCAACATTACGGCCTTGAGGTTGGGTTATTGCGGGTAGGCGATCCTGCTGACTTTATCGAAGTGGATAATCTTAAGGAGTTTAATGTGCTAAGTACCTATGTCAATGGAGAGTGTGTTTATAAAGATAAAGAAATCCAATTTCCTCGAAATACGCCGCAATTAGTAAACCATTTTAATGTTGAGAAAAAACAACCCGGCGACTTTGCCGTTCCTGCCGGGCAAGGACGTATTAAAGTAATGGAAGCCATTGATGGTAAACTGCTGACAACTGCTTCTTTAATTGAGCCCTTAATTTATGAAGAGTTTGCGATTGCGGATCCAAGCAGAGACATATTAAAAATTGCAGTTGTGAATCGCTATGAAAATAAGCAACCCAGTGTTGGATTTATCAAAAATTTCGGTCTTAAAAAAGGGGCGATCGCTTCCTCGGTAGCTCACGATTCGCATAATATTATCGTAGTCGGGACAAGTGATGAGCTGCTTGCCAAAGCAGTTAATTGCATTATTGCCCACCAAGGCGGACTTTGCGTGGTCGATGACAGTTCAGAGGAATGCCTGCCTATGCCGATTGCCGGCCTCATGTCGGACCAAGAAGGCCCGGAAGTTGCTAAGCAATATAAGAAGCTCGAAGCTTTAGCAAAATCACTAGGTTCTCCGCTTGCAGCTCCATTTATGACCCTTTCCTTTATGGCTCTCGTTGTGATACCTCACCTAAAAATTAGCGACCTCGGCCTCTTCGATGGCGATACGTTCTCATTGACTGAGTTATATGAGTACGGTGCTACGCCGCTTCGCCGAAGCGCTTAATTTTATATAAGGAGATGTAATTTATTAATTATTAACAGGATACGCGCTTCGCGCTGCAGGGTCGGCTAACGCCGGCAGGATAAAAATGCTTTAAAGTTAGGATTAGACGTCTTGTGTAATTAAAATTTTACAGTATACTCCCTCTAGTAAAACAAGAAAAAATGAGGAAAATATCCCGAGGTGATAGAGGTGTTCTTCAATGATTAACGCAGAGTCGGGGAGTCGGAGAGGCGCAGAGATAATTGAAAATTTATTATCTGAGCAGTGCTTGATGCCGCTATTGAGGTACACCACACTTTAAACCCAAGTTTGCGCCCCTAAATCTTTGCACAAGCTTAATTAGGATTGGTAATCAATTTTGTTATCGACGGGTAGTGTAGGGTAGCCAATGGCTTATAGCCTATCTCTGCGTCTCTCCGGCTCTCCGCCTCTGCGTAAAATTTTAATTTCAAAATTGTAGATCCCTGCAATAAGGTTAAACCTCAAACCAAACCTTTTCGAATAACTTTAGAGACTATTTTTTATCCTGCCGGCGCAGCCGATCCTGCAGCGCGAAGCGTGTATCATGTTAATATTTAATTATTTAAAATTTATGTAGATGACACTTCACTTGTTGCTGGCCGATAGTGATAAGGGGCGGCTCCTCCTGTTTACAGATAGAGGTTGCTTTTGGGCAGCGGCTATAAAAAGGACAGCCTGTAGGCTGTGCTGCCGTGGTGTTGGGAATTTCTCCTTCAAGGAAGACTTGAGAAGGCTTTCCTATATGGGGAATAGCGTCGATTAGGGCTTGAGTGTAAGGATGCTGGGGATTGCTAAATAGTTCATCACTTGGTCCGAACTCTACTACGCTGCCTCTATAAAGTACTGCCACACGATGTGACAGATATTTTACCATAGCCAAGTCATGGGCGATAAATAAGTAAGCCAGCCCAAGTTCTTGCTGCAGATCTTTAAGCAGGTTTACAATTTGCGCTTGAATGGAGAGGTCCAGGGCGGAGATAGGCTCATCGCATACGATAAACTCCGGTTCAACTGCAAGGGCTCTGGCAATGGCAATTCGCTGCCTTTGGCCGCCGCTAAATTCATGTGGGTAACGCCTGGCAGCGTCTGATGGTAAACCTACTTGCTGCAGGAGTTCAGAAACACGGTCTTCCTTTTGATTGAGATGCAAATGATGGATTTCCAACGGTTCCGCAATAATATCTCCTACCAGCATACGCGGATTTAGCGAAGCAAAAGGGTCTTGGAAAATGATTTGCATTTTTTTGCGAAATGGGAGCATCTGTTTACGGGTGAAATTAGTGATCTCCGTGCCTTTATAAAAGATCTGACCTGCAGAAGGGTCTTCAAGTCTTAATAGTAATTTTCCAGCTGTGGACTTGCCGGAGCCGCTTTCGCCAATCAGGCCAATAGTTTCACCAGAGAAAATGGTAAAAGAAAAATCCTGCAGGGCATTTATTGGCCTGCCTTGTAATTTGTATTGTTTAGTGAGCTTATCGGCTTTAAGCAAAGGAGCATTCATTTTTCTTTCCTGTAGTGCAGCCAGCAGCTGGTTCTATTATCCGGCAGGCAGTTTTGTTCCAATGGGGCATGCCGGACGCAAATCTGCATGGCGTGCGGGCAACGGGGGTGGAAGGCGCAGCCTGTTAAAGATTCATATACGTTGGGCGGGTTGCCGCGAATCATTTTTAATTTATCCCCGGATGTTTCAAAAGCGGGAATTGCACCTATAAGAGCTTGTGTATAGGGGTGTTGCGGTGCAGTTAACACTTGATGGGTAAACCCGAATTCTACTATCCGGCCGTAATACATGACGCCAATTTTATTGCATAGCTGCGAGACAATGGATAAGTCATGCGTAATAAATAAGATGCTCATTTGAAAATGGTTTTTAAGCTGAGTCAACAAGCGTAATATTTGCGCTTGAATGGTGACATCCAAGGCTGTGGTTGGTTCATCGGCAATCAGCAGCGATGGTTTGCAGGCGATGGCTATGGCGATCATAACCCGCTGCCGCATGCCGCCGCTTAACTCAAAAGGGTATTGTTTAAGGCGTTTTTCCGGTTCAGTTAAGCCGACCAGCCCAAACAGCCTGATAGCTTCTTCCTTAGCTTGTTGACGGGTAAGTCCTAGATGCAGTTGCAGCACTTCGAGAATTTGGGTGCCGGTAGTAAGTGTGGGATTGAGGGCGCTTAAAGCATCTTGAAAAATAGTGCCGATTTCTTTCCCTCTGATAAGGTTTTGCAATTCTTTAGTAAGTATTTGCCCTTTGTAGCTGAGGCTGCCTTGAGTAATTTCAGCTGTATCGGGGAGTAATCCAAGAATAGTGTGGGCTGTGACACTTTTTCCGGAGCCTGATTCTCCCACCAAAGCAATCGTGTCGCCTGCTTCGATAGCGAGGGTTACCCCTTTTAGGGCATTTACCCGGCCGTGGCGGCTGTTAAAAGCAAGGTGCAGGTTTTTGATCTCAATTAAAGGCGGCATATTTATTTTATTTTCTTAATTTAGGGTCAAATGCATCGCGCAAGCCATCTCCGATGACATTAAAAGCAAAAATCGTTAAGCTGATAAAAAGACCGGGAAAAAACAAGCGCCATGGGTAGTATCTAAGTGCCGGCAGCCCTTCATTGGCCATTGTGCCCCAGCTGGCAACAGGAGCTTGCACGCCTAATCCTAAAAAACTTAAAAAAGCTTCTGAAAAGATGGCTGCCGGAATCGTCAGGGTCATGGTAATGATAATCGGCCCCATGGCATTTGGAATGAGATGTTTAAAGAGTATCCTGGGAAAACTTGCCCCTAAAGCTATGGCAGCCAGGACATATTCTTTCTGCTTGATCTGCAAAATTTGCGAGCGGACAATGCGCGCCATTGTGATCCAGCCAAAAATGGTTAAAGCTGCTATTATGGGCAGCAAGCCCGAACCCATCACAACCATTAATAAGATAACGACAAGCAGATTTGGCAGGCCGTAAATGAGGTCGGCGATCCGCATCATAATCTCATCTGCTGTGCCTCCGGAAAAAGCTGCAATGCTGCCCCAAGCGACCCCCAAAATTAAATCTACGGTAGCTGCAATTATCCCTACGGTCAAGGATATGCGGGCGCCATACCAGACCCTTGTAAACACATCCCGGCCTAAATCATCTGTCCCAAACCAATGCTGAGCAGACGGCGGCAGGTTTTTCATGGCCAAGTTAGTCTCATAATATGTATAGCCGCTTATTACAGGCCCTATAATGGCAAAAAATAGCACTAAGCCTAGCAGAGTTAAGCCGAGAAAAGCGATCCGGTTTTGTTTAAAACGGCGCCAGCACTCAGTTTTAAAATGAGGTGCAGGGGCATGGGAAGTATGCGTTTCATCTACAAAAGTTAAAGGTGCAAATGATTCTGCAGGGTAGTCAATAGACATCTTAAGCCCTCCTTGCAATGCGCGGGTCTATGAGCCCGTAGCACAGGTCTATGATAAACATGATCACAAGCAGAAGCAGGCTGTAGAATATAGTAGTTCCCATAATTACTGTGTAGTCCCTATTGGCCACGCTTAACACAAACCATTGCCCTAGACCAGGTATGGCAAATATTTTTTCTACGATAAAACTGCCGGGCAGAATATTAGCTGTGAGCTGCCCGAGATAGGCGATTACGGGCAGAAGGGAGTTTTTCAGGGCGTGTACAAAAAAGATGCGGCGATAGGGCAGCCCCTTGGCTTTGGCTGTTTTGATATAATCTTGCTGCAGCACCTCTAACATGTTTGTCCGCGTAAGCCGAGCTATAAAAGCTGTCGGCAATGCTGCAAGGGAAAGTGCCGGCAAGATGGTATGTGAAAGAGAACCCCATAGCGCTATGGGGCAAAGATTCAAGCATATGGCTAAGTAGTACTGCAGCAATGTCGCCAGAATAAAGCTAGGAACAGACATACCCAAGACGGCAAAACACATCGCGGCATGATCTTGCCAGCGATTATGGTAGAGGGCTGCAAGCGAACCTAAGGCTATGCCGAAGCTAACTGCCAATAAAAGCGCCTCCAATCCCAGGATAGCAGAAATTGGAAAGCCCTGCTCGATGATTTGATTTACCGTGCGGGCTTTGTATTTGTATGAAGGGCCAAGGTCCCCCTTTACCACTGAAGAGAGGTAGATGCCATATTGCTCATACCAGGGTTTATCGAGGCCGTAATGCTTTTTGATAGCTTCTTTAATTTCTTGCGGCATGGGCTGCTCGTCGCTAAATGGATCGCCAGGGATCATCTTCATCAGAAAAAAGGTGAGAGAGACAATGGAAAAGAAGGTAATGAGCAGATAGAGAGTTTTTTTTAAAAAATAGCAGCACTTATTCATCAAAATAGGCCCAGGTAAAATCAACCATTCCGGTTGGAGAAATGAAGACATTCTGCAATTTTTCGTTGCGCAGGTAGGTTAGTTTATAAAAAAAGAGGGGGCAAAAAGGCATCTCATCCATAAGGATGGCTTCTGCTTTTTGCAAGGTTTCAAGCCTTTCTTTATCCTTCTGAAAAAAAGATTGTTCATATAAAGCGATGTATTCGGGATTTTCCCAACTGGCAACATTCAGGAAATTAGTGCGGTCGCTAAATATCTCAATGAAAGCTAATGGATCGTCGTAAGGCGGCTGCATCCCTAAGCGCGCAATGCAAAAGTCGCGCTTATCCACTTCGCTTAAGTAGGCTTTCCACTCCATGTGCTGCAATTGCAGGCTGATGCCAAAAGCTTTTCTTATCTGCTCCTGTACAGCTTGCGCTACGCTTTGGTGAAGTTCAGCACTGTTGTAAATAAGGGTAATAGGCGGAAGCTGTTCTTTAGTAATTTTTAGTTCTTCTAATGCAGTTTGAAAATGCTTGCGGGCAGCTGGCAGATCATGATCTTTAAAGTACGATGCCTCAGCTATTAATCCGGTTGGAACCAGACTTAAAGCCTCTTGTCCCTTTCCTTGCAAAATATGTTCGACGACATCTTTGCGGTTGATGGCATAAGTAAAGGCTTTGCGAAGATTGCTATTGTTAAAGGGGTGCTTCAAGGTATTGAACATGTAAAATATGGGGGCATTCCAATGGTCTGAATGCAGCTTGCCTGAACTTTGCAATGTCGGCAGGGCATCTTTGGGGATGCCAATGGTTAAGGGATTGCCGCACCAATCAAGAGCGCCGCTTTCGTACATTTGCAGTTCCGTTCCTGCATCTTCGATCATGTTAAAATGGATTTGCTCAAGTTGTACAGCTTCATTGTTCCAATAATGGGGGTTTTTCACCAAAACAATTTGGTCCGAATGGCGCCAGGTTTTCAAGTTAAAAGGGCCATTGCTAATAAAGGTGGCTGCTTCAAATGCCCAGTTTATCGCTTCGTCATCTGCTTGGCGATAGACCGGGAAATAAATAGGCAAGGTCAATAAGCTTAAGAAATGCGGAGCCGGTTTAGCAAGCTTTATAATGAGCTCCCGATCATTCAGGGCGTAGGCGCCAAAATCGGTTAAAGGCTTGACCCCCTTTTTGATCTCTTGGGCATTTTCAATGACATATTGAAGGCGCGCCATGCCTGATGGATTTTGTGGGGCTATTACCCATTGCCACGCAGAGATAAAATCATGTGCCGTAACGGGCCTGCCATTAGACCAGTAGGCTTCGCGCAGTTTAAAGTGATACGTTTTGCCATCCTCGGAAAGGGTAAAAGACTCTGCGATTGCAGGCTCTATCCCATTTTTGGTCTCTCTCACTAATCCTTCAAAAAGGTGCTTGATGATATTTAAAGACACCAAATCGGTGTTGATGCGTGGATCTAGGGTCGGAGGTTCCGAGACCATGTTTAAGCGCAAAGTTTGATAGGGGAGAGCCTTATCGGACGAGTTGCATCCTACAAGGCTCAGCAATAAGAGCAAGGCGCAGCCAGAAAAACAGAGAAAATTATTCATCTGCAATTGTTTCCAAACTAGGACCGATATAAGCCTCTTTAAGATCCATATAACCGAGGTCGACAATATGCGTCCCTTGAAGGAAAGGATTTTTGGCATACCTATAACTAGCAAAATAAAGCGGGATAACCGGCATTTCGCTGATAAGAAGTTTTTCTGCTTCAGCTAATATTTGCTTGCGTTGAAAGGGATCGCGTTCAATATCGGCACTTTCGAGCAAGCTAATATATTTAGGGTTTTCCCAGTTAGTGTTGTTAGTTGAGGTTTGTTTTGTTTTAAACACATCTAAAAAGTTTATCGGGTCTCTAAAATCAGCAAACCATGAACCTAATGCCAGCTGGTAATCTTTATGCGATACTTTTTCAAAAAGAATTTTCGGTTCAAGTTTTTGGATGACAAATGTTCCTGAAGGAACTGGAAAAGTTTTTTGCCATTCTTCTTGAATGACTTGGGCAATTTTATGCAGAAAATCATCCACTCCATAATAAAGAGTAATTTTGGGGAAATTGTCGATAGTAAGATTTAATTCCTCTAATGCCTCTTGAAAAAGCTGTCTTGCTGCAACTGTATCGTGATCGATAAAGTAGGGTTCGTGGTAATCAGTAAGCGATGGGGGGATAATACCGGTTGCCGGCTGATTGCCGCCTTGCACAATATGATTGACGATTTGGCGCCGATTAATGGCATAGCTTAAGGCTTGGCGCAGCTTACTATTAGAAAGGGGAAAACTGGCGGTGTTGACTCGCAGCCAGTAAGTGCCGGCTGCAGGGGCCGTTTCAAGTTGGCCAGTATGTTGCAAGGTTTCAATGGCCTCAGGTTGGATCATAGATAAAGGAGAGCCTATCCAATCAAGCTGTCCTTGTTGAAATAGTTGCAGGGAAGTATTTCCATCCAAAACCATAAACGAAAGGGGATTGGAAAGTACATTTTCCTCATTCCAATAGTAAGGGTTTTTTTTGAGGGTGATTTCATGGCCATGTTTCCAATTAGCCAATGCAAAAGGGCCATTGGTAATTACCTTATCAGCCGGTCCATCCGGCCAGTTTGGGTATTGCTTATCAGAGGGCTGGTAAACGGGAAACATGATGTGCGAGGCGGCAATTTCTAAAAAGTAAGGGTGGGGATTTTGCAGTTTGATGATTAACGTTTTAGCATCGGGCGTCTCAATGCCCACTTCATCTAGTGCTTTTAACCCCTCTTTGGCTTCTTTAGCCCCTGCAATATTGTATAATTGGCTCACGTTTGGCGCTGGAAAATCAGGTTGAAGCTGTGTTTTAAGTGCATAAGCAAAGTCATATGAAGTTACCGGTTCCCCATTGGACCACTTTGCGTCGCGCAGCTTGAAAGTATAAGTTTTAAGATCAGGGGTAAAGCTTACGGATTCAGCTGCAGCGGGAACCACCCTGCCGGAAGCATCCTGCCGCATCAATCCTTCATATAGCAGCTGGATAAATTGCACAAAATACAAAGACCTTCCAGCCCTGGGGTCCATAGTATTCGGCTCAGTGGTCATGGCGAAAGAGATCGTTTTGTTTTCAGCTTTTTTGTCTTGTTCATTTTTCTGGGTATTGCAGGAAAACAGAGAGAGTAAAATAGTGAATATTAAAAAGTTTTTACAGTACATATACAACCTCATTTTCAGGAAGCCAGTAAAGCGAATACGGCTCTAAAAGTCAATTCCGTATTGTGCTTTTGCCTTCAAATCCAGTAGGATGGTAAAAAAATTTTTAGGAGCTTGATCTATGTGGAATGCGCGTTTTTTGTTTCTTGTAATAATGGTCATAATCGTCACGGCCATATTTGTGATTCTTAAAAGTTCTAAAGACCTCTATAGAGCTATCCCGGCCGATTTAAATACGAGCATGCAGACAGGCGAATTTGACGACTGGCGCGAATTTGTACCTAATGACGGATCCTTCACGGTGCAGGTGCCTGCCATTCCTCAATACACAGCGGATACAGTAGTAGATCCTAAGAGCGGCGCAAAAAGAAGGTACGATATCTACATTGCTGAGAAAGGCAACGGCAATTTATTTATGATTACCATGATTACCTATCCATCAGAAGGTGATTTATCAAACCCTGAAGATATCTTTCAAACGGTAATAGATGAGACATTAGCCTCAAATACAGAGAACCAGCTCGTCGATAAACAAATCAGGTCCTATCAAAATCATAAAACACTTGATTTCACTATTCAAAATCCAGACATCCACACCGCGTGCAGGGCTTTTATCATTGGCCGTACGCTATATCTTTTGTCTTATATAGCCAAAAATGATGAATACAATGTCAAAGAGTTCGATCACTTTGTGGACTCATTCAGCTTAACACCTAGCGGAGCATAGCATTTATGTATAGATATTTGTGTTTGTTTTTGGGATTGATTATTAGCGCCTCTTGCCATGGGGAATGTGAAGGTGTTGCAGAGGAAATTAAATACAGTGCGGTAATGGGAGATTTTGCTCCAAAAAATTTCAAATTTACACCAAACTGCGTGCATTACGAGCTTCAACTGTCTGGTTTGCCTGTATCAATAGCTCACTATAAAGAAAAGCAATTTTTCATTTGCAATTATTGGAAACTTTTTCTGCTTGATCTTAGCAACGCGACAGTAGTTGAAATTCCTGCAGCTGAAGTTCGTGTTTGGAATCCTACAACAGTCCAATATTCATCAAAAAGTAATTTAATTTATCTGGCAAATTACGGCGGCAGAAATTTGCTTATTCTTAGATACGCCGACAATAAGCTAGACTTAATTGATGAAATTAGACACCCATTAATGACTAGCCCTGAAACCCTTGCTGTTTCTGAGGATGAGCAGGTAATTGCAGCCGCAGATTTTGATGGCAGTTTGTTTGTTTTTAATCGTGCTGGAGAACTGCTGTGGCATGTTGATCAACTTCCAGGGGCTCATGGGTTAGCCATTTACCAAAATAAAATCTATGTCACTAGCTTAGGCAAGCGAGAACTCAGAGTGTACGACTTAAATGGCCATTTACTTCAGGCTATAAAAAGTCAAGGTTGGGATGGCTATGATTTCATGTGGCCGACAGGGCTGCTAGTTGATGAAAATGGGGTCTATGTAACGGATGCCCATCAGGGAAGGGTGTGTTTACTTGAACCGCAATTCTTAAAGCCAATACAGAGTTTTGGCGGAAATGGTCCTGGAAAAGATCTCTTCAACATGCCCTACGGGTTTTGCAAGTGGAATAACGACTTAGTTGTTACAGATACTTATAAGCAGCGGCTGCTGGTTTTTAATAAAGAAGGTATCTGCCATACGGTCATCGGAAAAAATATTCAGGGAATGACGAATAAAAGGCCTTTAGGTTTTGGCTTTAAAGGTTACTTGGATATGGCTAATCCATTTGTACTTTCCTTGCCTGGTTTACCCGATGTAGTCATGCAGAATTGTTGGTATAATGAATACGGGCGTTTTTTAAGCCCTAAAGATTGGCTGATGCTGTACTTGCCCAGTTCCCGGTTATTTAGCATTAATTATCAATATTTTGCCGTGCATGCTAGCTACCTATACCAAAATGCTGTTTATACTATTTTAGGTTCTTCACAAGGCAGCTATGTGATATTAGATAGCTACGGCAGGGGTGTTCATGCCAAGATTGAAAATAATGCTTATCTTTGGCAGGACGGAGCAAATCTTGTTGATGATTATGGAGATGAAAGTTTAAAAAAACAGCTGGCAATTGCAGCTGAAAAATTTGCTCTGCATGATGCACTGCGTAGTTCAGGTACAGTCTCTTTGCAAGATATCCATGCTATTTATTGGCCGGAATATACCTGGGGAGAATTTCAACAGTATTTTGCAGAGAATTTTATTTCTATTGCAGGTAAGGAGTTTCTTGCAGCATATCGTAGCGGTGTCCCGGTAAGTCTCTGCCGCGACCAATATCTCAACAATTTAAAGAACTATACGCAGTACTTTCTGCAAGAATATGCCTTGATTAACCTTCTAGCCTATTAATCCAGCATTTTTTAGGGATTAACAGGAGAGATCTCATGTTAATCCTTTTTTATTAGACTTCTTTCGAAACTGCAATCCCGTGCCTCTCAGCCCATTTGCGTTAAGCTAAAAGCCGAAGATGTCTAATAATTTGGAGTGCTGCGACTCGTCGCAGCTTTTATTATGTTCGACTTGTCGAACATAAAAGAGTCCTGACAGGTCTGATAGCAAATCTCGATCTTGATCCTAATCTTTCTTATCACACATTTCGATCAGGGTTTGGTGTGTATCAATCCGATTTAGAAAAGTTGAAGAGAAGCGAGATTAAGATCAAGATCGAGATTAAGATCAAGATTTGCCGGGCTAAAGCGGCGACTTGTCCTTGCAATTGGACACATCTTTTTCTTGACGTTATCTATTGTGTCGCTGCTGCCGCAGCTCAATATGTATATCCATTGTAACCCCACGTTCCGGCTCCTGCGGAGCCTACACGCGGGGCTAACAACTTGCATCGCTGACGCGATGCATCGGATTTCCCCTGGAAGTGGAGTGTTGTGTAAATAAGACCTCTATTTCACAAATACCATGTATAGCGCATAAATGAAGCAGTTTTTTAACCCATCGCGGAAGCGATGGCACTGCAAGTAGCCTCGCGTGAAGATACCTGCAGGATCTCCCTGCAGGTATCGGAACGTGGGGTTTAAAGGTAAATTAGAGTCCTGACAGGTCTGATAGCAAATCTTGATCTCGATCTTGATCTTAATCTTAATCTTAATCTTTTTTATCACACATTTCGATCAGGGTTTGGTGTGTATCAATCTGATTTAGAAAAATTGAAGAGAAGCAAGATTAAGATCAAGATCGAGAGCAAGATCAAGATTAAGAACAAGATTTCGAAAGAAGCCTATTCTTATTCTTTGTTAAATCTTAATAAGCTTTTTATAAGATCTTCAAGCCCGAAGAGTATTTAATAGAAGTCTAATAAGAAAAAAGAGGTTAATCATGAGTCTAACTGGTGTGAATAATTTTAGAGCACAAGCTCAAGAGATGCAGCAGAGCTGCGAGTCCTTCAATAATGTTGAAATTCAGAGTACGGGTGATTTGATAAATATTTTGAGCAAAATGAGCGAGCAGCTTGAGCAGCAAAGTAAAGAACTTAAAAGTCTAAAAGACAGGGTTGCAGAATTAAGTGCCGAGCAAAAAGATACGAATGATTTGCTGCTGGAAAAAACCATAATCAATCATTAGACTTCTTGTGTAATTACATTTGCTTGCCAAAATTGCCTTTTTTTGCATCCTTATCGCTAAATTTTTCGATAAAGCTGCTCAAAAAACTTCAATTTTTTCAAGCAAAGCTAATTACGCAAGAAGTCTATTAATTACTCAACTTTACCGGCCTCTATTAGAAACTTAAGAGCATCTTGCTTTAAACGCAGATGCATGCTGTATAAACCATTTGCTCTATTAGGAGATAGGCTTGCTGCTAGATTGAGTGCTTCAATAAAGGCTGGCGGGCACTTAAGGATAGTCTCTGGTGCTTCACCGTCATAAGCCTTAAGCAAAAGGTGCAAAAGACCAGATGAAATTAAGGCGTCGGATTCACCTTTGATATGCATGGTAATTCCATCAAAAGTACTGCAAATATAGGTGCGGCTTTGACACCCTTTAACCAGATTTTCGTCTGTTTTCAATTCAACAGGCAGTTTAGGCAGTTTTTTGCCCAAGGCAATAATCGCCTCATAACGTTCCTGTTCTCCTGTCTTATCGCGAAATAAATCCTCGATCTCTTTTTGCTTTGCTATGCAACTGCTGAAATTCATAAGTGTTCCTATATTTTCATAAAAATATGCAAGATAAACGGCAAAAAATAATTATTCAATCGTTTTTATTTGTATTTTATTGTGTTAATAAAAAAATACTGGCAGAATTGTTGCTTTAAAATAATTTTATTATAAATTTTTTTATACCCGTGAAAGACTATGCATATAAGTGAACTACTTTCAAATGAAACTTTACCGTTTCAAGCTCAAGCTGCCTTTGAAACTGATGATGAGATGAAAACATCCCAATTGGATAATGCAGGTGCAGTTCAAAATGCATCAAAGTATAAATGGCTTTCATGCAGTCAAAATGGTATTCCGAAAAACTTGGCAAATTCCATGTTTATTTTTTGTGCTTCTAGATTAATTAGCATTCGATTTTCTCAATCGCAAGGGTTAGGGGAAAAGGATAAACCCAAGCTGACTGTTTTAAAAACCAATGAGCTCGGAGCAGAAGAAACCATACAACCAGAAAAACAAGAATTTTGGCGCTTCCCGCAAAAAAATAATGACGAAACTTTCTGCTTAGACATAAAAATACTTGCGCTAGTACAAGCACGAGCATTTTCCGAAGAAGCGATCGCTTCAGCTAAATATACGATAAAACTTGATAGCGAGGTGTTAATTTCTAATGTAGTACTTTGTAAGAATGAAGATCAGATAAGATCCATTTTGCAAGAAAAAGCACATAAGAAAGTGATGGCCTGCATGCGGAGTGCTAGCTGGTGGTCAAAAAAAGAAATTGTAGTCCGGAATATAAAGGACTGGCTTGAAGATCCTCTGTGCGATGAGAGAAAGGCAAGGGAGCAAGAGGGAAGTGCAAATCCCCCTGCCTCCCGGCCAGTTTACCATCCCAGACATCTTGACTTTGCGATAACTACTAGCAGATGCGCTGCAAATAATTCCCGTACTCAAGTCTCGCAGGGCCCGCATAAAAATATAACTGTTTCTGCAGGTATTTCTAAAAGAAGTTTTATTGAAAACCAGCAGAGAAAGGAAAGAATGATGGAAAGAATCGCAAATTTAAACAATCTTATGCGCGCAATTGCTCAAGAGCAAGTTGAAATAAGCCAACAACTCGATGACGCATTTTTGAAATTGGCGTATTTAAAACAATTTCGGTATCTTTAATTTCATATTTCCGCTTGACTTGTAAGATAAAAACCGTATCATGACTTGCATTAATTATAGTAACCAAAGGTGTTATGCCTAAAGAAGACACACTAAAACTCGACGGAACTGTTGAAGAATTGCTGCCGAACATGCACTTCAGAGTCGCTCTCCAAAATGGTATGAAGGTTATTGCTCACCTTTGTGGTAAAATGCGTATGAAAAACATTCGCGTTTTAGTCGGAGATCTTGTCACTGTAGAAATGTCCCCATACGACTTAAGTAAAGCTCGTATTATCTTCAGACAAAAATAGCAAATTCTTTTACAGGTATCTATTGACAATATTTAGGCAAAAGAATAACCTAACAAGGTTTTAAGATCTCTCTAATTCAAGAACAGTTTGTTTTAGATTGGCTTAAAGGGGAAAGCGAGCCCTGTAAATTTACACTGCTAAATGCAGTGCCGCTAGTGGTAGCGGGATAAGCTCGCCCAGATAGCTCAGTGGTAGAGCACTTGCATGGTAAGCAAGCGGTCGTAGGTTCAATTCCTATTCTGGGCAGAATGAATAGAAAAAACAAATAAAGCATACCGGAGTCCACGGAGGAAAAAATGGCTAAAGAAGCATTTCAGCGGAACAAGCCACACGTCAACATTGGGACCATTGGCCACGTTGACCATGGCAAGACCACACTTACAGCTGCTATTACAAAAGTTCTAGCAGAGAACCATTCAGGATCTACAAAGTTCAGAGACTACTCTTCTATCGATAATACCCCAGAGGAAAAAGCTCGCGGTATTACCATTAACTCTTCACACGTAGAATACGAAACAGCTGCACGCCACTACGCACACGTAGACTGCCCAGGCCACGCCGACTACGTAAAGAACATGATTACAGGTGCTGCTCAGATGGACGGCGCGATTCTCGTGGTTGCTGCGACAGATGGTGCAATGCCTCAAACAAAAGAACACATCCTATTGGCCCGCCAAATGCAGGTACCCAATATCGTCGTTTTCCTGAACAAAGTCGACATGCTTGGCGAAGCCGATCAAGAGCTGCTCGAGATTGTTGAGTTTGAACTGCACGAACTGTTAGAGTCAAAAGGTTACAAAGATGTGCCAATCATCAGAGGTTCTGCTCTCAGAGCGCTAGAAGGCGATCAGAAATACGTTGATGCCATTAAGAAACTGATGGATACAGTTGACCAAGCGATCCCAACACCAGCTCGCGAGACAGATAAACCGTTCTTAATGCCAATCGAAGATGTGTTCTCTATTCCTGGCCGCGGTACTGTTGCTACAGGCCGTATCGAGCGCGGAATTGTAAAGCTCAACGATAAGCTGCAATTAATTGGCTTAAAAGATACGCGTGATACAGTTGCAACTGGTATCGAAATGTTTAACAAGTCAATGGATGAAGGCCGTGCTGGTGAAAACGTCGGTATCCTGCTCCGCGGCTTGAACAAAGATGATATCGAGCGCGGTATGGTTATTGCAGCTCCAGGTACTTGCACACCGCATACAATATTCAAAGGCCCTGTCTACATCCTGACAAAAGATGAAGGCGGACGCCATAAGCCATTCTTTACAGGTTACCGTCCACAGTTCTACATCAGAACTACAGACGTAACCGGTACAGTTGAATTACCGGCTGGCGTAGAGATGGTTATGCCTGGCGACAACGTAGAGATCACTGTAACGCTGATCGCTCCTGTTGCTATGGAAAAAGGTATGCGCTTTGCGATCCGTGAAGGCGGACGCACAATCGGTGCCGGTACTGTTTCTGAAATCATTAAGTAAGTGATTGACTTAACCCTGACAGAACAATTTCTGTCAGGGTTAACCTTACAAAAAAAGGGTGTGTAGCTCAGCTGGTAGAGCAGCGGTCTCCAAAGCCGCCGGTCGGGGGTTCGAATCCCTCCGCACTCGTTATAGACATAAGTTTTCATCGGATAAAAAAGAATCTCTCAAGTAGGCAATAACTTTTGCGAGGAAGTATGACTGTCATGGAAGTAAAAAGACCCTCCAGTTCAACAACAAGTACTGCTGAAAAAGCCAATAGCAGCTCCAAGGCTCGCGAATTTATCTCCGATGTTAAAGGTGAAATTACCAAAATAAATTGGACAAGCAAAGAAGAACTGATTGCTTATACGAAGATTGTAATGATCGCTGCGTTCACATTTGGCCTGGGAGTTTACATTGTGGATCTGCTAATACAATCCTTTTTAAGCGGTTTATCGGCTTTGATTAAACTAATCAGCGGCTGAAGAGGGGTTAATTCATGTATAAGTGGTATGTCGTTCAAGTTTTAACAACTCACGAAAAAAAGGTCAAAAAAACAATCGAAGAGCAACGAGAGCTCAAAGGTGTAAGCGACCTAATCGCAGAAGTGTTACTTCCCACAGAAAATGTATCTGAAGTCAAACGCGGACAGCAACATGTAGTTGAGAAAAAAGTTTGGCCAGGGTATTTACTTGTCAAAATGAATCTCACGGATGACTCCTGGCAATTTATTAAAGGTGTGGCAGGCGTTGTAGATTTTCTAGGTGGTGAAAAACCGACATCTTTAACAGAACGTGAAGTTGAAGAAATTTTAAGTGATTTAGAGCAGAAAAAAGAAAAAGTTACGCAGAAGCACAAATTCGAAGTGGGCGATCGTGTTAAAATTACAGATGGCGTCTTTGTCAATTTTGTTGGCACAGTTACTGAAGTGTTCCACGATAAAGGCCGTTTAAGCGTGCTCGTCAGCATTTTTGGTAGAGATACTCGAGTTGATGACCTGGAATTTGCCCAAGTGGAAGAAGTAACAGAAGAGGAAAGCGCTGAGTCCACTTAACATTTGCGCGGCCAATTTTTTGTGTGATTTTGCGCAATTTTGCTAGGAATACGCTATAATAAATTGCTTCAAATGGGATTACCTGTTAATATTAACGCAAAAAAATTGACCTTTTATATTAGCCTCTAATTTACTTAACATCCAGTGAATAGGAAATAGGACTAAAACAATGGCGAAAAAAGTTGTTAAAATTATTAAACTGCAGATCCCTGCAGGAAAAGCAAATCCAGCACCTCCAATTGGTCCAGCCCTTGGTGCCGCTGGTGTAAACATTATGGGTTTTTGCAAAGAATTCAACGCAAAAACTCAAGACAGAGCGGGTGATATCCTTCCGGTAGTGATTACTGTCTACCAAGACAAATCATTTACATTTATCACAAAAAAACCGCCTGTATCCTCATTGCTTAAAAAAGCTATGGGTATTGAAAAAGGCTCTGCTGTGCCTAACAGAGATAAAGTAGCAAAGATAAAACGTTCGCAAGCTCGTAAAATTGCAGAAGAAAAAATGCAGGATATGAACGCAAACGATGTTGAACAAGCTACTAATATCGTCTTGGGAACAGCGAGATCAATGGGCATTGAGCTCATTGCAGAATAAAGTAAAGAGATAACAGATATATGGGTCATACAAGCAAAAGGTTTCGGGAGATAGCCAAGAAAGTTGGTGGTGAGCAGCAATTGTTCAGCATCAAAGATGCTATCGCGATTTTAAAGCAGTGCCCACCCGTCAAATTCGATCAGACGGTTGAAGTTGCTTTAAAAACTGGCGTTGACCCTCGTAGAACAGATCAGTTGGTCCGTGGAACTGTTTCATTACCGAATGGAACAGGTAAACAGATGATCATCGTCGTCTTGGCTAAAGGAGACAAAGTCAAAGAGGCGCTTGCAGCTGGTGCAAACTATGCGGGTAACGAAGAGCTCATCGAGAAAATCAGTGGAGGCTGGACGGCATTCGATGCTATCGTAGCTACACCTGATATGATGCGTGAGGTAGGAAAGCTAGGTAAAGTACTCGGTCCACGAGGCTTAATGCCTACACCAAAAGCTGGTACCGTCACTAACGACGTTACACAAGCTCTAAAAGACTTACAAGGCGGTAAAATCGAATTCAAAAATGATAGGCACGGCGTCGTCAACTCTGGCGTTGGTAAAGTCTCTTTTGAAGCCGATAAAATAGAGGAAAACATTAGGGCCTTCCTAACTGCAGTCCTCCGTGCGAAGCCTTCAACAGCCAAGGGGCAGTATATCAAGTCATTTGTGCTCTCATCGACAATGGGACCCGGCTTGAAAATTGACCTCAGCGAAATTGAATCAGCCTAAGGAGTCGTTGAGTATGAGACAAGAAAAGCAACTCCTGTTAGATGAAATTAAAGAACAGATCGATCGCAGCGGATCTTTCATCGTTATGAGCTATAAAGGCTTGACCGCCAATTTAGCTAATGATTTCCGTCGCGAAGTCGCAAAGTTAGGCGGAAATATTGAAGTTGTCCGCAAACGCGTTCTTTGTAAAGCTGCAGAATCTGCAGGCGTAAAGCTTGATATTGAAGCATTAACAGGACATATTGGTTTAGTATTTAGTGGTGAAAATACACTGGATTTGACCAAAACTGTAATTAAATTCGGCAAAGATAACAATGACTCCATCAGCGTGATTGGTGGCCGAATGGACGGACAGCTGTATAATGCTGACCAGATGCAAAAATTATCCGAACTCCCAAGCAAAGACGAGATGCGCGCGCAATTTCTCAGCGTACTGGAAGCGCCACTATCTCATACTTTGGGTACTATGGACGCGCTATTGCTTAGCGTGGTTTACTGTTTGGATAACAAATGCAAGCAGCAAGAAGAAGAGATCAAACAATAGTTCATTAACAGATTATATTTTAAGCAAACCAAAGAGGTTGTGTCGTGAGTAAGAAATCAATTGAAGAATTCGTCAATGAATTAAGCGAATTGACAGTATTGGAAATGTCTGAACTAAAGACAGCTCTAGAAGAAAAGTGGGGCGTTAAAGCATCTGCTGGCGTTTCTATGATGGCTGCTATGCCAGCTGCCGGTGGCGCTGCAGCTCCTGCTGCAGAATCTACAGAATTCCAAGTAATTTTAGCTGAAGTTCCAGCTGACAAGAAAATTGGAGTTATCAAAGTTCTGCGTGAAATTACAGGACTTGGTCTGAAAGAAGCTAAAGAATTATCTGAATCAGCACCAAAGCCAATCAAAGAAACTGCTCCTAAAGCCGAAGCTGAAGACATCAAGAAAAAGATGGAAGATGCTGGAGCGAAAGTGACTTTGAAAGGTCTGTAAGCACATTTTGTCAGCTGTTTAAGAAAAAAAAGAAAACAAGAGAGCAAAAGCTCTCTTGTTTTCGCGTATTCATATTTTTAAAATTTTTTAGAGACTACTTGAATAAAAACTCGCATTATTACTATAATACTCGGTTGGGGATATTCAAATTTAGTCATGCATTTCTTTTATATCGTATTTCCCGTTTAAAATCCAATACAGGGAGTCCTTGAAAAATGTTGCAAAGGCCACCGCATAGGATGAGTTTTGGTGACAAGGAAGACATTATCGATCTTCCTAACCTCATAGAAATTCAAATTAAGTCATATAATCAATTCTTGCAAGCAGATAGATTTCCTGAAGAAAGGGAAAATATTGGTTTACAGGAAGTTTTCAACGAGATTTTCCCGATAAAGTCCTACGATGAAAAAACGGTACTGGAATTTATCTCTTATAGTCTGGGAGTTCCTAAATATAACCCCGATGAGTGCATTCGCCGTGGAATTACCTATAATGTTACCTTAAAAGTGCGTTTTCGCTTGACGGATGAGACAGGTATTAAGGAAGAAGAAGTCTACATGGGTACCATTCCTGTGATGACGAATAAGGGTACCTTTATTATCAATGGTGCCGAGCGCGTAGTTGTTTCTCAGTTGCATAGATCTCCCGGCATTTGCTTCGAACAAGAGCGTCATTCCCGCGGAAATGTTATTTATTCGTTTAGAATTATCCCATATCGCGGCAGCTGGTTAGAAGGTGCGTTTGACACAAACGATCTTATTTATATTTATATCGATCGTAAAAAACGACGCAGAAAAATCCTGGCCACTAGCTTCATTCGCACAATGGGCTATTCCTCTAATACAGACATCATCGAAGAATTTTTCAGCACTTGCAAAGTAAAGCTGAAATCAGAAAAAGAGATCGCTAAGTATGTAGGTAAAATCTTAGCAGAAGATGTTATAGACGAAGAATCCGGCATTGTATTTGGCAAAGCCTCAGAAAAACTGACAACTGCAATGTTAAAACGCATTGTAGATGCAGGCATTCAGGTCATTAAAATTGCTGAAGATGCAGATGAAACTAGCCCGATTATTAAAATGCTGGCTAAAGACCCGACAGATTCTTATGAAACAGCTCTAAAAGACTTCTACCGCAAAATACGTCCAGGCGAACCAGCTACTTTGTCTAATGCTCGTTCTGCTATTATGCGCCTATTCTTCGACCCAAAACGCTACAACCTCGGTAGGGTGGGCCGTTATAAACTCAACTCTAAGCTCGATGTAGAGATTGATGAAGAGCAATTGCAAAATGTCACGCTGACTAAAGAAGATGTTATTGGGGCGTTGAAATATTTAATTCGCCTTAAACAAGGTCATGATGATGTTTACATCGATGATATCGATCACTTAGGCAATCGCCGTGTCCGTTCTGTTGGCGAGTTAATTCAGAACCAGTGCCGCATAGGCCTGGCGCGTATGGAAAAAATCATCCGCGAGCGCATGAACTTATTTGATTTTACTTCCGATACCCTAACTCCTGGTAAAATCGTGTCAGCTAAAGCGTTATCTGGCGTACTTAAGGACTTTTTTGGCCGCTCGCAGCTATCGCAATTTATGGATCAAGCTAACCCTGTGGCTGAGCTTACCCACAAGCGCCGTTTATCTTCTCTTGGACCCGGCGGTTTGAACAGGGATCGCGCAGGCTTTGAAGTTCGCGACGTTCACGTCAGCCACTACGGAAGAATTTGCCCAATTGAGACACCTGAAGGGCCAAACATCGGTTTGATCACTTCACTGTCAGCGTTTGCAAAAATTAATGAATTTGGCTTTATTGAGACGCCATATAGAGTCGTACGCGACGGTATTGTTACCGAAGAGATTGAGTACATGACAGCCGATCAGGAAGAGCGCCACATCATCGCTCAGGCATCTGCCCCTCTTGATAAGTATAACATGTTCCAAGAAAACATTTGCTGGGCTAGACATCGCGGGGAGCAGATAGAGATCGAATCCTCCAAAATCACCCATATGGATGTATCTCCCAAGCAGCTCGTATCTATCGTCACAGGTTTGATACCATTCTTAGAGCATGACGATGCGAACCGCGCTTTGATGGGTTCAAACATGCAGCGCCAAGGCGTCCCTTTGCTTAAACCTGAAGCTCCTGTGGTGGGTACGGGGTTGGAAGCACGTGCTGCACGCGACTCTGGTGCAGTAGTGATCGCTATGGAAGACGGAGTAGTTGAGTATGTTGATGGGCAAAAAGTTGTCATCTCTCCAAAAGACAACCGTATGGATAAGAAGACTTATGTGTTGAATAAGTTCTTGCGTTCTAATGCTGGCACTTGTATCAACCAGCGTCCTCTTTGCAATGTAGGGGATAAAATTAAAGCGGGCGATGTAATTGCTGACGGACCAGCTACTGATAAAGGGGAAGTGGCCTTAGGCAAGAACGTTCTTGTGGCCTTTATGCCTTGGTTTGGTTACAACTTCGAAGATGCGATCATTATTTCTGAGAAGCTGCTGCGCGAAGATTACTTTACTTCCATTCATATTGAAGAATTTGAAATCACAGCCCGTGATACCAAATTAGGCAAGGAAGAAATCACACGCGATATTCCAAATGTTTCTGAGGAAGCATTAGTTAACCTCGGCGATGACGGCATTATCCGCATTGGTGCTGAAGTTAAAGCCGGCGATATTCTCGTGGGAAAAATTACACCAAAATCAGAGACAGAGCTGGCCCCTGAAGAACGCTTGCTGCGTGCCATTTTCGGTGAGAAAGCTGCAGATGTTAAAGATGCATCTTTAACAGTCCCGCCAGGCACTGAAGGTGTCGTAATGGACGTAAAAGTGTTTAGCCGCCGCGACCGTTTAACAAAATCTGATGATGAGTTAGTTGAAGAAGCTTCCAGATTAAAAGACTTGCAGCGCGAGTACAAAGCCAGACAGACGCAACTTAAGAATGAAAAACATGAAAAGTTGGGTGCGCTGCTGCTAAACGAACTGGCGCCAGGAACTGTAGTCCATAGAAGATCTGCTGAAATTATTCTTCATGAAGGGGAGCATATTGGTTTGGAAGTTCTCGACATTATCGAGAAAGAACCGGTTGAAGACCTGTTAATGCCGGAGAATGAGATTTACAACACTCTGAAGCATATTCTTCGTGAATATGAGGTGGCATTGCAAACTCTAGAGATGCAGTTTAAGACTGAAGTTGAGCATATGCGCAAGGGCGATACAGATCTTGACCCTGGCATTATCCGCCAAGTTAAGGTGTATGTTGCCTCTAAGCGCAAGCTTGAAGTCGGTGATAAAATGGCTGGACGCCATGGTAATAAAGGTGTTGTTTCCAAGATTGTTCCGGAAGCAGACATGCCTTTTCTCGATGACGGCACTCCTGTTGAAATCATCTTGAACCCGCTCGGCTTGGTGTCTCGTATGAATATGGGACAGCTATTTGAAACGCATCTTGGCTTTGCTGCAAAACGTGCTGGCATAGCCGTGAAGAGCCCTGTGTTTGAAGGTTTCCCAGAAAAAGAGATCTGGAAAATGATGAAAAAAGAAGGGCTGCCTGAAGATGGCAAATCACATCTGTTTGATGGATGTACTGGCGACAGGCTAGATAATCGCGCAGTTGTCGGTTATATCTATATGTTGAAACTAGGACACCTTGTCGCAGATAAGATCCACGCCCGTGCGGTGGGGCCTTACTCGCTAGTCACTCAGCAGCCTCTGGGCGGTAAAGCGCAGATGGGCGGTCAGAGGTTTGGTGAGATGGAGGTGTGGGCAGCTGAAGCTTATGGAGCTGCACACTTATTGCAAGAGTTGTTGACCGTTAAATCTGACGATGTCGGCGGAAGAACTCGAATCTATGAATCGATTGTAAAAGGTGAAAACCTTCTGCGAAGCGGTACACCAGAATCCTTTAATGTATTGATTAAGGAAATGCAAGGATTGGGTCTCGATATTCGCCCGGAAACGATGATTCTAGAATAGACTTCTAGCAAGAATCAATTGGCCCTTTTCAGCGAGGGAAGGGCCAATAGGATATTTTAATTCCTCAGCTAAGATAATGTAGTCCTATAAATTTTTTGAGGAGAGCACATGTATCAAGAAGATGCTCAAGATGCACAATTCGATCAATTAAAAATTAAAATTGCATCGGATGAAGTTATTCGCAATCAATGGTCCCGCGGCGAGATTAAAAAGCCGGAGACGATAAACTACCGTACATTTAAGCCGGAAAAAGGTGGTCTATTCTGCGAAAAGATTTTTGGACCCACACGCGATTGGGAATGCGCTTGCGGTAAGTATAAGAAAATTAAGCACAAAGGCATTGTTTGCGACCGCTGCGGTGTTGAAGTCACCCTGTCTAAGGTTCGTCGCGAGAGAATGGCGCATATTGAATTGGCTGTGCCAGTGGTGCATATTTGGTTTTTCAAAACCATGCCCTCCCGCATCGGAAACCTGCTAGGCATGACATCCACCGATCTGGAACGAGTCATTTACTACGAAGAATATGTAGTGATTGATCCAGGTCAAACAGACCTTGAAAAGAAACAGCTTTTAAATGATATCGAATATCGCGAAGCCCAAGAAAAGTGGGGCCGTGATGCGTTTGTAGCGAAAATGGGCGGCGAAGCGATTCGCGACCTTTTGGAAGCCGAAGATCTGCAAGCGCAAATGATCGATTTAAAAGATAAGTTGCGCAAAACGAAGTCGCAGCAAGCTCGCATGAAGATGGCAAAACGCCTTAAAATCATTGAAAGCTTCTTGTCTTCTAACAACAATCCAGCATGGATGGTGATGCCGGCAATTCCGGTAATCCCGCCTGATCTACGCCCGCTTGTGCCTCTTGACGGCGGCCGCTTTGCAACCTCAGACTTAAACGACCTCTACAGACGCGTCATTAACAGAAACAACCGTTTAAAATCTATTCTAAAGCTTAAAACACCTGAAGTTATCGTGCGCAATGAAAAGCGCATGCTGCAGGAAGCGGTAGATGCCCTATTTGATAATGGCCGCCATGGCCATCCGGTCATGGGTGCAGGCAATAGACCTTTGAAATCCTTGTCAGAGATGTTGAAAGGCAAGCAGGGCCGCTTCCGTCTAAACTTGCTTGGCAAGCGTGTCGACTACTCCGGCCGTTCGGTTATTATCGTTGGTCCGGAATTGAAGCTAAACCAGTGCGGCCTGCCAAAACTAATGGCCCTGGAGTTATTTGAGCCCTTTATTGTTAAGCGTTTGAAAGACATGGGCTATGTGTACACCATCCGTTCAGCTAAGAAAATGATCCAGCGCCATGCCGCAGAAGTGTGGGATGTACTTGAGGACATCATTAAAGGCCATCCAGTTTTGCTGAACCGTGCGCCTACTCTCCACAGACTTGGTATCCAGGCATTTGAACCCAAGCTGATCGAAGGTAAAGCGATCCGTATCCACCCTATGGTCTGTACAGCGTTTAACGCGGACTTTGACGGCGACCAGATGGCGGTTTACGTGCCTCTATCTATTGAAGCGCAGCTAGAAGCTAAACTATTGATGATGGCGCCTGATAACATCTTCCTGCCTTCATCCGGTAAGCCTGTAGCAGTACCTGAAAAAGATATGACGCTTGGCTTGTACTATCTGATGATGGATCCGCTCTATATTCCGGAAGAGCATGGCAAAAAGACAAAGACTTTTAAAGATAGCGCGGAAGTCTTGATGTCCTTATCTTCCAGCAGCTTTAACTGGCATGATGCTGAATATAATGAAGGCGATCGTGTCGACAATATCGGCCGCGGACTGCGTATTCACGAGCGTATTAAGCTGCGCACTGAAAACGGCATTATTGAAACAACGCCAGGGCGCGTATTATTCAATGTGATTGTGCCAAAAGAGCTCGGTTTCCAAAACTATAGCTTGCCTAAGAAGAAAATGAGCGACTTAGTGCTGCAATGTTACAAGAAAGTCGGCTTAGAAGCTACTGTGCGTTTCTTAGATAAGCTCAAATCCATGGGCTTTTCTGAGTCTACTAAATCGGGCCTCTCTTTAGGTGTAGCCGACGTATATGTTCCTGTCAATAAGCCAGATATAATCAACGAGGCTCATAAGCGCGTAGAAGTAGTAAGAAAGCAATACGAAGACGGCGTGATCACTGAAGGCGAACGCAAATCTAAAGTTATTAGCATCTGGACTGAAGTTTCCGATGTTCTATCCGAGGAGCTATTTAAAGCAATCGGTAAAACCTCTGAGCAAGGCATGAACCCTCTCTTTATGATGATGGATTCCGGTGCACGCGGTAACAAATCGCAGGTAAAGCAGCTAGGTGCGTTGCGCGGCTTGATGGCGAAACCATCCGGAGAGATTATCGAATCCCCAATTACATCTAACTTCCGCGAGGGGTTGACTGTAGGGGAGTACTTTATTTCTTCTCACGGTGCGCGTAAGGGTCTGGCCGATACCGCATTGAAGACGGCAGACTCCGGCTACCTGACCCGGCGTCTTGTAGACGTCTCTCATGACGTGATCATTACAGAAGTAGATTGCGGTACTTTGAATGGCATTGAAGTCTCTGCGATTAAGCAAGGCCAGGAAGAGCTGCTGCCGCTTAAGGATCGTATCTTTGGTAGAACTTGCTGCGAGGATATCTACCTGCCTGGCGATAAAAATAAACTGCTAGCCCATGCAGGCGATGTTTTAAACATCCAGCAAGCAGAAGCAATCGATGACGCCGGTTTAGAGTCTGTACGCATCCGTTCTGTACTGACTTGCGAAACACGCCATGGCGTATGCGCTAAATGCTACGGTGTTAACCTTGCTAATGGCCGCGAGGTCAGCATGGGTGAAGCTGTGGGTATCATTGCTGCCCAGTCAATCGGTGAACCTGGAACGCAGTTAACAATGCGTACGTTCCACTTGGGCGGTATTGCGTCTGCCAGCGTCAGCCCGGAAATTGATTCCGACTTTGAAGGCATCCTGGTTTACAAAGATCTGCGCACCGTTCAAAACGAAGAAGGCGCCTGGATTGCCCTGAACAAAAATGGTTCTCTGAATATTGTACGCAATGAAGGGCGGACTCTAGAAGAGTACAAGAAACTTCTGGCCACTAAGTCGATTGAACCTCTGCAAACCTTTACTATCGAATTAGGAACAAAGATCCTAGTTGCTGATGGTTCCTTAATTAAGAAGGGCATGAGAATTGCAGAATGGGAACAACACAACATTCCTATTATCTGCGATCGCCCAGGTTATGTGAAGTACGAAGACTTAGTAGAGGGTATTTCCACCGAAAAAGATGTCAACAAGCAAACTGGCCAAACTGAGATCATCGTTAAGCAGCACCGCGGCGAATTGCATCCGCAAATCGCGATTTATGCTGACAGCGACTACGAAGAACTGGTGGGTACCTATCCAATTCCAACAGGTGCGATTATCTCTGTGGAAGAAGGACAGTATGCCACAGCCGGTAAACTGCTGGCACGCTTGCCGCGCGGTGCGATTAAGACGAAGGACATCACTGGCGGTCTGCCTCGTGTTGCCGAGCTATTCGAAGCGCGTAAACCGAAAGATTCTGCTGAAATTGCCAAAATTGACGGCGTGATCGACTTCCGCGGCGTACAGAAGAACAAACGCATTGTAGTGGTACGCGATGAGCTCTCCGGTATGGAAGAGGAACACCTCATCCCGCACACTAAGCACTTGATCGTACAGCGCGGCGACCATGTAGTTAAAGGACAGCAGCTGACAGATGGCTTAGTCATCCCGCACGAGATTTTGGAAATTTGCGGCGTGCGCGAACTCCAGAAGTATCTGGTAAATCAGGTGCAGGAAGTGTACCGCCTGCAGGGTGTTGATATTAACGATAAGCACATTGAGATTATCGTACGCCAGATGCTGAAGAAAGTCCGCATTGTTGATCCAGGCGACACAAGCTTGCTCTACGGCGAGGAAGTGGATAAGAAGGAGTTTGAGCTGGAAAATAACAAAGTGGTTAAAGAGGGCGGTAAAGCGGCGCAAGCAGCACCGGTTCTCTTAGGTATCACAAAGGCCTCTCTAAGTACAGAGTCCTTTATTTCTGCAGCTTCCTTCCAAGACACAACCCGTGTGTTAACTGAGGCGGCGTTTGCGGGTAAGACCGATAACCTCAAAGGCTTTAAGGAAAACGTGATCATGGGCCACATTATCCCTGGCGGCACAGGTTTCGATTACCATCGCAAGAGCAAGAAATATATCGACAGCGAGCATGAAGAAGAGCTGCTCTTCGACTTCGCGGATAATTTCTAGACTAAAAGAAAT
>JAEYWL010000111.1 GCA_023428915.1 Verrucomicrobiota bacterium
CGGCAATGTTCAAGCGTGATTTAGGGGCGCAACTTGGGTTTTAATTAAGACATGCCTTAAAGGCTGTAAGTTTGAAAAAGCGCGGCAGCGCTGACAGTTGGTTAGCCCCGCGTGAAAGCATCTGCAGAACCTGCAGATGCTGGAACGTGGGGTTAAGATGGAAAATAAGATTGAGCTGCGGTTAGCTGCGACACTTAGCAGCTTGCCATTTTTGAATGACATTCGGAGACAGTTGCATAAGTCAAAGTAACGCAAAACCCTTAATTACAATAGCTTAGTAGTTTTTTATCAAAAAACTTTAAATTCTGATAATCAAATGTCTACTTTGACTTATGCAAGCTATTTACTGCGTTTAAGGGACTTTTTGGCTGGTATCGGTGCTTTTTTAGCAGGCTGAAGCTTTTTGCCGTTTAAAGCTTTGGCCGGGGGTGCTTTAGCACTGCTCTTTTTAACTGGAGTTTTTGCCGGAGCGGCTTTTTTGCTCTTTGCAACCGGTTTCTTTTTTACGACTTTTTTGGGAAGTTCTTCTTCATCGTCCCAATCATCATCTTCGTCTAAGCCAAAATCTTCTTCATCATCCCAATTATTTGCTGCTTTCGGGGCGGAAGGGGTTTGTGGTTGTTCCTGTTCGACATATTTGCTGGAGAGTTGGCGTAATGAAGCTAATTTTTGGTTAAAGCTCTCAATAGTAGTAGGCACTTCTGTAAGATGGCTGCGGCGGCTAAGCATTTTCTCTTCTGATTCAAAACGAGGAGAAAAGCTGAAAGCGGAAACATTTAGGTTGTCCGGGTTAAACAAGAACGGCCTAAGTGCAGGGACAATTGTTGTGTATATGTCGCCAGTTAGTTGCGGTTCAGTTTCAGTCTTGGCGACTTGCTTGGGCGGACGGCCCCGTTTAGGGCGCGGGTTAAGAGCTTCATTGGAATAATATGTTTTTGCCTTATTGTATAGCTGCTTGCGGGCATTAAGGATATCCTTGGGCACTTTAGCTTGGAACAGATTGCGTTTAATTTTTTCCATGACGTTTTTGCCGAGGTCTAAATCTTCTTCAAAGACAAATTGGAATTTGTTGGCTCTTAGCCACTCGATAATGCGAATGCGAGAGCGCTCTTGATAATATTGCTGCCACTTGTCAAATTCGGAGTGGTGGTCGAAAATAAATTCAACAAAGTTTTCACGGGCTTCTTTTGATTGGATGATGTCTAAGAGTTTTTCTTTGGTATCAATATCGTAGACTTTTTCATTAACAAAACCTTCCATAATTTTTTTGGTTTCATAGAAGGTGAGTTTAGGGATCAGGCAATAACGTTCTGGATGGCCCTTTAATTCATTTTCCAGGTTGTCGAGTTCTTCCTGGGATTTGTCTAAATCCACATAGACCAGGAAGCCTTCCATTCTATCTAAGTAAAATTCCCGTTCATCGTCAGACTTGGCAAATGCTTCCATAAGTCTATGACAGCGGAGTATTAAAGGATTTTGAGGTTCAAGTTTCGTTTGAGCTGACATGAGTCCTACCTTAAATGCTGGAAAAAGTGCTGTGGGAATAACACGTTGAGGCCGCCTATGCAGCCTCAAGACAGTGTAGCAAAACTAAGAGAAAAAATTAACCTTTAATGTTGCGTGCCATAGACATAATAGAAGTATTGCTGGCAGCAACGACGGAGGTACACATTTCTGAAAGCTGGGCAAGCTTGTTCATCAACATCTGCATGTCAAACATGTCTGGGATGCTGATGCCGCTTTTGGCTCTTTTTTGGAGTTCGACTAGTTTATCTTTTACAATCTTGGTGGCGTCCTCGAGCATGGATACGAGAGCGTCAGTTTGAAAAGTTTCCCTTTGAGCCATGGTTACCTCCTTTATTTAGGTATTATTATCCAACCAATGGAAGGGTAGGCGAATGCCAGTTGCCATATATTTTACCTAATTTACTACTTATTATCAAATAGAAACATTAAGTCATAGTAAAAAATCCATGATATGTTTTAATTACAGGACCAGTCATCCAGATGTTTTTAAAACTATCATAAAGAATAGTAAAATCAATTATTAATTTTTCACCTAAGCGAGTGCACACAGTAATTGGTGATTGGAGTTGATAACGCATAGCAGCTGCGAGGGCAGCAGCAGTAGCCCCTGTGCCGCATGCCAACGTTTCTCCTTCAACGCCGCGTTCAAAAGTTCTAATTGCAATTGTGTTCGCAGATTTTTTTTGTACCCAATTAACATTTGTGCCAGCAGCGCCAAAGCGGGGGTGGTGTCGAATTTCTAGCCCCTCCTGCATTACCGGCACTTTTTCTAAATCATCGACAAATAACAAAGCGTGAGGCACGCCTGTATTTACAGAGTCGAAAACGACCAGCCCTTGTTTAAGGGACAAAGTTCTTTTCCAATTGCAGTCAGTGGGCTGCGGCATGCGTATGGAAATGCCTGCCGGACTGATTTTTGATTCTAATACACCCGCGAGGGTTTCAATGCGGCAAGCTGCAGGGAATCCGAGCTCGGCTGCAAATTGTGCTAAACAGCGGATACCATTGCCGCACATTTCGGCTTCGCTGCCATCCGAATTAAATATGCGGAGCTTAAAATTTGCACAAGCCGACTCTTCGAGTAAGATCAGGCCGTCGGCACCAATGCCTAGTTGGCGATGACAAGCTTTTTGAAGCGTTTCTCGTGAGTGCGAGGGGAAGATGCGGGCCCGATTATCGATTAGGATGAAATCGTTCCCGCAGCCGGAATATTTACTGAAAGGCAAATGGACCATTATTTAGTGGAAAACCCATGCTTTTCAAGATCTGCTGGAGATCCGATAATGCCGTCGAGCAAGCCAAAATCCATTGCTTCTTCCGGTGTCATCCATGTATCGCGGTCAATGGCGCGATCGATGGTTTCAAAATCTTTACCGGTAGCCTCAACGTAAATTTTAACGAGGCCATGGCGTGTTTTTAGCATCTCTTTAGCTTGGATTTCAAGGTCTGTCGCTTGCCCTTTGATTACACCGCCGATATGGGGTTGGTGGATCATGATACGGCTGTTAGGCGTTGCAAAGCGTTTGCCTTTACCCGCGCACAGGCTTAAAATGGACCCCATTGAAGCGGCTAAACCTGTAATTAGAGTAGTTACCGGGGATGTGATCATATTGACTTGATCCCAAATAGCAAAGCCTGAATCTACAGAGCCGCCAGGGCTATTGATAATTAAGAGGATAGGCTTGCCCGGATCTAGCATTTCCAGATACCAGAGTTTGCGAATGACATCATTGGCAGAGTCATTGTCGATGGCATCGGAAATAAATAATCTTCTCATTTCCAACAGGGCGTTATCAATTTTATCATCCAACTTGGATGCCTGGGGCTTGGCATTATCCTGTTGCGGCTGTTTTGGCGGCATAGTCACTCCATTGTTAAAAAACTTTAGATTTTGGCCATCTGCGACATTGACTGTTCTTGCACGGGATCGATTTCAATTTCCGGATATAGCGGAAAATGTGCAAGCAATTCAGCAATGGTTTGCTTAGCTCGTTCCATAGCAGCTAAATCAGTAGTTGTCAAACTTTTACTTAGCTGTCCTGTTTTAGGGGCTATAGCGGGCTTGCTATGCGAGAGTATGTCGATAATGGCTTTAGCAATCTGCTTCATTTCTTCAACCCCCATTCCCAAAGTTGTAGTGGCAGGGGTGCCAATGCGAATGCCTGAAGTATACCAGGGGCCGTTTTTGTCAAAAGGGATGGCATTGCGGTTAACAGTAAGGGCGGCTTCCCGCAGGGCAATTTCTGCCTGCCGGCCAGTGAGGCCGAATGGGGAGACATCTAAAATCATTAAGTGATTGTCTGTGCCGCCTGTCAGAACTTTAGCGCCCAGGTGCATAAACTCTTCAGCCAAGGCTTTTGCATTTTGCACGATTCTTTGGGCGTAATCTTGGAAAGCCAAAGTATTAGCTTCCTTAAAGGCGACAGCCTTTGCTGCTAAAACATGCGGCAGGGGACCCCCTAATACCAGAGGACAGCCTTTATTGACTATTTCTGCAAACTCCTGTTTGCACATCACAAGCCCCCCTCGCGGCCCTCTAAGGGTTTTATGGGTGGTAGAAGTCACAATATGGGCATGGGGAATCGGGTCGAAATCTCCGCGGAAGACTTTTCCCGCAACAAGCCCTGCAAAGTGGGCCATATCAACCATAAAGACTGCCCCGGCCTTATCGGCAATTTCGCGCATTATTGCGAAATTAATTAGGCGAGGATAGGCGGAGAAACCGGCTAGCAGGATGGTTGGTTTTTCACGCAGGGCAATAGCTTCAATTGATTTGTAGTCTAATAAACCTGTATTGGGATCCACATCGTAAGAGACAGCTTGCATCATTTTTGATGAGATATTGTGGCGATAACCATGTGTAAGATGCCCTCCAGAGTTTAGCGAAAGGCCCAGCACTTTTTGATTGAGCAATAGCTGCCGGACTTCTTCATATTCAGCTGGAGTAAGTTCGTCGATAGTTTTTTTGCCGAACTTCTCTACTTGCGGATTCTGGATGCGGTTGACTAGGATTGACCAAAACGCGACCAAGTTGGCATCTGCGCCTGAGTGTGGTTGTACGTAGGCATGCTCGCAATTAAAAATTTGCTTTAATTGCTGGATGCACTCCTCTTCCACTGTATCTATGTTGTCGCAACCTGCATAAAAGCGGTGATGGGCATAGCCTTCAGCATACTTATCTGTGAGCAAGTTGCCCATGGCTAATTGAGTGGCTACCGAGCAAAAATTTTCCGAAGCGATTAATTTAAGATGGGAGCGTTGATCTTTTAGCTCTTGAATAATGCTTTGAGCTATAACAGGCGATACTTTTTCAACCTGATCCAGAGAGGCCAGGTACGCGATGGTCTCTGTTTTTTGTAATTCTAACGGTGTTTTGGAGAGGTATTTACGTAAACGCTGCATGTATCTTAAACCTTAGGTAGGAAATTTTATTACCTGAATTGTGATCGATTTGTGGAAAAAAGGCAAAGAAAACAAGATAATAGGCAAAGTAAGAGTTAGGCGCTTAAGCGCCTAACTCAGACTTTTATGCACATCTTTTTTCGGCTAGCCAAAAAAAGGGGTGTATTGAATGGAGGTGCCGTAAGTCAAAAAATGGTTTTCGCCTTGTTCATAGTGCTGGTCGTTAATAAGCGTCTTAAATTCGCACTGTGTAAAGGGGGCATCAGTTTCCCAAACCCATTCATCTCTGCCGATATTCTTTAGGGGAATGCCGCGATCCCAACTTAAGTTAGCGCCTTTGCCTCTAATATACAGGCTATTATGGAAGCCGACGTCGTATTTAATAGTGATGCGCGTTTTGCCGCGTTTTGAAGATTGTGCTTCTTTTTTTTCAGAAGATTTGGCGTCTTCTTGAACCTCGCTTGCTTTAAGCGAATTTTTCTTTGAATTACTTGAGCTAAAAGAAGTTTCTTGCTTATTTGGTTGAAATTCTTTTGTTAAGCTAGCAGTTTTTTTATTCATAGCAAGATTCTCCTTTAAGAGTTTGTGAGCACCCTTCTAAAGGGTACTGCTATATTTATTCTCATCTTCTAGAATCTATGTCAATAAAAAACTTTGATTGTCACGGAGAATAAGTCTCTTATTTTTACTTGTCTATTTTAGTTTTTTAAGGTAAATTGTTTCTATTACATGAACTAGAGCCAAATTGCATCCTCAATTACTGAGGCAGCAAGAGAAGGATAACTTAAGGAATAGCAAATGCAACAAAATCTCGTTCCTATTTTGGAGATTCAAGAGCTAGACATGAAGCTGATTCGTTTGATGCGTCTAAAAAAAGAGCGTCAAAGGGAGCTGGATAATCTGAATCGCATTAAATCGGACCTGCAAAACCAGCAAGCAATCAAAGAGAATGAGATTTTCGAATTAAAGAAAAATATTCGCATGGCTGAGAATGAACTAAAAGAAGTTCAAGAAAAAATTAAACAGCTCGAATCCCGTCAAAATTCCATAAAGAAAGTTGAAGAGTTCAATGCCCTTTCTCATGAAATCGCCGCTGCAGAAAAAGATAAGCACGCCAAAGAACAGCGCTTAAGCGATATGTACGACCGCCAAACTGCTGAAGAAGATCTCCTCAAGGCGTTGAAAAAGACATTAGAGCAAACCAATGAAGATAGCCATACTCTGGAAAATGAAATCATAGAAAGCATTCGCCAAATTAATGCTGAAGGCCGTGAGTTAGAAACAGAGCGCAATCAGTTAGTGCAAAATGCCGATCCTGAGGTCTTCAAGATTTATGAAAGGCTCCTGCGCAATAAAAAAGACCGCGTGGTAGTACCTATTGAAAACCGCGCCTGCAGCGGCTGCCATATCGTACTTACAGCTCAAGATGAAAACCTCGTCCGCAAAGGTGAAAGGCTAATTTTTTGCGAACACTGCTCGCGCATCCATTACTGGCAAGAAAGTGCAGCTTTAGAAGGTACTCCTGCAGCTACAAGACAGCGCAGACGTAGAGGCAGCGCTAAAGCTTAGGGTTTGGGAGGAGAGGTAGTCGCTGCCGCTTGTAAAAGCGGGAGAGGAAAGTCTGGACTTCATAGAAGAGGATACCAGCGAAAGGCTGGGGGCCGTAAGGCTACGGAAAGTGTAACAGAAAGCAATCCGCTAGCAGGCATTGCCTGCTAGGTAGGCTGAAACGCTAGCTTATGGAGCTAGCCGCATCTGGAGCAATCCAGAGCGCTGACAAACCCTATCCGAAGCAAGACCGAATAGAGCGTTATCCTGTGCTTCGCAGAGTTCTAAAGGTGTCGCTTAAGGTTCCTGGCGACAGGAGCCGTAGAGGAATGACTGCCATCTTTTAAGAGTTTCTTAAGAGCATACAGAATCCGGCTTACAATCCTCCCATTTTTTTCCAATGCTCGATTTTTAGAAGTATTGTTTATCCTAATAGAAAATGGACCTTAACGACGCCATGGACCTTATGGACTTAATGGACATTAATGACAAGTGATTGGCGCTTAGTCTATTAAGTCTATAAGGTCCATTGTCCATTTTAGCGCCTAACTCGACTTCGGAATCTTTCTTAGAGATGCCTGATGCTATCTCCAGGAGTTGGTGACAGCTTCGAAAAATTCGCGGCGCAATTCCACATCTTTTTCAAAAGCTCCTCGCAGATTATTGGTCGTAGTCTTGCTTTCTTGGTCGTGTACGCCTCTGGCGTGAACACAAAAGTGAGTAGCTGTCATTGAAACGGCAACATCTTCAATATCCATTAAATGCATCAGACAGTCAGCTATTTGGGCGGTTAGACGTTCTTGCAGCTGGGGTCTTTGCGCATAGTAGCGCACAATTCTAGACACCTTGGACAAACCAATTAATTTACCCGCAGGTTTATAGGCCACAAAAGCCTTCCCTTGCATAGGGACAAAATGGTGTTCACAGAAACTAATAAAGCTTACAGACACAAAAACCATGCTAGAACGGCGATGCGCCATTTCCTGGTCATTGACAATACTAATGGCGGGGAAGTTTTTGGGTTGAAGTCCTGAAAATACTTCCTTTACATACATCTTTGCGACGCGGTGGGGAGTGTGGGCTATGGATTCATCGCTTAAATCCAAACCAAGCGTTTTCATGATCTCACGAAAATGTTGTTCTATAATGGCTATTTTTTCTTCATCGTTTAATTCCAGGAGAAGGTCTGTGGTCGGATTGGGAAAATGGGTGCGGATGAGTTCTTCTGAGACAGCCATATAGTGAGAACCCGGAACTGGAGGTTCAGCACTGAAATTCTTTTGTTTTTTCTTCATAAGTTCCTCTTTACTCATAATTTAGTAAAATCTCAACCCTTAATAATAAATAGTTTGTTTAACTTTGTCAAATTTCTAAATTGTATTTATTCGAGGGTTAATTAATTTTAATTTAAGTTTTTATTGAATTGTAATTCCTAATCGAAGCAGCCGCGATTGCAAAAGCATTGGACACATTTAATGAATTTTTTCGGCCATAGAGGGGGATTTCTATGCATGCATCAACCATAGCCAATAATTCTCGAGAGCAACCATATTCCTCATTCCCAACAGCTAAAGTAAAAATTGGCGGAAAAGAAAAATCGGCAAGCGGAGTTGCCTGCTCTGAAGTTTCCAATGCAATTACAGGGCGGGGCAGTTCATCAAGGGAGCGTACTTGCTGGCAGGCAACCCAATGCGCAGAGTTCATCGCAGTGGCAGTTACTTGCTTATTGGTGATAAAGGGCGTGTTTTTAGAAAAATAAATTGTGCCCAAGGCAAAAGCTTCAACGGTTCTAATGATGCTGCCAACATTGTGTGCAGAGCGCAAATTGTCTAAATACACAGAGACAGGAAGACAGCTCGGATGATAATCGATGCGATCTCCTTGCCTAATGTTGGGTAAAAAATTTGGTTCGCGCACGTGTATTCCAGCATTTTGTAAATGATAGTGGTATAAATCAGCGAGCGATTCCCCCGAACAGTTTTTTAAAGGGGGAAGAGAAAGCCAGCTTGCTAGCTCATTATACTCCTCTTCCAACACTGCTGTTGAGGCGTCATCCCGTTTAGCTAAGTAGAGCCGCCTGGCTAGATCGGCAAGTATTTTTTGCTGCTGTTCTTTGCCAAGCGCTTGATATTTTGGTTTGTTAAACCTACGCATTCGCCTGTTTAGTTTCGAGATAAGCACTTAAGTTGCCGTCATAAATTCGGATGCCATCTTCTTCAAAGGCGATGATTTTATTCGTAGATTTTTCAATCAAATCGCGGTCATGGCTGGCAACAATTACAGTCCCCTTATATTCTTCAAGAGCCCAAGCGAGAGCTGAAACTGCTTCGAGGTCAAGGTGGTTGTTAGGCTCATCCAATATAATGACATTATGCTCGACTAATGTCATGCCGCCCAAAATGAGGCGCGCTGTTTCACCGCCCGATAGCATGGAGACCTTTTTAAAGGCATCGTCTCCGGCAAATAACATTTTACCCAGGACGCTGCGAATTTCCTGGTCATAAATGCCTGAGCGGCGCGCTTTTAGCCACTCAAATGCGGTTAAGGAAGAGTTCTTGTCTACAATTTCTGCATGATTTTGGGGAAAATAAGAAATCTGCACCATATGCCCCAACTCCACTTTACCAGAGTCTGGTGCGTGCGCTTGGGCGAATAATTTCAACAATGTTGATTTGCCTCGTCCGTTAGCCCCAATCACTCCAATCTTTTCACCGCGCTCCACCTCCAGGCTAAAATCACGGATTACTTCTAAGCCATCATAGCCTTTAGAAACCTCTTGTACTTTGAGAACAATTTTGCCAGGCTGTTTTTCGGTGGGAATAAAGCGGATATACGGGCGCTGGATATTCGATTTTTTCAATTCCTGCGGCTGTAATTTTTGAATTTCGCGCATGCGGGATTGCACCTGGCTGGCACGCGTACCGGCACCAAAACGGGCTACAAATTCGCGCAGCTGCGCAATTTTTTTTTCTTTAGATTTGGCTTCTCTTTCTGCCTGATCGCGTACGGAGGTTTTAGCGACAATCATCTCGTCATAGTTGCCGGGGTAGATGATAATGGTGTCATAGTCGATATCGGCAATGTGCGTGGTGACAGAGTTTAAAAAGTGCCTGTCGTGGCTAATGACAATTAATACCCCTTTATAATTGTGCAGGAAAGTCTCAAGCCAGCCGATCGATTCTAAATCTAGGTGGTTGGTCGGTTCGTCCAATAGCAGCGCTTGAGGATCGCCAAAGAGTGCCTGGCAAAGCAGTACCCGGAACTGCATATCAGTAGGGATGGTGCTCATTTTTTGCTGGAAATACTCACCTTTGACTCCCATGCCATGCAGCAATAGCTCAGCATTAGCGTCGGCAGAGTAGCCGTCTTCTTCAGCCACGATTCCCTCTAATTCCCCGAGGCGCATACCGACTTCGTCTGTCATTTCCATATCGTAAAGCTTGTCGCGCTCTTTCATGGCATCCCATAGGCGCTTATTGCCCATAATGACTACATCCAGAACAAGGTCGTCGTGGTAATCTTCAATATTCTGCCTTAAAATACCGACGCGGTCAGGCAGCGTCACATTTCCGCTAGTGGCTTCTTCCAAGCCCATAATAATTTTCAAAAGGGTCGATTTACCTGCACCATTTGGGCCGGTTAAACCGTAGCGATTTCCTGCATTGAATGTGACGGAAACGCTTTCAAAGAGAATACGACTGCCGAAACTTTTGGAAATTTGGGAAAGTGTGATCATAATTTATTTTTTGCGTAAAAAGGGTTAAATAGGAGATCTAATAATAATCTCTTCAGCCTTAATGTGAAAGGGAATTTATTGCACGGGGGTGGGTGCGGTCATAGACCTCTTTTTTAAGCTTGGGAGAGACTTGGGTGTAAATGGTCGTTGTTATTGGAGTGCTGTGTCCTAAAAGGACTTGAATAGTCTTTAAATCCATGCCATTTTCTAACCAGTGTGTGGCTATAGTGTGGCGAATGGTATGCGGGGTAATTTTACCGGACAGGCCGGCCGTCCGCAGATATTTGGCAAAATTGCGATCTACGGAGCGGGGTGAAAGGCGCGTGCCTTCCCGGTTGAGAAATACCGCGTGTTTATCCAGTTCTGGCTCGTGTCCATCGCAGCGTAGATGCCGTTCAAGATGCGAGAGGTATTGCTTAATCCATTCTGCGGCATTTTGGGTGATCGGAATTACCCGTTCTTTTTTGCCTTTGCCTTTTATTCTGATAAGGAGGCCTGTCAAATCTATGTCTTCCCGATTTAAGTTGACCAGCTCGCTAACACGTAGGCCGGAGCTATAAAATAGCTCCATGATCGTGCGGTCGCGGAAACCTAAATAACACCCCAGATCGGGAGCGGCAAGCAGCTCTTTTACTTGTTCATAGGTCAGGCAGGAAGGCAGCGTTTTTTCCAATTTGGGGGTTTCCAGCTCATCAGCCGGATTATGTTCAAGGATTTTTTGCCGGTGGGCCCAGCGGAAAAAAGTCCGCAGAGTGGCCAGACGGCGTGCAATGGAGCGTTTTTGACTGCCTTTTTTAGCTTGCTCCGCGACAAAAGCGCGTAAATGGTATTTGTCGACAAGTTTTAGGTCTGCAAGGTGCTTTTCTTCTAGAAATGCTAAAAATCGGGCAAGGTCCAAACCGTAATTGCGGATAGTGTGCTCCGACGCCTGCTTCACAGCATGCAAATAGAGACTGAATTGTTCAATTAGTTGCGAAATCATGGCCTTTTAGATTTATAAGCGTCTCCTTAGTACAGCACTTTTTCTAAAAAAAGTCCATGAGCAGGTGCTGCTTGAGCTGCCAAACGGCGGTCTTGCGAAGCAAAAATAGCTCTAATTTCGCTTGGCGTAGTTTTTCCTGAGGCTGCATGCAGCAGCGTGCCTACCATATTACGGACCATCTTGTATAAAAATCCGTCGCCCTCAAATACCAGCCGCACTCCTCCAGGCTGTTCGATGATGTCTAAGCGATAGATCGTGCGGATGGAGTCCCGTGCAGCTACGCCCTCATGAGCCGAGTTGGCAAAGGCTTTAAAATCATGTGTGCCGACAAATTCTGCAGCCGCTTCTTTTAAGGCCGCGAGTGAAATTTTGAAAGGGACGCGGTAGGCATATAGCCGTTTAAAAGGAGACATTACTTGGTCGAGCCAAAGATGGTAGTGGTAAACTTTTCCGACGGCACTATAGCGTGCATGAAAGCCTGCTGGAGCCGGCTCGATCTGCAGTATCCGTATATCTGATGGCAGCAGGGCATTGGCTGAACGCAGAAATGAATAAGGGGTTATTGGAGCTTCGCAATGGAAATGCGCCGCTTGTCCATGGGCATGCACTCCCGCATCGGTGCGGCCAGAACCTATGACCTTAACTGGTTCGCGTAAAAACACCTTAAGGGTTGTTTCCAAGGTTTCTTGGACAGACGGACCATTCGGCTGCACTTGCCAGCCGTTATACAGTGTGCCGTCATAGGCAATCAGGATTTTGTAAATTGGCACACTCATAAGACTATTTTTTGAGGCAGCAGCAGTTCGGCAATGTGCAGATCTTCAGGGGTTGTGATTTTTAAATTAGCATAAGAGCCCGAAACCATTTTTGCTGGGATTTGCAGCAGTTCCACTAATGAAAGGTCGTCTGTAACTGCAGCATTAAGTTCTTTAGCCTTGGCAAAGCCTTTTTTCAATAATTCTATTCGAACTGCTTGAGGCGTCTGCACCTCCCAAAAGCGGGAGCGGTCGGGGGTGTTGAGAATGGTGCCGTCGGCAGCAGTCTCTTTGATAGTAAATTTCAAGGGCATGCCTGCCGCTGCGGCGCCTGCTTTGTGTGCATGCAAAAGCACATTTTCTACTATCTTCTTGGTAATTAAGGGACGCGCTGCGTCATGTACACAGACTAGTTCTATTTCCTTTGAAATTTTTTGCAGGCCATTAAATACGGAGTCCTGGCGCTGCTCTCCGGGCTCTGCAAAATGCAGCCGGCAAGTGGAATTTATGGCAGCTTCAAGAAATAGAGGGCGGTATTCTTCCCTGCAGACTACTACCAGTTCCTGGATCGGCAGCTGGCAAAATACTTCAAAGCTCCAGAGCGCGACAGGTTTTCCCCGTAAAGGCAAATATTGTTTCGGCATACTGCTGCCCATTCTACTGCCTACGCCGCCGGCTAAAAGGATTACCGCAGTGGTTGGAAAAGGATGGAGCATATTCACCTCCTTAATGTTAGTTGCAATGTTTCAGGAATTGAAAACCAGCGAAAGGCAAAAGAGGCGCCAAGGCCGCGGTTGATATAGACAGACTTTTTGTCATAATTGTAGAGGCCGCTTACGAATTGCTTTTGTTCCGAGGCTAAAAAAGCATCGCGAATAATAGGTAAATTCACTTGGGCCCCATGCGTATGTCCACACAATACCACTTCTCCAGGATAATTATGGAGAAGGGGGAGGGCATCGGGATTATGCAGTAAGATGACTCCGGGATAGGCTTTATTGTAGTTGGCAAAAGCGGCAGCCGGATCTGTCTTGTTTAACATGTATTCACCCAGCCCGCAGATATTTAAGAAGGTGTCTTTAATGGGAATAGTGACAGTTTCGTTGTGCAGCAAACGGAATGGGGACTCGCTTAGCAGCTCCACCAGTTCTTTGTGAAGAGGAATCTTGGCAATCTCTGGTGAAAATGTGCCTGTAGGGTTGTTGTTTTTAAATAACCGTTTTAAGCCCTTTACCAAAGCAGGCTGAGGGTTTCTGCTGGGTACATACTCGCCCGCAGCGTTTATGCCTACCATAGAAGCGTAGTCATGGTTGCCAAGCACTGCAAAACAGCCATATGGTGCTGAAAATTCCTTAAGAAAAGCCAGCAGCCGCTCTTTTTCCCAAATAGTAGACTCAGAGATAAAATCGCCGCAAAATAAAATGAGGTCCGGAGCAAACAGGCGGGCTTGCCTGATTGCTTTAGCGAGTTGCTTTGGGTGGCTGTTTTTGCCAAAATGCAAATCGCTTATTTGAAAAATTTTTATTCCATCCAGGCTTTCGGGCAATTCAGGAATCTTGAGAGTCAATGAGGTGTGATGCAATAGGCGGGGTTCGATATAACGCGGCCAAATCCCCACTACGCTTACAAGACACCAAAGATCCCAAAGTGTGTGGATGATTTTATGTTGCATAGAGGTAGCTGCTTGGAGTGTAAAAGAGGAAAGCATAGCATAGTTATGAGATAATTGCAAAAGTGTGAATCATGCGCTTTAATGAATTAAGCGCCAATTATTTGTCGTTAAGGTCCTTGGCGTCGTTAAGGTCCATTTGTCCATTTAAGCGCCAAAAATGAATTGGGGAAAAAGAAGAAAAGAGCGACGCAAGAAAACCCTTACGTCGCTAGCGGTGACTATTTGTGGCTTGCGAGCTTGGGTTCTTCCAAGTGTTTAGAAATTTTGCTTGTCATTTTGAACATATCGATTGGCTGAGGGGATCCAAATACCTTAGCTAATTTTGGGTCCGGATTAATATTGCGTTTATTATTTGGATCTTGAAGTTTGTGTTTTTTAATGTAGTCCCATAATTTTTTCATCACTTCTGTACGAGGAATGGCTTCTCTGCCAATAACTTCTGCAAGTGCTTCACTTGGCTGCACTGGCTTCATAAAAGCGGAATTTTTTTGATTTTTCGTCGACATGATGTCTCCTTATGTAATGTACGTTAAACAAAATATTTTAAACGTCGAGAGAGGTCTCTCACGTTTGTTTACTTAATAGGGTCTTTTATCGGTGAAACGATTTTCAAGTCAAAACAATTTCACGCGAATAGGGTAAGTTTTTAATGTAAGCTTTTGTGGTTTAGATTGTTAAATTAAAATATTTTTTATACATCCCAGTAATGCTCGTTATCTCCCTACTTGCAAATTAGCAATAGATTTGGCAACTTGAATACAAGAGTTAATAAGCCAAGAGAGTGTATGCCAGCTAATGTAAAAAATGAAAGAGTTAAAACAATGGAGACTTTTGAAGTTGCAGCCCTGCTTGAGCAGGCAGGCAAGCTTGCAGGGCTGATCGCTCATTTACAGGCTGTAGATAATCTGGAAAAGCGTTTACAGCTATTATTAGACTGGCCTGAAACGGCAGCATTTTTAAATGAAAATACCCTTTTTAGATCTGTATTGCCCCGTTTTTCCTTAGGGCAGCAAGCGGCATTGCTGGCAGTCGCTGCAATTGGAGAAGGGAAAATTGTATTTAATAAACTCAATCATTCAGAAGAAGCTTTGGCGAAGCTGCGCAGCATTGCTGAGCAACTGCAGGAGATAGAAGCATTTTACCATGCTATCGGCGGAGTTATTGGCTACCATAAGGAAATGCTATTGCTTATAGCTGCCCAACTAAAAGGGGAATCATCGACCAGCGGCTGCCGCTTTATTAAACCTCATGGCTTTCATCTTTTTCAAGAAAATGATGAGGTTAGGGAAAGCCTGCTAAGAGGGATTAAGGAGCTAGGGGAACTTTGTGAAATCTATCCTGTAGGAGGGGCTGGAGACCGCCTTAATTTAAAAGAAGGGCAAGAGGCCTTGCCGGCAGCTTGCCTGCAGTTTACAGGAAGGACCTTGCTGGAGCTGCTATTACGCGATTTACAGGGAAGGGAGTATCTGCACTATAAACTCTTTGGAAAGCAAGTTGCCACGCCCATAGCGATGATGACCTCTCATGAAAAAAATAATCACCGGCATATTCAAACGATTTGCGAGCAAAAACAATGGTTCGGCAGAGGCAGAGAAGCTTTTTTTTTCTTTATACAACCTTTAGCTCCTGTCATTACTAAAGAGGGGCATTGGTCTTTAAAAGAACCCCTTAAGTTGACTTTAAAACCGACAGGACATGGTGTTCTTTGGAAACTGGCAGCAGACTCAGGCGCGTTTGACTGGCTGGAAAAACAGGGAAGAAAAAAAGCTGTAGTACGCCAAATCAATAATCCCTTGGCAGGTACAGATACAACTTTACTGGCCTTTGCAGGTTATGGGCAGCGGTATGATAAAGCTTTTGGTTTTGCATCCTGTCCCCGTTTTTTAAATGCCAGCGAAGGAATGGATGTTTTGTGCGAAAAAATGCTGTCTGAGAGCCTTTATGAATACAGCCTTACAAATGTTGAGTACACTGAGTTTGTTAAATATGGGATCAAAGATGAACCAGAAGAGCCAGGTTCCCAATATTCAGCCTTTCCCTGCAACACAAATATTTTATTTGCTGACCTGCAAGCTATGCGCAAGGCAGTGCAGCAATGCGTCATTCCAGGCATGCTCTGCAATTTAAAATCCAAAGCCAATTTTATTGATGAAGAAGGAAAAGCTCGCGAGGTGCCGGCCGGCAGGCTTGAATCCACGATGCAAAACATTGCCGATTACATTGTCGATAGCCGGGATCACCGCATACAGGAGCAGGAGCAGGAAGCTTTGAGCAGCTATCTCACTTTTAATGAAAGGCGCAAAACTATTTCAGTAACCAAGAAGAGTTATGTCCCAGGAGAAGATCCGACAGATACACCTGAATGGTGTTTTTGGGATCTTCTAGCCAACCAGCAAGAACTTTTGTCCCGCTATTGCGGGATGCAAATCCCTGAAAATAGAAAATTTGAAGAATATCTTGCCAAAGGCCCTGCATTTATTTTCCTCTACCACCCAGCTTTAGGCCCCCTGTACTCTATTATAGGTCAAAAAATCAAAAGAGGCAAAATCGAGCAGGGTTCTGAGTGGCAATTGGAGATAGCGGAATTCGCCTGCGAGAATTTGCATTTGGAAGGCAGCTTATTAATTACTGCTTCAGAGGTAATGGGAGAAAAAGGGATAAACCAAAAGCTGCATTACAGCAACTCTGCAGGCAAATGCGAACTTTACAATGTACACGTACAAAATGAGGGCATAGACTGCGAGGCAAAAAATATTTATTGGAAAAACCAGATTGTCCGTAAAGAATGTTTGCGAATTGAAATCCAAGGCAATGGGGAATTCTATGCTAAAGACGTTAGCTTCCGGGGTAATATTGCCATAACAGTACCTGCAGGGCAAAGGATGGCGGCTTCCATGAAAGATGGCAGAGTGGTGTATACAATGAGCGCAATAGACAAGCCTACCTGGCATTGGCAATATGAGCTGAAGGAAAATAATAAAATAGAGATCAGGCCTTGCCAACAGCCAGCTGACAAGCTATAATCAAATATTCACCGAAAAGGAAGATTATGACTCAAGAATTGTCCATGCGTTTAAAAGAAATCGATAACCGCATCCTTCACATGTGGAGGTATCTTTGACTTGGCTTCGAAAGAAGCCAGGGTAAAAGAACTCGAATCCCAAATGGAAGCAGACAGCTTTTGGGATGACAATCAAGCTGCGCAGAAAATTATCGACGAGTGCAACAAATTAAAAGCCTGGACAGTTCCCTGCCACGAATTGTACAAACGATTTTATGACGTTAAAGAGCTCTTTCCGGATGCCTTGGAAAGCGGCGACGAGGCTCTCATCAATGAGCTTGTCCAAGAACTTGACAGGGTGGAAAGCGATCTCGGTGAACTTGAAGTGCGCCGCATGCTTTCCGGGGAGCTGGATAGTAAAAATTGTTATTTAAGCATCAACTCCGGAGCCGGCGGGACCGAGGCTTGCGATTGGGCTGATATGCTCTTTCGCATGTACCAACGTTGGGCTGTCAAGCGGGGCTGGAAAATAGAAATCGTAGATTTATTGGAAGGAGATGTGGCAGGCATCAAAAATGCCACCATAAAAATTATAGGCTCTTTTGCTTACGGCTATGCCAAGGCTGAGAAGGGGGTGCACCGGCTGGTCAGAATTTCTCCTTTTGACAGTAATGCTAAAAGGCATACTAGCTTTGCGTCAGTCGATGTGAGCCCCGAAATCGAAGATGATATCCAGATCGAAATCCGTCCTGAAGACGTACGCATCGATACCTATCGCTCTTCCGGAGCCGGCGGGCAGCACGTTAACAAAACGGACTCGGCGGTACGCCTAACCCACTTGCCAACCGGTATTGTAGTCTCCTGTCAAAATCAACGCAGCCAGCTGCAAAACAAAGAATCTTGCTTTAAAATGCTGCGTTCAAAATTATACGAAATCGAAGTGACAGAAAGGGAAAATGCTTTAAGGGCTATAGGCGGAGAGAAGAAAGAGATTGCTTGGGGCAGCCAAATCCGCAATTATGTGTTTCAACCCTACACCTTAGTCAAGGATACACGCACCAAAGCTGAATCAGGTAATATACAAGCCGTTATGGATGGCGATATCGATATTTTCATTAATGCTTATCTTAAGGAGTATGGAGGATGAGCGAACTGCCGCAGCCGGATGAAATTCCCGGTTTAGAAGTGCGATTCACTGAAGAAAGCGATGATAAGTATCTGCAGCAGTGGCTAATGGATCCCTCGCTCGGCAAAGCTTTTCCCATGTACGATGTGGCAGAAGTCACCGATGCCGTTTCCCGTTGGATTAGTTTCGCCCGTTTCAAATGCAGCTTGACAGTGACAATGTATGGCGTACCCTGCGGTTTAGCTACGCTTTATTTACAGCCCTATCGCAAATTGGCGCACCAGACTGAATTTGGCATTATCATTAGCAATGAATTTCGCGGCAAAGGTGTCGGCGGTTTTTTAATGACATCCTTGATGCGTTTAGCAAAAGAGCAGTTCCGCATCGAGTTGATTCATTTGCAGGTGCATGCCGAAAATCCCGCCATTAAGTTTTACCAAAGGTATGGTTTTCGAGAATTTGGGCGGCAGAACTGCTGGATGAAAGAAGATGGCTCTTTTATCGGCCGCGTCTTCATGGAGCGCTTCCTCTAAAGAAAGATTCCGTACAAAGGTAGCAAGTCGGTTTTAATTTAAGCTTTATTTATTTCTTTCTTCCGGTTATCATCTCTCCATAAATTTTCATTTTTATTACCTATTTCATTGTGTATGGCGCAAGATCCTTTACAACAGTTATATGAAATTGCTGCTGATGTTAATCTAAAGATTAAGATTAATGACAACTGCTCGACGATGTTGAGCGTGCGTTGGGAACCTGATCATACGCGGGTCTCACTGCATAGAATGTTTTTGCAGGCGCCTAAAAACGTAATGGAAGAGCTTGCCTGTTATATCAAGCAAAAGGGCAAGGTAGGTCCTGAGGTTAAAGCTTTTATAGAGTCTAACCTTTCTGAGCTAGACTACTCAAGCCAACTTAACCCTAAGAAACTGCAAGTAGCTGGAACCGTGTATAACTTGCGTGAGATTTATGACAATCTCAATAGCGAGTACTTTAATGAAGAGGTCGACCTATTTATTACCTGGTTTGGCAAGCCTGGGTTTAAACCTAAAACCAAGCTGACTTTTGGTTTGTATCAAGATCCGCTAAAGTTGATTAAAATCAATCGATTATTGGATAGTATACTTATTCCTGATTATTTCATATCATTTGTGGTCTATCATGAAATGCTTCATAAAGTGTGCCGCAGTTTTGTAGATGAACGTGGAATAAACCACTCTCATACACCTGAATTTAGAGAGCGGGAACGGGAGTTTAAGCATTACGATTTAAGCCAAGAGTGGATTGAAAATAATAAAATGAGACTATTTGCATAAGACAGTGTTCGCAAAACTTAAAATGGTAATTGAAAGTTTGTGAACCCTTTCTAAAAGGGGAGTGTTATGGCAGGCCATAGTAAATGGGCAAATATCAAGCATCGCAAAGGCAAAGCAGATGCTAAGAAAGGTAAAATTTTTTCCCGCATTGCTAAAGAGATAATTAGCGCCGTTAAAGTCGGTGGAGCTGATGCAAAAAGCAATCCCCGCCTGCGCCTCGTACTGCAAAAAGCCAAAGCCGCCAATGTTCCCAATGACGTGGTGGATCGCAATATCAAAAAAGGTTTGAGCGACGACCAGTCTGATTATATTGAAATGACCTATGAGCTATATGGGCATGGCGGTGTCGGACTGCTGGTCGACATTATGACTGATAACCGCAATCGCATAAGTTCGGAGATGAATATTGCCACTAATAAGCGCGGCGGCCGTGTAGCTACTCCGGGGGCTGTGTCTTTTAATTTTGATAAAAAAGGGATTATTCAGATAGCCGGAAGCAAAGGCAGTGAAGAAGATGTTTTTCTGGCAGCTACAGATGCCGGGGCTGAGGAGTTCGAAGCTACAGACGAGATGTATATCATTACAACAGACCCTGCTGAAATGCTTGCCATTAAAGATAAATTAACTGAAGCAGGCTTTGAGGCTGACGAAGCCGAACTGGATATGCTTCCAAAAGTTTATGTCGACTGCGATTCAGAAACAGCCAAAGCTAATTTAGCTTTGGTAGAGTGGCTGGAAGCTTTAGACGATGTAGATGCAGTGTATCATAATATGAAAATGCCCGATGAGGGATAATTCTTATAATTGCCTGGCTGTAGCTCATCCTGCGATCAGTCGGGAGTTTTTTCTCCTGATTGCAGGTCTTTATGCCGACCAGCCCGGCACCATTATCTTATATTCCGGAAATACCTCAGATGCTGCCGCTTCTTCTTATTTAGGTATTGGGCTCTTAGAGGCCTATACGCTTCAGAGAGAAAAAATTACCCATCAAACACCTTTAGGTAAGCATGTACTTGAAAGAGAGGGTAATCCCTGGCAGTTTTTGGACTCTCATTTATCTTTAGATGGCAGTAATACTCCAGGCTGGTTTGGCTATTTCTCTTACGAAATGGGAGGCTGCAGCGATCGGGATAAAGAACTCAAGCTGCCTATCCCGGCGCACCCTTTATGCTATTTTCAACGTTGCAGGGTGGTTTTAGAGGTCAATCATTTGACCAATCAGGGAATTATCTATTATCAAATGGAGGAAGCAGAGGCCGTGGAAGCTCTGTTGCAAGCTCTTAATTCTAAGATGGCAGCTGCCCGGGCTAAACCCCAGCCTAATATTTGCTTTGAATCTTGCAGCGACACACCTGAAGGGTTTATAGCCAAAATCAAGCAGGCTAAAGAGCATATTGCAAATGGGGAAATTTACCAGGTTAATCTCTCACAGGAATTTCTCTTTAAAGGCAAAGTAGATGCCTTCTCATTATTTTTAGAAATTGTGCAAGAAAATCCAGCCCCTTTTTCCGCCTTTTTAAATACTGCTCATGGCTGCATCATCTCTTCTTCCCCTGAGCGCTTTATAAGCGCCAAGGCAGGCCGTCTGCAAACGCGGCCGATTAAAGGCACTGCTCCACGTGCAGCTGACGCGGTTATGGATCATGCCCATAAACAAACCTTGCTGCAATCTTCCAAAGAGCGGGCAGAACTGGCCATGATCACTGATTTAATGCGCAATGATCTTGGAAGGGTCTCGAAAGCGGGTACAGTCCGCGTGATTGAAGCCGCCCGCTGTGAAGCCTATACCAATGTATTTCATTTGCTTTCAATAGTTGAAGGGGAAGCCAGGGAAGAACTATCTCCTCTGCAGATAATAAGGGAATGCTTTCCAGGCGGTTCTATTACCGGCTGCCCCAAGCTGCGGGCCATGGAGATCATAGCTGCTTTAGAGCAGCGGCCGCGCTATATCTATACCGGAGCCATAGGCCATATTCGCAATTCCGGCGATTTCGATTTCAATATTGCCATCCGCACCTTGTTTACAGCAGGAGAATATTTACGTGTCTCTTTAGGCAGCGGCATTGTATACGATTCCGATCCTGAAAAGGAATATGAAGAGACCTTGCACAAGGGGCAAACCATTTTTCGCAAACTAGGCAGTTATGCGCATTGTATACCTTAATGGCCAGTATGTGGAAGAGCAGAATGCGGCTATTCCCATCAGCGATCGCGGATTTCTTTATGGTGATGGGGTTTTCACTACAGTTCTAGTGGAAAATGGCAATATCTGCCATTTAGACCTGCATTTAGAAAGGCTGTGCCAAAGCTGCAGGAAATTGCAAATTCGCCCCCCAAAGTTGACGGAAAATACTTTTCGGCAGCTGCTTGTTTTAAACAACGCCCATGCGGGTTCTTGGCGCCTTAAAATTGTGCTTTCTGGAGGGGCTGAAGCAAGCCTTGGTTTGCCAATGAGGGATTGCGGCACCGTGCTGGCGACAATAGCTCCTTTTCTGCGCAATAACAGGCCGTTAGCTGTTGCTGTTTATCCTGATCCCCTTCAAGGCATATTTGCTATGCATAAAACACTTTCTTATCTCGAGCGTTTGCAGATTAAGGAGTGGGCCGTGCAAAGCCGTGTTGACGATGCTATAACCAGGGATTCCAATCAATATCTTCTAGAACTTGCCTTTGCCAATCTTATTTGGCAGGTAAACGGCACATGGCATACTCCGGAAACAAGCCTGCCCATACTAAAGGGAGTGGCCTTGCAAGTACTGCTTGACCATTGGGAAAAAAGTAAAACTGCTTTTAAACAAGTCTCAGCTAAGCTTGAAGATATTCCAATTCATGCCAATCTGTATGCAGTAAATGCCTTGCAGGGGGCAGTACCCATTATGAGCATTGATAACATGCATTTTCCTGTCAATCTGCAATTGGCCGAGGCTGTTAATAGTTTGGTAGGATTTTCTGCAGATAAACTACGAGAAAGGCTTTAAAGCTTTAAACCCGACTTGCTACCTTCTAACCCATGATTGGCCACGGATTAGGGTGCAATCATGGGTTAGAAGGCAGCAAGTCGGGTTTTAATTAACTAGGCCTTGCTGTCAATCTTAAATTTAGCCTGATATTTTTTGCAGGGCTTGGGTGTTTTTTCAGTAGGAAGAAATTTTGGCTGATAAACAGTTATTTTAGATCTTCCTCTTCCTTTTGCTGCAGGCGGATTTGTTCCAACTAGCGGCTTTACTGCTTGAGCAGGCGACTCAACCGTTGCGGGTTGAGGCAGTGCCATACGGCATAAAAACACTGGAATTAACGGAACAAATGCATAACCCGGCGGAGGAGCTGGCATTTGTAGTTGAGGCGTTGAGGTCGCTGTTTGAGACAACACATGAAGGGGCAGGGCAGGCATGCTGTTTTGATTGCTGATTGCCGGGGGCGGCGCCACATTTACAGATGCAGAGGGCGTTGTAGACTTTTCATGGTATTCAGAAGGCACATTGGCTGGCATAGATGCTATTGCTCTAAACTTAGAAGAAGCAAGTTGAGTTGTTAAGGATGCTGTTCGAGGTCTTCCCTTTTTCTTTTTTATTTCTGCAGTTGATTGAACGCTTGCTTTAGGTTTTTTCTCAATAAGTTTTTTTGGAGCGGGCCTAAGATTTGAAGCAGATGCTTTTACTGTTTTACTGATAGGCTGTTTACTTGCTGGAGTAATTGGCAGTGTTTTGACTATTGCAGTTTTCCTATGGCTTATTTTTTTTGGAGTAGAGGGCACTGCAGATGTTAAATTATGGATAGGCAAGTTTTTATTGATAAGAGGAGATAAGGGCCAGGCATTATTTGAAAAAGCTTTTTGCTCCACTTCAAAGCCAGGTATTGCGCGTTGCAGCGTTATGGAGGCTGTAGCAATCTGTTCGATTTTGCCAACATTTCCTATGAGATCAGATTCGCTTAAGTTAGGGGTTGTTAAAAGATTAAGTGCTTCTTTATCTGTGAGCTCTGTCTCTTTTAATCCTAGATAAACAGATTTATATAAATCTTCAATATTTAGTTTGCTATTAAAATTAACCATGTAAAAACCTTTATAATTTAAACAGCTATTTTATATTATTTGTAAATAATAGTAAATTTAAATGCTTAATTAATTTATTGTTTGTATGTTTTTTTAGTTAATGATGAGTTGCGGCAAATAAAGGCAATGAGTTGAAAAATATTTGCATATTTTGCGATCAAAAATAAGCGCACCTCTTTTCAAGGTGCGCGAGCCGTTAAAACCCAAGTTGCGCCCCTAAATCACGCTTGAACAGGCCTGCACTTGCCAATTGAAACGCTAAGCCCCTCGGCCAAGTCACGGCTTGGCTCTTCGGGACTTATCCTTTCACTTGTCAAGTTTGGCAATGTTCAAGCGTAATTTAGGGGCGCAACTTGGGTTTAAAAATAAAGAGCCATGCCATTTTTTCACGGCTTCGAAATATTGTCGATGATTATGAGATTACACAATCTCCAGCAGCTTGTTGGGCTTTATGGATTCCTAATAATTTCTTAACTAATTTAGGGGATGTTGCCATCTCAAATACTTGTTTGCCCAGGTCTTGTTCTGCAGGTGCATCCAGCATCTCCAAGTCACCGTTAGCTACAGCCTTTTGAAGGGGATTAAGGTCTGTTGATTTCTGCACAATACGGCAGTATATTTCAGCAGTTTTTTGCATTGTCTCTGGAAGTATGCTTTCAAGGTTGTCGCCATGGATTTTAGCAAGGGCGTCTTGCAGCTCTGCAATGGCACCTTGTACAGCCTCTTGTGCATATTCTTTATCCTTCAAATCTGTGAACTCTTTTTCTAGTTCTTCTGAATCCCTGGCAGCTTCAGAAGATGGCGGTAATCTGCCAAACAGGAAATCATGGCCGCCGACAGCGAATATGCTTTCTAAATTATCTCTTAAAGGCAGATCTGCACTTGCCAAGGCATGTAAAAGTCCATGCAAACAAAGGTGTTTAAATTTCGTATAAGTTTCTTTCTGCTCAGGTCTGGCAAGGGAATGTTTTTCAGCTGATTTTTCCAAGAACTCCAAGAGATAGCCGATGACCCATTCAGCGGGTTTGTTGTGTTCCTCTCTTAGCTGCATGACTTTTGGCAGCCTTTGCAAAAATAGAGCATTCCAAATATCCCGATATACCATTTTTTCTTTGTCAGATATATTGAAGGCATCCATGAGTTCATTAAGCGTTTCTTTGAGCTGTTCTTTTCTTTTTACGATTAGAGTCGTGTTATCTTCTGAAGATAATCTAGTTGCGGCAGAGCTTGCTTGATTTGTAAAAGAAGTAGGCAAATCCCCTTTAAGAAATTCCTCCAGGGTTGATTTATATAGCTCCTTTGCTAAATCTTCTATGTGTGGTTTGGCATTGCGTAGTTTTAGTTGCGCTACGTCTAAGCAGCTTTGACTAAATTTATTGAAGTTTTGCAAGTTTAATTCACCAAAAAACAAATTTCTGTGGGTTGCATTATGGTACTCTTCAGCCATTAGTAAACTTTCAGGGTCGTTATACAATTTCGCAACTGTTTGGATGAGCAAACCCATTAAATCCAAGCTAGCGGCAATTTGTTTAGGATCTGCAAGGCTATCAGGCACTCTTGCCGCTGTGCTTTCTTGAATTAGATGAGGGATAATCTCGTGGCAGAGTATGGCAATGGCTTCTTTGCACTGTTCTTTACTTATAAGTGCGGAAGGTAAATTGGTTCGTGTTCTTACTGCAAACAGCATCTCGGCAATTTGGGTAAGCTCTTCTTCGCTAAGCCGGTAATTACTGTCTATAGCGACTTTCCCAATATCTTCAAAAAGTAATTTTAGGCTTGGAAATAAAAGGGGAGTGTTGACTTCTTGCTGCAAGAGTTTGATGCTATTTTTTATAAATTTTACGTGTTTTGGATTTTCCGATGACAAATGAAGCAGAAAACTTTCTAACTCTTTAAAAATGTTGCCTAAAAACTCCGGAGAATCTTCAACTGCATTTCTTGCTTGATCTATTTGGGCGAACATTTGGGCAAGGGTATTGCTGGCGTAATAGACAAGAAAAGGTATGCTTAAAAATAGATTAGGATTAATAAGCATAGATTTGTGATCTTTAAAATCATTATACGCGGCTTCTAAGCGTGCTTGATCGGCTGCAGGGATTTGATCCAGTTTAACGGGAGACACAAAAGGTTTGTGATTAGAAGCGATAAGAACCGGCAATATTTCCTGTTGTAAAAACTTGTCTAAACCGGGCGCCTTTACTTTAAAGGCAAGTCGGCAACATAAGGCCAAATTAGTTAAGGCTCTAGCAAAATTTACCAAAGATGGCGCTGTTAGTTCTGGTATATCGTTTAGAGCGACTTGGAGTAAAGTTGGTTGGTTGGCTTGAATTCGGTTAAGTTCGTAGGCATTGAATTGATGAAGATCTTCTAAACATATATCAATAAAGGCAGCTATGCTGTCACTTGGAAGCATTGTGCCTTCGAGGATTAAGCCAGCAAATTGTTGGGATAAAGTATGCAAAGTCCTTAATTTTTCAGGATTTGCTTGAAGCTGTTGCACTGCATGAGCCATGTGGCTTGTGAGTACCCAATGGGATAAATCGATACCTTTTTCTTCTAAGAAAGAAGAAATAGCCGTAGTTAACTCCTGAAAATCTTTTTCGTGAGTTACCCAGGCTTGGAGAAATATTGGTGAAGTCTGTGCGAAAATTTTTAAATTAGTTTGAGGTTCTGCGGGCCAAGCAATTACTCGTATCTCATTTCTTAGAGCCTCCACAAAAGGCTGCTCTCCAACTTTTCGTTCCAGTGCATCCAACATAATTATAGCAAGCTTAGGAAGATGCGGCCAAATGGCAGCAGAAGTCTCTTGATCAATTAAATGGGAGATAAAGTTTAAAGAGTTAATGCAAGAATCAAAGCTAAATTGATCTGGATGATTTATAAGATTTATAATAGATTGTATCGAATAGTTTTGATTACTTGCTATGGCCGCTTGTTCATTCCTTTTTACTGTGAGCAATTTTTCGCAAAGTGGAGCGAGTTCTTCGGCTAGTTGTTGGATTGTAACTTCATCATTTAGAATTTCAGCAATAAACTTGAACTTATTTTTTTCTGGCTCTGTAGTGGTTTCGACTCCTTGCATATGCACACAAGCTTGCCCGCCAATTCGCAATAGCTTTTGTAAATTTTCAGGAGATATTTTTAGCTCTCTATTTGCTTGATAATCCAATAGCAATTGAAGCAAGGGTAATCCAATTTCTGCCGCACTCTTACAAATAGCATCATTGGAAAGAGCGTTTGCTGCAAGATTCAAGTATTGCGTTATACTCGAAGAAAATTCTTCATTATTATTAGCAAAATATTGGCACACAGGCTGGGCAATGACTGCGAGTTTTTGCATAGTTTCCTGCGAAATCTCAAGCGGCAGGCCCATTCGATAGCGGCAATAATTTTCTACAAGTGTTGGAGTAATGTCTTCTAATGCCTTTTTCCGTGCAGGATTTTCATTGATAACTGCGAAGAGATTCGCGACATGTGAGGGAAGTTTCTCCGGAAAATAATACACAGCTGCTTTTACCAGGAGTTTCAAACCCATATTTTTAGTGAATACACAAGCTCGTACACAAGTTCGAGCAGTATTACTCGTCAGCTCTGGTAAATTTGTCATTATGGCAGGCAACTCAGCGGCAAGTAATAGGCTTGAAGTGATATTTCCTTGAGTACTGCATAAGAATTGCAAGAGAGCAATGTTTTTAATTGCCGCAGGAAGCGGGCTGGTGTTAAAGAATGTGTGTATAGTAGAAACGCCTTGAACGACTGCATTGGTTGTGCGGTTCATTTGTTGCCAAATTGCATTGCCTATTCCTTGGGATTGACCTGTCTGTTCCATAGTACCTCTATTATTACAAATATGAAATAATATTTATTATGCGTATTGATTTGATAGTAATTTTTAAGTATTAAGATATTAAATATAGTTTGTTTAGATTAGATAAAGGAGTTGAATTTTTAGAAAGCTATTTTATTTAAAATTAGCTTTAAGCGTATTTGGGGTTTGTTTTAAAAAGAAGTTTACTAGCTGCATATATGCAGCTAGTAAATAAGGGCAGCTAGCCAAGCGTGTTTCACGCCTGCAATTGGTGCTGCCTCTGCAACCGTTGCAGCAGGCTGGTTTGATTTTCTTCATTTGCAAGATACTCATCTACCTTTTGAGCAAATGTTGAAGGGTTTATTAGAGCCAAATCTTTATCGAGCACTGCAGCTTGCAGCGGGTTTAAAGGAGACTGGATTATGATGCGTTTATAAGTTTCGATTATCTTTTGTTTTGTTTCAGGGGAAGGGTTGCTGAATTCATCTTCTAAATTAGCTTCGGGGGACTTGCTATTGACAAATTCCCTTAAGAGTTCTTTTAGAATGCTATCCAGTATTTTCTCCATTCTTGGTTTTGTTTGGGCAATCCTTATCTTGGCAATTTTTACACAATTACCTATAAACTCTTCTAAGCTCTCACTATTTAGCTCATCAAAGCTTAGGTTGGCTTGTGTCTCGCTATAACATTCCTCAAATGCAATATAGCCCTTTACATCCCCGCGTAATTTTGAAAATACCTGCCCGGCAAATCCTATTAGATGAAGGGCAGCTCTTATTTGTTCCCGATCGGTTATTTGCAAGGCGGCTTTTCCTTTAACAGCTTCATTAATATGATGAGGAATGACTTGATGGCAGAAAACAGCCACATCTTGCTTGAACTGCTCTTCGGTAATCAATAAGTCTGGTAACCCCAGCCTTCTTCTAGTACCTAAAAAGGCATTAACAATTTGATTGAGTTCTTCATCACTAAAGCGGAATGCATTATCAAGCGCAATTTTACCAATTCCCTCTAAAAGAACTTTTAGGCCGGGGAGCAAAAGCGGTTCTGAGACTTCTAGCTGCAAGAGCTTAAGGCTGTTTTTAACTAAATTGACAAATCGGGGGGCATGTTTTTTATCAGCTGGTAGCAAAGCAGTTTCAATATTCTTGAAGATGTTGTTTAAGGACGCCATGGCAGCGCCTTCCATATCATTTCTTGCCTGGGCGAGCATATCTATAATTTGCGTAAAAGCGGAGCTCCCATAATGCACAAAAAAAGCTGTGCCGGCAAAAATATTTGGGAAAGAAATTCCGGTGTAATCAATAAGCCTGTACCACTCATCAAAGTATTCATCAAAAAAGTTATCTCCTTTTTTATTCCATATCTCAGTAAATGATAGTTTGGAAATGGCGGCTAATTCACTTAGTGAATATTTTGAGTCAAACGGCTGATAATTAGCTGCAAGGAAAAAGGGGGCAATTTGTTGTTCTAGGTATGCTTCCCATTCAGGACTGCTTTCACTAAAAGCTTGTTGAAAGCCAAAGGCACTTTTAGCTAACCAATTATTGCTATCTGCTCCAAGATTTGTCACAGCGCCTGCCTGTGCGGCTTCAGCTTCCTGCATAAAAAAGTCATGCATCTCACTAAAGATAGCACTTAGCAAAGCGGGAATACTTCCGACTGGAGGGAGTGCGCCATTTTGCCTGAATGCTGTAAAATGCTGGAATGAGGTAAGAAGCTTCTCTGCTCTCTGTGGATCTTGGCGCAGTTTTTTTACCTCTTCTTTCCAAGCTCGCATAATGACATCTTGGGAGAGATTTACTTCCGCTTCATCTAAGTAATTTTCAAGAGCCTCGCAAAATTGAAAATAATTTTCTTTGCTATTGACCATGACTTGTTGATAAGCAGGGGCATAACGAGCAAACAGATCCAGCCAAGTTTGGAATAAAAAGAGATTTTGAGGTTCTTGCGGCCAGGAGTTGTTCTTAAAATCATCTCTAAGAGCTTGTACGTATGCCAGAGAGCCCAGCATACGCTCAAGTATGTCAAGGTTTATGTCAAAAATTCTCGGTATGTGCGGCCATAGCGCCTTAGAAAGTTTCTCATAGGTTAAAAGTGTGGCTAATGAGCAAGGAAGTCCCTGTCCAAAAATCTTACTTTCAAGAGATGCGGCTTGAACGCCCTCTCTGATTATCGGAAGGGCACATTCAGTTAGGGCGGCAAGTTCTATGGTTAGCTGTTGCATAGTGCCTTCATTTTCAAGAACCTTAGCGCATAATTTAAGCCAATTTTTAGTTCCGGGCTTAATTGTTTCAATATCCTGAGCATGCTGGCAAGCAATTATTCCTGCTTGCAGTATATGCTGCATAATTACGGGAGAAATTTTCAACGGTTTGTCAGTTTGAAAATCGCAAACAAGCTGGAGCAGCGGCGCGGCTATCTTGCTCAATTCCTCCCTGAGGCTGTCGCTGGAGAGTAGGTCGGCTATGAGTTGATATTTCTCTTTATCCTCTGGTTTTTTGCATTTTGCAGCAATATGCCGGGCATATGATTGTAAAATCTCCAAAAATTTGCTTGCTGTTTCCGGCGGCATATCAATGGGCAAACCTAAACGGTAGCGGCCATAATTTTCCACCAGCTTTGGAGAAATTTCAGCGAATAGCTTGCTTAATGCAGGATTCTGCGCAATAAAATCATGAAGATCTGTCACATAGTGATGGAATCGATTTGGGAAAAAATATAATACAGATTTAAAAGTCAGCTTAAGAGCCATATTTTTAGTATATACACAGGTCTGAACAGCGCCGGTTGCGAGCTTCTCCACCGGGAGCATAATCGTTTGAATAAAGCTCGAAGCTGCGGTCCCTTGCGCCGGGCGCAAAGACTGGGCCGCATTTTTAATTGTGCCTAATAAAGGGATAGCGGGAATATATTGCTGCAGGTTAACTACACTTGTACCTAGGCGTAATGCACCCTGCTGCGCTCCGTGCGCCGCTTGGCTTAAATGCTGCCAAAAAGTTGTTCCTACTCCATGTGAACGTTCCATTCTATACTCCTATTTATATTAATATTATGAATTCTTAAAGCCCAGCTTGCCGCTTACATGCAGGTAACAAGCCGGATTTAATCCACGAAGCGGATTGTAAAGAGCGATTATTTAGATTATGCAAAGATGACCGAAGACGGATTGCTGCCAAAATCCCAGTTTATTTTGTCAGCCTTTGGTCTCGATTTGTTTATATGATTTTGTGCCGGGCCTTGCGGCCCGACCCATACAGACCTTAACCTTAAGGTTTTCGCGGAGTTTAAACCCGGCTTGCTACCTTATAATAAGTCATATTCGAAAGTTTTTTCTTTCTAAGAGCTCGAATCTGACTCTTAGAAGGTAGCAAGCCGGGTTTTAATTACAGGCAGCTGCGATATTTTACAATGCTTCAGCGGCGGATAGCTTGTTTTTAAATTCTTTGAAAGTAGTGCTTAAGAAAACAAGAAACTGTTGGTGTTTTGGATCTGTAATAGCAGTTTCTTGGTTTCTTAGAACTTTAATTAATTCCCCTAAGGGAAAGTTGTTGCAGAAAATGTTGACAAACTCGTGATACTGCTCCTCTGTATAGCTTTCAGCTGTAATCTCTAATTTTTTTCTAACTTGTAAAAAAGTGTCTGTGAATTGCTTAATCTGCATTTCAGTAAAACGGTGTTTAGAATTTAATGCCCTTATCGCTATGCCTTCAAAAAGTAGCTTCAGGCTTGGGAGAATATCGGGGGTGTGCGTAAATTCTTTAAGAAATTTGCAGCTATTTTTGACTAGCGTATCTGAAGATTTTTCAGATCCTGCTAAACAGGCTTCAAGGAAATCGATGCTTTTATCAAGCAGATGCACCTCTTCTTCTACTTGATTTTGCTTGTTTTCAAGAAGAGCAATGGCATCATTGATAGAAGGTTCTGCATAATCCTGTTCTTCTTCTTTGGAGTTTTGCGAAGATACACTCTTTTGGATGACGGTGCTTAAAAATGTGCAAACCGTGTAAACGGTCATAAGTTCTATTTGTGTTACAGTCATAGGAATTATTTCCGCCTGTTCTGACACAAACTCTCTTTGTCTTTCTACATCTGCTTTGTAAGTGCTTTCCCATACTCGAGGAATATGTTTTAACTTAAATTTAAAATCAAACCTATAGGTAGACTTATAGGAATTTATTAAATATGTGAACAGGATATTAAAAAAGAGATTGTATTTTTTGGGTATACTTTCCGAAGCTTCTTGCATGGCCTGTTTCAATACGATTATAGTGTCACTTGTTGCAGCGTTATCGCGTAAAATATCCAAAGGAAGCTTTTGCAAAACAAACTTTTCAAGAAGTGATAAAGTAGCTTTTTGGAGAACAGCAAATTCAACGTCTTTTTCCTCAATCCAGTTCGCTTCAATGCTTCCTAAAAGAGCGGCAGACTGCGCTGCTGATTCGGGGTATTTTTGATAGAGGATCAACTCTACTAAAAAAGCATAAAGAACGTCAGGCAGCTTGGTAATACCTTGCTCATTTAAATAGTTAAACAAGGCATCGGCAAATGCTGTGAAGGCTTCAGAATCTTTTTGAATGGCTTTGGCAATGATCAAAGAAAAGTGGTTTGGCCATAATAAAGGATCGGTTGGCTCTTTGCATTCTCTGGCGCTTTCATTTACTTTATCGATGAAGGTTAGAGCGGGGAAGCGCTCTTTAGCCCAATTAAATACCAGGGGCATTAATTCAGGGAGATATTTGGAAAGAAGTTTGGCGCTTTGCTGCGCGGCTTGGATCTGTCCTATTGTGGGATGGGGTATTTCAAAAGAAAAGCCATTTTCCCTTTTCTGGGCTGCCACATATTCTTTATAGAGTACAATCAGTTCTCCTAAAAGGGGGCAAATGGCGGGAGTTAATTGCTCCAGGAGTTTTTCTTCAGAATGAATAATTGCAATAAGCTGCCACATCCCGCGCTGGGCTGCACTAAGCCCCTGACTTTCTAATTGACGCTGCGCCACTTTATAGAGCAATTGCAGGAATCGTTTAGCAAATTCAGGTTGGACTTCTAAAGGCATTCCTACTTTGCTGCGGCAATAATAGCTAATGAAAGGTGCATCGAGTTCGCGCAAGAGGTTGAGCTGTTCCTCTTCAGTAAAGGATGAAAAAAACTGCTGCGCTTGCTCTTCAGATAGATAGTCTGGCAACAGTGTCCGGGCAAACTTTAAGGTAAAGTCATTAGTGCGGTTGCAGGTTTGCGCAACGATGTGCTTACAGCTGCCGACAATTACAGGCACGGCGCGCAAAACAATAGGAGCAACAGTTCTTTCACATTTTTGGTAGACAGTTTGCACAAATGGAATTTGGGCTACCCGAATGACTAAAGGGTTTTGTGTGATGGTTCTAAAAGTGATATCTACAATAGTTTTACCTATGCCAAGCGTTTTTGCAGTAGTGTTGTGCCAGAAGCTGCCTGCCTGTTGCCAACGCGAGACACTTTTTTGTGAATCGTTGCCTGTTTCCATGCATTTTCTCCAATTATTATTATGATATTTCCTAAAGATTAGATTGCTAAATGCGATAGTACTGAATGGGATGATTACAGACAATGTTTGTAGAATTGTTCGTACTGAGGCACGACGACATCTGCGCAGAACTTGCTTTGAGCTATATTTTGGGCAGCTGCGCTCATGGAAGCATAACGGGCCGGGGAAGCGAGGAGTTCGATGGCTTTATCCGCCATGGCAGCAACATCGCCTACCGGGGAGAGATAGCCGGAAACGCCATCTTCTACAACTTCCGGCAAACCGCCAGTGTGCGTAGCGATGACGGGTACGCCGTAAGCCATGGCTTCCAGGGCCGATAAGCCAAAGCTTTCCTGTTCGCTGGGAAGCAGAAAAAGATCGCCGCTAGCGATATAGCTGTCGATTTCCCGTATTTTTCCTAAGAAAACTACCTCTTTTTCTAAGCCCAGGTCGTGTACAAGAGTAATGATTTCTTGCAAGCCTTTGCCATGCCCAAGCAGTAAGAGTTTGCTTGGAATAGCTTTATGCACTTTTGCAAAAACTTTGATGACATCCGGAACTCGTTTGACAAAACGAAAATTCGAGGAATGCACCAGCAATTTTTCTCCGGGATTAGCAAAACGGCAGTGAAATGGCTTTTTACCAGCTAAATCTTTTTTGGGTTTAAAGAAATTGGGGATTACCGTAATGGCTTTTTGCAAATGAAAGTGGTTGAGGGTTTCTTGTTTTAAGCTTTGCGAAACTGCGGTGAGGGCATCGCTATGTTCCATGCTAAATTTAACAATATCACTATAGCCAGGATCTTTACCCACAAGGGTAATATCGGTGCCATGCAGAGTGGTTACAACTTGAGGGCAGTGCGCGGCCAGCAGCTGCTTAGCAAGATAAGCACTGGCTGCATGGGGGATGGCATAATGTACGTGGAGGATATCAAGGGAATGCTCTTTGGCAACTTGGGCAATTTTAACGGCCAAAGTCAGGGCATAGTCCGGATATTCAAAGAGATCATACTGATTAATGCCCACTTCGTGAAAGAAGATATTGCTTCTTTCGATCTGAAGCCTAAAAGGCACTTCATAGGCAATAAAATGCACTTCATACCCGCGTTCGGCAAGCTCATGGCCTAATTCTGTCGCCACAACGCCGCTTCCGCCAAGAGTGGGGTAGCAGACAATGCCTATTCTTATCATGCCTTACGCTTCTATGTTGCGGCGCACCATGTCCACTTGCCGCCTGAAGAGGTCATCGGAAGATAGCTTTAACTCGATATTTTTGCAGGCATGCAAAATGGTGGAATGGGTTTTGCCGAAAAAAGCTCCGATAGTGGTTAAGGAGTCTTTTACGAGTTCTTTGGCCAAGTACATAGCCACTTGCCTGGCGAGCGCCACTTCTTTGGTGCGGCCTGTGCCTTTAAGATCCGTGATGCGAATTTGGAAAGTAGCGGCGACGCTTTTTAAGATATGTTCGACTGTAATCTTATGGCGCGGCGTGTGCTGCAGCATTTCTCTCAACAACCTGCTGGCCAACTCCTCGGTAATATCTAAGTTTAGCATCCGGCAATGTGCGCTTAAGCGATTGATAGCGCCTTCCAATTGTCTCACATTATTTTGAATGTGTTCAGCAATAAAAAAAGCGACATTTTGCGGAATATGCAGGCCTTTCAGCTCAGCTTTATGCTGCAGGATGGCAACACGCGTTTCTAATTCGGGCATTCCCATGTGGGCCACTAACCCCCACTCCATGCGGGCGATCATCCGTTCGGATAGTTTTAGTTGGGAAGGGGGTTTATCGCTTGTGATGACGATCTGTTTGCCTTGATTGATAAGAGTCTCAAACGTGTTGCAGAATTCTTCTTCAAAGTTTAGCCGGTTTTGCAGGAATTGGATATCGTCGACGAGGAGGACGTCGATATCGGAACGGTAAAAGCGCTTCATCCGATCGACAGATTTTTTGCGCAGATTGTCGACCAGGTCGTTAATGAAGCTTTCAGTAGTGATGCATTGAATGCGCAGTTTTTTATGGTTTTCCCGGACGTAATGGCCAATGCTGTGCAGAAGGTGGGTTTTACCGAGGCCGACACCGCCATGAATAAATAAAGGATTATAGGATTTTCCAGGCAGACGGGCCACGCCGATGGCTGCAGATTTAACAAACTGGTTGCTGCCGCCTTCAATAAAAGTTTCAAAGCGGTAGTTATTATTTAATTTGCATTCAGGGTTGTCTTCTTCTACATCGGCTAAAATAGGCTTTGGCGTTTCGAAGGCGGTTTTTTTGGCTTGTTTGGCAATTTCAAAACGGATAGCGGGTTCCCCATCCATTGCAACCGGCAGAAAATTCGCTAATTCTTTTTTGTAATTAGCAAGCAAGTAGTCCTGAACAAAAATATTGGGGATTTCCAGAGTGATTTCTTCATCGTTTGCCTCCAATACCTGAATGTGGGCAAACCAATTTTCAAACGCGGTTGCAGAACAACGGGCTTTTACAAATAGCAAGAATTGTTCCCATGCTTCCCGTGTATCAATTGCTAGCATAGAAGAGATCCTTTGGTTTTAAGTTATGGGCCAGGTAAAAATATAAAGATAAAGTTGTGAACAACCTTTCCACAATGTACTCTGGGGGCTTTTCGAACGATGAATCTAACATGTGAAGCCTTAGCCTGCAACAAAAAACTCGTGAAAATTGCGAAGCTGAATTCTAAATCCTTGAGACTCAAAATAACGTGCGATGAAAAAAAAAGACTTTTTAGTGCGTGAGTCATTTGAGTTTATTTGATTGTAGTGATTATTTATCCCAATAGAAAGAGACCTTAACTGCGCCAGGGGTATTAGAGACTTAAGTAACTGTGATTTAGTCTCTTAAGTTCCTAATGCCCCTGGCGCCGTTAAGGTCTCTTTTATTGGGATAAACTATGCTTTTAGATCAGGCAGTTGGGAGAAACATACTGCAGGCAGCTAAAGGCATCGCGCATTTTGACGATGCGCACATTTTGCGGCTCTATATAGGTATTGCTGAAGGAGCAGCGCACTTTGAAATTATCAAGATTAATGTATAAGCCTGTATCTCCGGGAAGAATTACAGAGTTGTACCCTTGTTTTGCCGAATTTTGGGCGTATTCCCGGCGCATTTTACGGATAATCTCCACCCTGTTGTCGCCTTCGTTGCCATTGAATTCCATGCAAACGAGAAACTTAGGAGTAATTTCCTCAAGCAAAGTATAGGAGCCGTAATAGCCTAAAGTATCTGCATTATATTGCTGCTTGGACCAGTCCTGGGAAGCCGTTTGTTCAATACCGGCGAGGAGAAGATCGCACTTGCCAAGTCTTGAAGCAAGTAAAGGGGACCAGGGCGCACCGGAAACGTAGCCAATGCGAATGGCCTCTTGATTATGCCTGCCTGCTTTTTGAGTCTTTAGTTCGAAGCAAATGCCATAAGAAGCAGAATAGGGATCTGATTTGCCTGTTTCTTTCAGCCCTTTTGACCAGGCAGGGAAATAATAAAGATTTATATCTTCATTTATTGAGGTCTTTTCCACATCTGGAGAGTCTTGGAAAAGGTCCAGGCAATGAATTGTATTGCGTTCCTGTTTGAAATTAGGCTTCAAAAAGCGCGCGGTATTTTGATGCGCTTTTTGGTTTAGGTAATAATTGATGATATGCAAATCGGCTTCGCCTTGATTCAACTGATAATTTAGGCTGTAAATAGCTTGCAAATCTGTATAGCACTCTGGGTTTTCCTTGGTCACAATCACATAATCTATGTCGTAAAGAGATAGGCTTTGCTTGTGTAATTTTTCTAAAAACCCTTTACCTGGGTTTACAGCAATCCCTTTATTGGCCCATCGGAGGTAAAAACCGCCTGTGGTCTTTTTCAATTGCTGAAATTCAAGGAGTTTTGGCAGGGCTGTTTCGTAGCTGGAGTACCTGTCAGAGAGAGAAGATGGAGTATCCCAGCCATTGAGTATGACTAAAAAATCCTCTTGAAGGACGCGGTTCTTGCGTGCTTTTTCGCGGTATTCTATGACCCAGTCGCGTTGGCTATTTTGAAAGCGTTGAATGCGGTCCTCGATGGAATGGTCGCGGTTTGGCGCATCATATTTGGGTGTGTCATATTTAGGGGCTGCTGATGAGTGTGGGTGTTCTTCTTTTTTCCATGAATTGCTTGTTTCAAAAATAGAGTTTTCTTGGCAGGGTTTTTGCTCGTTGCAGCAAGTATCTTGCCATGCTTCATATTCAGCAGTTGCATCTGCTTGCGGTATGTTGGCTAGAGGATCGAATTGATCTTGATTTGGCTCCCATGGCGAAGTCAGGCGGTCAAATCCTGACGGCTGGGTTTTTTCCATATAAATATCACTGGAACCTGTTTTCTCGCCGTTTTGAGTAAGCAGGCTTTTATAAATTTGCTGAGTGGCATTGTCTTCAGGTTGCAGCCTTAAAGCTTTTTTGGCAAAAAAGAGCGCTTTAGGGGTATTGCCCATTTTATGGGAGACATATGCCGAAGCCCTGTAGCAGAAAAAATGAAAGTCGGGCAATTCATGGGCCTTCAGATAGTATTTTAATGCTTGTTCATATTGGCCTGCATAAAAAGCCTTCTCGCCTTTTAAAAAGTTTTCATAAGAGGGATTTTCTCTTTGCAGAATTAAAAACTCTTCTATCAGCTTTAAGGGCTGATCATTAGAAGGTTCTGTAGAAGTCAGCTCCTTTATGCGAGCTAAATAATCTGAATAGACTGCTTGTTGCGTCATAATGACCCCTATATTTAATGTATTTCGTTCAACATAGCGTATTGGGATTTGCTAATCAATCTTAAGAAAGACAAAGTTTTTTTCTTTTCACGGTAAGCCCTAACAGGTTATAGTCATTGGACAAATTAAAAGCTGAGAGTTCTATGTTTGATAAACCTGGTAAACTACTAATTGGTGCGCATTGTTCGGCAGCCGGCGGAGTGCATAATGCTCTCTATGAAGGACAGTCAATAGGAGCCACTACCATTCAATTATTTACCGCCAATCAGAAAAGGTGGCAGACTAAGCCATTGACTGCTGAAGCTGTTGAATTATGGAATCGCGCGCTTATCGAAACCGGTATTACGCAAATAATGAGCCATGACAGTTATCTCATTAATATGGGAGCTCCTGATGAGGCCAATTTAGAGAAGAGCCGTACCGCATTTCGCGAGGAATTGATCCGCTGCCAGCAGCTAGAAATTTCTTATCTTAATTTTCACCCGGGAGCGGCGCTCAAGGAAAGCGTAGAAGCTTGTTTAGATAAGATAGTTGAGAGTTTGCTGTTATTGGAAGATCTGGCCGATAAAGGGCCGACCCGTTTGTTATTGGAAAATACAGCAGGTCAAGGATCCGCTGTGGGCTGGCGCTTTGAAGAGTTGGCTTATATTATTAATAGAGTTGAAAAAAAGATTCCTATTGGCGTGTGTATTGATACTTGCCACACTTTTGCTGCAGGTTACGATATTCGCACTGCAGAAGGCTGGAACGATACCTTGAACCAATTTGACAAGATTATCGGTTTAAAACATTTATATACCTTTCATGTGAACGATTCGCTAAAATCCTTTGCTTCGCGTGTAGATCGGCATGCCTCATTAGGTAAAGGTGTAATGGGCATAGAGTGTTTTAAGGTACTCCAGCAAGATCCCCGGACGCGGAATTTGCCCAAGTATTTAGAGACCCCGGAAGGACCGGTTGTGTGGAAAGAGGAAATTGCTTTATTACGGCAGTTAGCAGAGTAAACGGAGAAAATATGCGCACAAAAATTAAACAAATTAAGCAGACAGCAAAAGAAAGTCAAAAGATAGGGAGCGAAGTCACTGTTAAAGGCTGGGTCAAAACCGTTCGCTCCCAGAAAACATTTACTTTCATAGAAGTGAATGACGGTTCAACTTTTAGCAATATCCAAGTGGTTTTAAATGCAGATTTACCAAATTACACAGATATGCTGGCGAAACTCACTACCGGTGCTGCAGTTGCGGCAACCGGGACTTTGGTTGAAAGCCCCGGTAAAAATCAGGATGTAGAAATTCACGCCGTGCAACTCGAACTTATTGGCACCTGCGATCCGGAGACCTATCCTTTGCAAAAGAAGCGGCACTCTTTTGAATTCCTGCGTTCGATTGCCCACTTGCGTCCGCGCACTAACACAATTGGTGCGGTCACTCGTGTGAGAAATGCTTTAGCTTTTGCCACCCACCTGTTTTTTCAAGAGAGGGGCTTCATTTATCTGCACACGCCTATTATCACAGCCTCTGATTGCGAGGGAGCAGGAAAGATGTTTCAGGTGACTACGCTTGATCAAACAGCTCTTCCCAAAACTCCGGAAGGTAAAATAGACTATAGCCAGGACTTCTTTGGCAAGCCGGCTTACTTGACAGTGTCAGGTCAGTTAAATGGCGAGATATATGCCTGCGCGCTATCTGATATTTATACTTTTGGACCGACGTTCCGTGCGGAAAATTCCAACACTTCCCGCCACTTGGCTGAGTTTTGGATGATAGAACCAGAAATGGCTTTTGCTGACATTACAGACAATATGGATACAGCCGAAGCTTATCTGAAATATGTCTTAAAGTATGTGTTGGACAATTGTGAAGAAGATATGAAATTTTTCGAACAGTTTGTCTCCAATGGCATTATCGAGCGTTTAGAGCACGTCGTTAATACTCCGTTTGAACGCGCCAGCTATACTTATGCAGTGCGGATTTTAGAGAAGGCCAATAAGCCTTTTGAATTTCCTGTAAGCTGGGGATCGGATCTGCAATCTGAACATGAGCGTTACTTAGCAGAAGAATTTTTCGCGAAACCAGTGATCATTACGGATTATCCCAAGCAAATTAAAGCTTTCTATATGCGTGAGAATCAAGACGGCAAAACTGTGGCAGCTATGGATGTGCTCGTGCCCAAGATTGGCGAAATTATCGGCGGAAGCCAAAGGGAAGAACGTTTAGATAGGCTGGAAGCAAAGCTTGAAGAAAACAATCTGCATAAAGAAGATTACTGGTGGTATTTAGAACTGCGCAAATATGGTTCTGTACCTCATGCTGGTTTTGGAGCAGGTTTTGAGCGTTTAATACAGTTTGCTACCGGCATGGAAAATATACGCGATGTGATTCCGTTCCCCAGATTTCCTGGAAAAGCCGATTTTTAACGAAGCCGAAAAATGACTGTAGTTTGCAATCCAGAGAATAGATACGGCAATTATTTTGCCGAAACCCACACAATTGCCAAGGCCAGTGCCGATCCAGAAGAACTTTTTGACCGTTCTAAAGGCACTGTATTCTTTCTGCCTAGCGACACTGACAGCAAAGTTCATACCGTGCTGAATGCCTGGATCGTTGAAAATATCTATGAGCCAGGCGATGTGCTGCTTTTTGGAGGAAGGGAGCGAAGCATCCCTATCAATGAAGAACTGAAAGAGAGTACAGTCTGGCGCTATAAGACGCTATTGCAGTATCTTTCGCATCCCTTTGAGACGATAGATTTTTGGGATTCCGATAGCGGCATAATGATGAGTTGTGATAATCGCCTTATCCCGGCTACTGCTTTCTTAATTACCCGCAAGCTAATGGAGTCGCGCTGCGAGGCTGAGGATTGGGCCAAAGATATGCGTTTGCTGGTCGATACCTTATCTTTAATAGTTAAATCCCCAAAGCTTTCTAAAAACCCCATAATGGCCGCTGCACAAGTTTGGAAGGGACTGTTTAATGTCCGCACGAGGCAAATAGCCAAGCTTGAAAAAGAATTAAAACAGCTGCCCTTCGAAGCCTATCAGAAAAAAGAACGTGCCGGAGTAAGCCACGCCATTATTCAAATATTGTTCCCCCTTTACCTTAAAGAAATGAGGGCCACACTGACCGGGGATGGTTTTATGGTCCGGCAAAGCCAATGCGGCGCAGCAATTAAAACCAATCTAACTGCCAATAACCGTGTATTTGTAAGCCTCAGCAAAGCCAATGTTCTTGAAGGCTCGCTGGCAGCCCTTGGCCTTCATGCAGGAAATGATTATTACAAAGCTGTCAGACATCTTTTTGCTGGATTGCGCGGCATAAACTATGTTGTGTTTGAACCAAAAGATGATCCTGCGCTTGCTGACGAAATTGCCGATCAGCTGGAAGCCCGGCGGCACGGGTTATTCTTAACACAAGCGCTTCGCATAGGCCATTTCATTGCCTATATTTTTAAAACTATTGGCCGCGCAGTTATATATCCTGTTGTGTGCAGTGCAGCCTGGATGCAGCGCAAATGGCAATACTATACATTTAAAAGCCTGCAGCTGAGTCAAAACTATCTTGAGCGTGAATCCCTCAAAAAAGACTTTTTTGATATCATGACCGGCCTAGAGTTCTACCTAAGAAGAGCCTCAGAGCCAGACTGTAATCTTCTGGCTTCTCTCCGGCAGACCACTAGACTTCTTGTGTAATTACATTTGCTTGCCAAAATTGCCTTTTGGCATCTTTATGAAGGGGCTTTGTTTGTTAGCTGGCGGCGATGCCTTGTCCGCAGAGGAGCAGGCCTTTCTTTTCAGAGCGCTGGTTAAAGAGCGTGAAATGCTTGCCGGTGGCATGGGCTATTAATGATTCAGCTTCCAGCAGATAGTTTTCTAACTGCTTGCGGCGGAATTGCAGGGTGCGGTTAATCTGGTCGATGTTTAGGAGGGTTATGCCCTTTATTTTTCCAAGCGAGGGATCGACATTTCGTGGGACGGAAAGGTCGACAACCAATTTTGGGGTAAAGGATAAAGGAAGATCTTTTTTCTTGATCAGGTGTTCCTGGGCTTTAGTGCCGAGGATGATCCAGTCGTAGTTTACCCATTCAGGCAATTTGTGCCAGGGAAGTATATGCACGCCCTCTACAGTTTTTGCTTCAATAGGCGTGCGGTTGCAAAGGGTTAACTCCCCTAAAGAATGCAAACGGGAGGAGCGCAGTAACTTGTAATTGATTTCCGATCCGCCTATGAACAGGATATTTGCAGGGGAGCGCTTGAAAAAATGCGTGCCGATTGTAAAAACTGCATCCTTTAGTTCCGGTATGCCGCGATTGACTTGCAGCTTGTCCCTAACTTGTTTGCCGATACGCAGACATTTTTGAAACAAGTAATGAAGGTCGGCTGGCAGAGTCTGAAATCGAAGGACGGAATCATAAGCATTTTTGACCTGTCCTTGAATTTCTGTTTCTCCCACAATAGCGCTGTCGAGACCCGCCGTGACGCGGGCTAAGTGGTTGAAGCAGTCCTGAAGGAAATAGGAATAAAGTTTATGGTCAAACTCCTGATCCACTTCCTGACGGAGAATTTGAAGAAGGTAGCTATGGGTGGCAGTTAAGTCTTCAGAGGAAAAATAGATCTCTGTGCGGTTGCATGTAGAAAGCAAAATGAAAGCGTGTTCACCATGCAGGGAATGCCCGGGACTGAACCTCCTGGAGCAGGCTTTGGCTAAAAGCTCTCGCAATCTTAAATCTGCCAACTTATGGTTTATTCCCAGAACCCCAATGCGCATTATCTCTCCTGTAAAAAAGAAACTATATAATCGATAGGGTAATTACCGTCCAGTTAGTAACCGAGTTCCCGCAGCAATTTTTTAAGGGAAGAGCCTTCTAACCATTCCGGATTTGTATCGGAGTCGTAAGAAAACCCGTCGACAACTCTTTTAGCAAGCTTTTTGGTGTTTTGCAGGTGTTTGGAAATTTCTTGATCGGAGTAGCGTGGTAAAAGGGTAAAGCCGTCAGGATTTTCAAGGGCATAACGCGATTCATCACTGCTAACCAAAAGTTCATGCAGTTTTTCCCCTTCCCTAATGCCGGTGATTTCAATAGGAATTTTGGGAGCCATTGCTTTGGCGATGTCGATGACTTTTACACTGGGAATTTTTGGTACGAAAATCTCCCGCCCTTCCATTTCATGCAGCTTAAGCAATACAAAATCCACAGCCTGATCCAGGGTAATCCAAAAGCGGGTCATGCGTTCATCTGTGACAGGTAAACTCGAAGCGCCTTCCTGGATCATTTTTTTCCAGTGGGGGAGCAAGCTGCCCCGGCTGCCTAGTACATTGCCATAGCGCACAACAGATAGAAGGGGTTTGCCTTTTGCGCCAACGTAAGAGTCTCCTGCTATGAACAATTTGTCAGAGCATAACTTAGTGGCCCCATAGAGATTAATAGGATTTACGGACTTGTCAGTTGAAAGGGCTATTACGCGCTCTACCTCCCGCTCAATCGCATTTTCTATAATGTTCATTGCGCCGATGATATTAGTTTTGATAAATTCTGAAGGATTGTATTCAGCAGCCGGCACTTGTTTTAGGGCAGCGGCGTGAATAACCACTTGCACGCCTCTAAATGCTCGTGCCAGGCGTTGACTGTCCCTTACATCTCCTAAAAAATAGCGAATGTTGGGATGGTCGAAGATAGGGTCTGAATTGCGCATTTCCCATTGCTTCCATTCATCCCGGCTAAAGATAATGACTTTGGCGCACAAGTGATCCAATAGCAGCTTTCTTGCTGCCGCCCTGCCAAAGCTGCCTGTACCGCCAGTGATTAGAACGGTCTTATTCTTAAGAGAAAACATTAATTAGCTACCTAGTTAGTATTAGTGAAATTTCTTTCTCTTAGACCACGATTGCTTTCTTTGATACTCGAATGGGAGATTCTTTGCTAGATTTTGATGCTGTATAAGTGCTAATGTAATAAACTTCTTGCAGATTTTTTCACTTACAGTTGGAAGAGATTTATGACGAAACAATACGATGAAACCACGATCAAAACATTAGATGCCCTGGCTCATATCCGCTTGCGTTCCGGGATGTACATTGGACGTTTAGGAGACGGTACCCACCCTGACGACGGAATTTACATAATGCTTAAGGAAGTCATTGATAATAGCGTCGATGAATTTATCATGAAAAATGGGAGCCGTATTGCCGTCAATGTTGATTTTGCTTCCGGCCTTGCTACGATAAGGGATTATGGCCGGGGGATTCCTCTGGGAAAAGTGATCGATTGCGTAAGCCAAATCAATACGGGTGCTAAATACAACGATGATGTATTTCAGTTTTCAGTAGGACTGAACGGTGTCGGCACCAAAGCAGTCAATGCGCTTTCCAGTCATTTTTTAGTGCGCAGCTATCGGGAAGGGCAGTTTGTTGAAGCCGCTTTTCAGAGGGGGAAGTTGATCAGCGAAACTAAGGGGGCTTCAAATGAAAAGAGCGGCACTTACATCGAGTTTGTTCCCGATCAGGAAATCTTTAAAAAATACCACTTCGAAGATGCATTTATCAAAAAAAGGATCTGGAACTACGCCTATTTAAATACAGGTTTGACTTTTGAGTATAATGGCGAAAAGATTTTCTCAGAAAATGGCTTGCTGGATTTGTTAAATGCCGAGGTGACTGATGAGCGGCTATATGAACCGCTGCACTATCGCGGAAAGCAGTTAGAATTTGCCTTCCTGCACACGCAAAGTTATGGCGAAAGCTACTTTTCATTTGTCAATGGACAATACACTTCAGATGGGGGCACCCATCTTTCTGCTTTCCGTGAGGGGATTTTAAAAGGCGTCAATGAATATGCCAAGAAAAATTTCCAAGGTGTAGATGTTCGCGAGGGCATGCTAGGCACTGTTTTGATAAAGGTCAAAGATCCGATTTTTGAATCGCAGACTAAAAATAAATTGGGCAATAGCGACATTCGGGGGCCGATAGTACAAGAAGTCAAAGATGCCGTCATAGACTTGCTCTATAAAAATCAACCGGTTGCTAACCGCATTATTGAGAGGATTGCCTTTAACGAAAAACTGCGCAAAGAGCTATCGGCAGTAAAGAAAGAGGCTAAAGAGAAGCAAAAGAAAATCTCCTTTCAAATCCCTAAATTGCGCGACTCCAAATACCATTACAATGACCAGTCAAAGTATGCTGAAGAGACAATGATTTTTTTGACCGAGGGAGATTCTGCAAGTGCTTCAATAGTTGCGTCGCGCAACCCTATGACGCAGGCCGTATTTTCTTTAAGGGGCAAGCCGCTAAACGTTTATGGCATGAAACTGGATCAGCTCTATAAAAATGAAGAGATGTTCAATTTAATGAATGCCCTTAACATCGAAGACGATATTGAAAACCTGCGCTATAATAAGGTCATTTTGGCGACCGATGCCGACGTGGACGGCATGCATATCCGCAATTTGCTCATCACTTTTTTCTTAAACTATTTCGAAGGGCTGGTTTTGAATGGCCACCTCTATATTTTAGAGACACCCCTGTTTAAGGTCCGCAATAAGGAAAAGACTATTTATTGCTATAATGAAGAGGAGCGGGACCGGGCAGTCAAGCAATTGAAAAAAGGGGTAGAAATCACCCGCTTCAAAGGGCTTGGAGAAATTTCTGCCCATGAGTTTAAGCAGTTTATTAATGAAAATATAAAGCTGACGGAAGTGCGGATTAATGCTTTCTCGGATATTCGCTCAACGTTGGAATTTTACATGGGCAAAAACACGCCTGACCGCAAGCAATTTATCATGCAAAATCTAGTGAATGAAGAAACTGAGATGGAAGAATTAGCTTCCGCGACCGCAACTGTGGAGTAATTGGCATGGATGATATTAAGCAGTTAATGCAGCACCACTTTATTAAGTATGCCTCCTATGTAATTTTAGACCGGGCCATTCCCCATGTAAAAGATGGCCTGAAGCCAGTGCAGCGGCGCATTTTACATACCCTCTGGCGCATGCATGACGGTAAATTGCATAAAGTGGCCAATGTGGCGGGCCAAACCATGGCTTTTCACCCGCATGGCGATGCCGCTATCACCGATGCTTTGGTGGCAATGGCCAATAAAGGGTACCTTCTGGATACCCAAGGGAATTTTGGCAACTTATTGACTGGAGATCCGGCGGCGGCAGCCCGTTACATTGAGACACGGCTTTCACCTTTAGCCACGGAAACAATGTTCAATACAGACCTTACTTCATTGCTGCCCTCCTATGATGGCCGCAATCAAGAGCCGCTGTATTTGCCGGCTAAATTGCCTGTATTATTGCTGCAAGGGGCTGATGGCATTGCAGTAGGTATGTCGACCCATACCTTTCCGCATAATTTTGTAGAGGTGATTGAAGCCGAAATCGCCATATTAGAAGGAAGGGAATTCCAAATTCTTCCCGACTTCCCTACCGGCGGCATTATGGATGCCTCGCAGTACGATAAGGGACGCGGTAAAGTAAAATTGCGCGCTAAAGTTGAAGTAAAGGACCCTAAAACTGTCGTCATCACCCAAATCTGCCATGGCACCACTACAGACTCTTTGATCCGCTCCATTGACGAAGCTGCTAAGCGGGGCAAAATAAAAATCGATGCGATCAGCGATTACACCGCCCAGAAAGTGGAAATTGAGATTAAGCTGCCGCGCGGACAATATGCTGAAGACTTAATTGACGCCTTGTATGCTTATACAGATTGCGAGGTCACCCTCCATTCCCAAATTGTGGTCATTAAAGATAATTTGCCTTGGGAAACAGATGTCGATCAACTTTTGCATTACCATGTAGGCGAGCTAAAAAGTTATTTACAGCGAGAGCTTGAGATTGAACGCGACAAATTGCTGGAAAAGATCTTTGAAAAGAGTTTAGAGAGGATTTTTATCGAAAACAGGCTGTATAAAAAAATAGAAAATGTTGCCGTTTACGATAAAATCCACGAAACAATTGCCGCGAGCCTTGAACCATTCCATGCCGAAATCTCGCGCATTCCCACTGAAGAAGACCGGGAACGTTTGCTCAATATTCCTATCAGGCGCATTTCCCTTTATGACCTCGATAAAAACAAACAGGAAGTGGTCTCCTATCGCAATTCGCTGGAGCAGATTGAAAAAGATCTCAAGCATATCGTCAGGTTTACGGTGCACTACCTGAAGGATCTTTTGAAGAAATTTAGTTCCGACTACCCTCGCAGAACTGAAATTCAGGCGATCCAGGAGATCGACAGGCGGGCCATCGCGACTAAAAACCTAAAGGTGGGTTTTGACCCTAAAACTGGTTATGTGGGCACTAAGGTTGCAAGCGAGCAGGCTTTTGAGTGCACCAATTACGATAAGATACTGCTCATGTATCAAAACGGGACCTACTCGGTCATCAATATCCCCGAAAAGCAGTATGTCAATCATGAAGAAAACAAGGTCATTTTTGTGGGTATTGCCGATAAAAAAACGACTTTCTCAGTTGCCTATCGCGACCCTAAAACTAAATTGTGCTACGCCAAACGCTTTGTGGTCAGCCAGTTTATTTTGGATAAGCCTTACCGCTATTTTGACGAGGGAATGGAGTTGCAGTATTTGACCAGCCAGCCTTCCGTGTCCTTGCAATTGCTCTATTACCCTAAAGCTAAGCAGAAAAGTTCGGAAATGGTGTTTAATTTCGATCAGGTATTAGTGAAAGGAGTGTCGGCCAAAGGAATTCGGATGGCTAACCGCGAAGTTAAAAAGGTGCAGCTTCCTAAAGGCGAAGTGTCAAATCCTCAACTAGACCTATTTTCAGGGGCGAAACCATAGTATTATGGAAGAACTGCAAGCTGCTAAGCAATGGGCGGCCAGGCGCCTCGCTATGAAAAGTTACCGCTCTGAGGAGTTGCGTGCCAAAATGCTGGCCAAATTTCCTGAAGAGGTGGTTGAACTGGTCATTGCGCAATTTACACAATTTGGCTATTTAAACGACGAAGAGTGGCTTAAATCGCAAATTAGGCAGCAGAAAAGCAGGAACAAAGGAGTCAAGGCCATCTTGTTTTATTTGCTGGGCAAGGGAATTGCGCGCGAGGCAGCTGAAAAGGCGCTTCAGCAAGAGGTATCCGAAGAGGAGCAAGAAGTAGCCTTAGGGCAATGGATTCATAAAAAGTCCAGGCAATATGACCCTAAGGATCGAAAAGCTCGAGACAAACTGATAGCGTCTTTATTGCGCAAAGGTTTTTCTTATGAAATGATAAAGAAAAAAATCCAAATTATTGAATATCAGTCCTCATTTGAAGAATAATTACAGTATTTGTTATAATAATTAAAAGAGAACTGTTATTAAGGTATTATTATGGCAGATGCAACCCCTCCCGTTTCCAATCAATCTGAAATCACCCCCGCTACAGACGTTACCGGTAAAACAGGTCCTGCTGCTACAAACGAAGAAGTTTCAGCAGCCACTTCTTTTGCCAATGTAAATCAATTAAAAGAACAAGCACCGACAGTATGGAAAGCGATGATGGAATCCTATGCCTGGCATATCTGCAATGAATCCAGAAAGCATCAAAAGCGCATAAAACAAATTCTTAGGGATAAAGGGTAATATGGATCTCACTCAGGCTGAACTTTTTTTAGGTATCCAAATCGATCCTCTTCTTGAAACCGCTCTTGAGAAACTCGATCCAAAAATTGTGGCTATTTATATCAATGCTGATCCTGAGCACTTAAAAAAACTTGAATTTGCCGATAAGCAATATATTGGCAAAAGCCTCGGTGAAATGGCCGATTCGGCCGCTGTCTTGCTGATGGCCACCCATATAGTCAGCGTTATTAAAAAGCTTATGCCTGATTATCATCTCGATATTGACTCCTTGGTAATTATCCCAATTCCTCATTAATCCTATTTCGGCAGCTCTATGATCCCTGACGACAATTTCACTATCCAGATTACAGCTGATGAAGCCCGCGAGCGCATAGATAAGGTTTTAGCCAATCGCTACAAAGGTCAATATTCCCGTTCTTATTTCCAACTGCTGTTGGAAGAAGGCTTAATTGTAGCTGACGGCAAACCATTAAAAAAGCGGGATAAGTTATGCGCAGGCAGTGAAATAGAGGTTAATTTCACCTGTACCCAAGAACTCGATGTCTCCCCAGAAAATATTCCCTTGTCAGTAGTTTATGAAGATAACGACATTTTACTCGTAAATAAGCCGGCAGGCATGGTCGTGCATCCTGCAGCCGGAAATTGGCATGGCACGTTTGTAAATGCGCTATTGTATTACTGCAAGCAATGGCAGAAGGACTTAAATGCGGGCGATGTGCGTCCGGGCATTGTACACCGCTTAGATAAAGATACAAGCGGCTTGTTATTGGCGGCCAAAAACAGGGTTGCGCAACAGCGCCTGATTGAACTATTTGCGCAAAGAAAAATTAAAAAAGAATATTTAGCCCTCTGTTTAGGCAACCCTGGATCCGGAATTCTTTCAGCCCCTATTGGAAGGCATCGTACTGAACGTAAAATGATGGCCGTACAAGAGGGCGGGCGGCAGGCTTTAACCCGCTACACTACCTTGGCTAAAACAGGCCAATTAAGCGTAGTGCGCGCCTTTCCGGAGACAGGAAGAACCCATCAAATTCGGGTGCACTTGAAGCATTTAAATGCTCCTATACTGGGTGATGATCTTTATGGCAGTTCTGCGGCAAACCGCAAATACAAAGCATTCCGGCAAATGCTCCATGCTGAAAAATTGCAGTTCCGCCACCCGGCAACCGGGGAGGAATTGGAATTTTCCGCCCCTTTGCCTGAAGATTTTCGGCGCCTCTGTATTTCCAATAATTTAAATTTTTAGCGAGTGTATGCGAGCGGTTATTCAAAGAGTCGCACAAGCCAGCGTTGCAGTTGAGCAAAAAATTTGCGGACAAATTTCCCATGGGTTGCTCATACTGCTCGGCATCCATAAAGAAGATCAACCAGCTCATACTGTGTGGCTGGTTAATAAATTAGTGCATTTACGCATTTTTGCTGATGAACAAGGCAAAATGAATAAATCGCTTCTTGAAGTAAGAGGACAAATACTGGTCATTAGCCAATTCACTCTTTATGGAAATTGCGCCGAGGGGCGGCGTCCGGATTTTTTTGCGGCAGCCCCCCCTGAGCAAGCCATTCCCCTATATGAAAAATTTGTTAAAGAGCTGCGTCAGCAGATTGCAGTTGTGGAGACAGGCATTTTTGGGGCAAAGATGTCAGTTTCCCTTATAAATGATGGACCTGTTACCTTGGTAATTGATAGTAAAAAATGATTTTAAACAGATGTTTATTTCTTGAGCATTATTAAAGCATCGGCTACCCTACGAAATTACAGGGGAGCAGGTCATATGCCAGGGCATTTCCTAATAAAGCTAAGCAAAAATCGAAATTTCCACATCTAAGAAGGTCGAATATGAAGGAATTTGTAGCGTATATTGTAAAAAATTTGGTTGATCATCCTGATAAAGTAAAAATTAACGAAATAGGCGGAACGCAAACATTGATCATTGAATTATCTGTTGAAAAATCTGATATCGGCAAGATCATAGGGAAAAAGGGTAAGACTATCAATGCAATCCGCACCTTATTGATGTCTGTGGCAAGCCGCAATGGTATTCGCGTTAACCTGGAAATCATCGAAGAGGGCGGCGGACACGTTGTTGAAGAATAACATCCGCATATCGAATTCTGAGCTGGGCCTGCATTCACGGTCCAGCTTGTTTCTAAAAAATTCTCAATTAGCGAGATCTTCTTTTAAAGGGAGTCAAGTGTTTTGATTGGGAGTCTTAAAACCCGACTTGCTACCTTATAATAAGTTATATTCGAAAGTTTTTTCTCTCTAAGAGCTCGCAAAAATCAGTGGGCCATATTATTAATATGACCCACTGATTTTCAAGGCTTCGTGCGAGCTCTTAGAGGAAAAGGACTCGAATCTGACTCTTAGAAGGTAGCAAGTTGGGTTTAAATGAAAACGGAATGAAAACGGACTGAGTAGGATTCGAACCTACGACCACCCGCTTAGAAGGCGGGTGCTCTATCCACTGAGCTATCAGTCCATTAGGAAAAGGGCTATATTAGCTATCCTGTTGCAAATTTACAAGCGAAAAATGGACTTTCCTGAAATTCGTAAGAAAATCGAATTCTGTTGAATTCATGGCCATAGCAGGGTATGCTATTCTCCTAATAGTGAGTGGAAATGGCAGAACAGGTATATCTTGGTTTAGGCGGTAATATTGGAGATACAGAGGCTGTCATTCGTGCTGTAGTCAAAGATATTGCAGCCTTAACAGGGACTTCGCGAACCATACTGTCCCGCCTGTACTGCACTACTCCAGTTGAAGTAGTGGATGCCGAGCAGCCCTTCGTCAATGCCGCTTGCTTAATAGAAACGAATACCGCACTTGGCAATCTTATATCGCAGCTGCAAGCTATCGAGCAAAAATATGGCAAAGCGGAAAAGCCGAAACAGTCCTCGCGTATTATCGACATCGACATTCTCTTCTACGGAAAATTTCAGGGAGTAGTGGATACCGTTGTTATTCCTCATCCACGTTGGCAAGAGCGTCTGTTTGTACTGCAGCCGCTTTTTGATTTAACGGAAAGCATTGCCATGCAGGGCGAGTTAATCAACCTCGCACCTCTACTCGAAGAGTTTACAAATCTACATAATGAAATCGTAATTCCTATCACGGAGAGCAATTATGAAACATGTATCTGTTAAAGACTTTCAAATTGGCAAGGGCCAACCTTTAACCATCATTTGCGGCCCCTGTGTCATCGAAAGCGAAGGGCATTGCTTGCGCTCCGCTGAAGCCATAAAAGAAATTTTACAGCCATATCCAGTTAACTTTATCTTCAAATCCAGCTACGATAAAGCTAATAGAAGCGCGCACCATTCGTTTAGAGGGCCTGGTTTAGAAGAAGGACTCCGCATCCTGCAAAGAGTGCAAAATGAATTGGGACTTCCTGTTGTGACTGATGTACATTCTACGGAAGAAGCTACTGCTGCCGGCGAAGTGTGTGAAGCCATCCAAATCCCTGCCTTTTTGTGCCGCCAAACCGACTTAATTACGGCTGCCGCAAAAACCAAAGCTACCATTCAGGTTAAAAAAGGACAGTTTATGGCCCCCTGGGATATGAAAAATGTCGTTGATAAAATTGAAGCCCAAGGTAACCACAATATCCTGTTAATTGACCGGGGCACTTCGTTTGGTTACAACAACCTGGTCAGTGATATGCGCTGCATCCCCATTATGCAAAAATTTGGCTATCCTGTGTGCTTTGATGCTACACACTCTGTACAGCTGCCAGGCGGGCAGGGGACAACCTCAGGGGGAGAAAGTTGCTATGTGCCAGTGCTAGCTAAAGCCGCTTTGGCGGCAGGGGTAAATGCTCTGTATTTAGAAGCGCACGATACTCCAAGATTAGCCAAAAGCGACAGCACTACGCAGATTAGTTTTGAAGAATTAAAGGTATTGCTCCCTATTTTTGTTAAGCTGTATGACATCGTAAATGAGTAACAGCTAGTGCGTATTTCCAGAAGTTTTGTTCCAATTCTGTTTGCGGCGCTAATCGGATATTTAGGTTGGAGGCTTACCCATATCACGCCGGCAGATATAATTGCCTATCAACAACTAAGGCAATTGGCATACAGCGAATTGGACCAGGATAAAAAGCAGGCCTCTCATCAAGTTAGAAAACAGGTGCAAAAGGATCTCTATTTTACCAAGAATGGCCAGCAGGAACATGCCAAGGTCGTTTGTGCAGACTCTAACATTCATTGGCAATGCGACGGCCGCAAGATGCAAATGGTGGAAGAAATGGCGCAACTGCAGGGGCAGTTGACTAGTGCCGAGGAGTCTAATAACTTAACTGCTGAAATAGGCACCTACTACTACAATGAGAATAAGCTGTCGGCCGAAGCAGTTCATTTTACCAGAGAAACATCTGGCAGAAAGTGGCAAGGAGAGGCAGAGCAGCTCCTTTGCTGCTTGCAGCAAAAACCCTATTTGCATGCCAAGAGCTTTGTTGGTAATGATGGGACACAAACACTGCGTGCGCAGGATCTCACTTTACTTAATGATAAATGGCATGCTTACGGCAATGTGTATTTTGAGTCCCCCAAAGTCATTACCCAGTCTGATGCGGCAACAGCCAGGCTAGGCAGCCATAACACCTTGGAGCAGCTAAAATTAAATGGCAATGTAAGGATTCGCACCTCTGATGGAATAGCTTTGAATTGCGAACAAGGTGAATATGATTGCATTTCCCAAAAGGGAGTGTTTCAAGGAGGGGCCCGGCCAGCGCAACTTTTTAAAAAAGGGGAATCCCCCTTGCATTTGCAAGCTCAGCAAATCCATGTGCAGCTGATGCCGGAAATACAGAACCAAGAGCTCCAAAGTTTAGAGGCCTTAGAAAATGTGCATATACATTACGGGGATGTTGAAAGTGAAGGTGAAAAACTAACCTACATCGCTCCTGACTCTTTAACGCTCTATTCCATAAGCAAGCCATGCTGCTTAACTAATAAGCAGGGCAAAGTGCAGGCTGCACAAGTAGCCTTATCGGCAGCTGACAAAAAAATGCACATTAGACAACCTTCCGGGCAAGTAAAATTACCGGAGGGCGGCTTGTTAAACTACCAAGCTAACGAAGGTATTTGGGAAGCTGTTTCAACGACTTTGCATTTACTAGGCGATATCCGTGTCCATCACCCAACTTTAGGGTATTTGGAAGTAGATGACACCTTAACTATACAGTTTAAAGAAGGGGTGGTTGCGCAGGCTATTGCTTCAGGGGATACAACTTTAATTCACGTGGATGAAAAAGGGCAGCCGCATACCTTTAAAAATAAAGGGAGAACGGCGGCCGATTTACAGTCTGCTGAGATTCTCATAAACAAGCATGGGGCTGAACAAGCGCTTTTTCAAGATGCCTTGGGCAAGATTTATGCGGACCGGGTGCGCATCCAACTGCAAAAAGGGGAAAAAGCCATTGAAGTCGTGGAGCTTGAAGGGCAAGTTAAAATGTATAACGGTTTTGCAACTGGAGCCGCAACAGAGGGAATCCTGGATCAATTTATTTTGACAGACAAAGCCCTGTATTTTCCGCAGAATAAATTAATTACCCTTGCAGCTTATCCTAAGCGAAAAGTGGTTTTTTTTGACCGCCTTAACAACCTAAAAATTAGTGCAAATGCCCTGAATGTATACAGGGATCGCGAGACGAATAAAGATGCTGTTGAGGGAGTAGGCAAAGTGCGTTTTTCATTTGGGGAAGGGGAGAAAACTGAGTTAAAGCGCTTTATCAGCCAAATTGAGGGGCAGTCTAAATGAGTGAAAGCGAGTTGTGTTTTGAAGTAATTGACCTGGTAAAGAGCTACTCCGGAAAGACGGTTGTCAATGGCTTATCATTTAATGTAAAAAAAGGAGAGGTCGTAGGCCTCTTAGGGCCTAATGGAGCCGGCAAAACCACAGCCTTTTATATGGCCGTGGGGCTGATACAGCCTGACGGCGGCAAAGTGCTCTTTAATGGTGTTGATGTCACTAATAAACCTATTCACAAACGCGCTTTAATGGGTATGGGGTATTTGGCGCAGGAACCCTCCGTGTTCCGCAGCCTTACGGTTGAAGAAAACATCCTCTGCATCTTAGAAGGGCTAGTCAGCAGTAAAGTAGAGCGCAAAAAGAGATTAGAAGAGCTGTTGGAGGAGTTGCATCTGACCCGCCTAGCCAAGAAGAAAGCTGGAGCTCTTTCTGGCGGAGAGCGGCGCCGCCTGGAGATTACCCGTGCTTTGATTACCAGCCCCTCGTTTTTGCTGCTGGATGAGCCCTTTGCCAATATCGACCCGATCTCTGTGCATGAGCTTAAGGAGCTCATTCGGATCTTAGCTAATAAAAATATCAGTATTTTGATTACCGACCACAACGCCCGTGAAATTTTTACTATTGTCGATCGCAGCTACATCGTCTCTGAAGGCAGAGTGCTGCTATCCGGCTGTGTAAACACTCTCCTCAACGACCCCGAAGCCCGTAGAATCTACCTCGGCTCAGAATTCAGCCTGTAAGTTCTGTCGCTGTTAAGGTTTTGTAACAGTATTTTCGAGTGTAATTTTTGGAATATGTTCTTACACATTTGGAGTGCTGCGACTCGTCGCAGCTTTCTTCATGTTCGACTTGTCGAACATAAAAGAGTCCTGTTGAATCCCTATTCAGAAGTGTTTGACAAGTCACCGCACTCCAAATCAATTTTCTTAAGTTGATGACATTGGGCTTACGCCTGGGGCTACATGCTATCGCCGCTTCGCGGCTTGAATTAAAGAGTAAATGAATTTCGTTACCGTTTTTCGCAATGTATTACACAATGTCGAAAATCGTGGAACTTAGTTTCATGCAGTTGCTTGCTACAGATGTAGCAAGCAACTTTGAGAGTTATTGGATCTCGTCGGGTTTGAAGAAAAATTGAATTTCTCTTGCGGCGGAGGTTGCGCTGTCAGAACCATGCACAGCATTGGCTGTAACTGAAGAGGCAAAATCTGCTCGTATTGTGCCTTCAGCGGCCTTTTTCGGATCTGTTGCCCCCATGATCTCTCGGTTCTTAGCTACGGCATTATCGCCGCGCAACACGAGTACAACTACAGGGCCGGAAGTCATAAAGCTCACCAGATCTTTATAAAAAGGGCGGTCTTTATGTTCTTTATAGAACTCTCCAGCTTGCTCAGGTGTAAGCGTCAGCATTTTAATGGCTGCAACTTGAAGGCCATTGTGTTCAAAACGGCTGATGATATCGCCAATATGCTGCTCTTGCACGGCATTAGGCTTTATAATCGATAGCGTTTCTTCAGTATGGTTAGGATGAGCCGATAAGGCTGCAGAGCCAAGAAGAAAGGCGCTAAGGATCAATAAACAGAGCTTATGCATAGTAACTCCTTAATTAAGTTAGGCGCGTGCGCACACTTCTTTATCGGAAAAGAAATAAGCTGTTTCGATTTTAGCTGTATCTGCTGCATCAGAACCATGGACTGCATTTTCATCAATAGAGTGGGCAAAGTCAGCGCGGATAGTGCCTTTTTCCGCTTTTTTAGGATCGGTAGCGCCCATGATTTCGCGGTTTTTAGCAATCGCGTTTGGTCCTTCCAGGATCATGACCAATACGGGGCCGGAAATCATAAATGCCACTAGGTCTTTAAAGAAAGGACGCTCGCGGTGCACAGCATAGAATCCTTCTGCTTCTTCTTTGCTGAGCTGTTTCATTTTAGCAGCAATAACTTTTAGTCCGGATTTTTCAAAACGGGCGATAATTTCGCCGATGTGATTTTTGCGGACAGCGTCAGGTTTAATGATGGAAAGTGTGCGTTCTACTGTCATGGGAGACCTCTTGGTTAGATGTATTTATGAATATGCAAAAAGGATAGCAAGAAGCCTATTTTTAAGAAACTAGGGTTGTAACAAAAAGAACACCCTTCTATAGTTGTTTTTCTTCAAGAAGTCTAATACACTCTCCAACCACAGAAAAAGAATATTATGAAAGTACCTTTATCCTGGTTAAAAGAATATCTTCCGATTAACCTTACCTCTCAGGAATTAGCTAATCAGCTGACCATGCTAGGTCTTGAAGTTGAGGCCATCGAATCCATTCCGGTCACTTTTAAAAATGTAGTGGTCGGTGAAGTGCTCGCCACTTCCAAACACCCTAATGCTGATAATCTTGTATTAGCTAAAGTGACAGATGGCAAGCAGGAGTACGAGCTAGTCTGCGGGGCTAAGAATTGCCGTCCCGGCATTAAAACCGCTTTGGCTTTAGAAGGGGCTACTTTATTGACAGAGAAAGGGGAAGAATTTGCCATTAAAAAAGCCAAAATTCGCGGGGTAGAGTCTCCTGGCATGCTCTGCTCGTTGCAAGAACTAAGGGTTAGCGATGAGTACAGCGGCATTGCTGAGCTGCCGGACGATCTGCAGCCAGGCACTGACCTCGGAGAGTTATACGGCGAAGCTATTTTAGAAATTGGTTTAACGCCGAATCTGACGTACTGCGCCAGTATTTACGGCGTGGCACGCGAACTGGCGGCCGCAACCGGCGGACAACTGCAATTACAGGAAAAAGTCCCTCAAGAAAATGGAGCGCACCCCATATCAGCTTGCGTCAAACTTAGTATAGAGGACAAAGACCTTTGTCCGCGTTATGCCTGCAGGGTAATCAGCGGCATAAAAATTGGGCCCTCTCCAGCTTGGCTGCAAAAGCGTTTAGCGCAAGCCGGCCTGCGCAGCGTAAACAATGTGGTGGATGCCACCAACTATCTGCTTTTAGAACTTGGCCATCCCTTGCATGCCTTTGACTTGGATAAGCTCGAGGGAAAAGAAGTTGCCGTACGCAGGGCCAAAGCCAAAGAAACCATTACCACCTTGGATGGCAAGGAGAGACAGCTTGAAGAAGGGCAGCTCGTCATAGCCGATAAGCATAAGCCCGCCGCCATTGCAGGGGTCATGGGAGGAGCTGATTCAGAAGTAAGCGAAAGCACAACCGCCATCTTATTGGAATCAGCCTACTTTAATCCTAGCAGTATTCGCAAGACCAGTAAGCAGCAGGGCTTGCAAACAGATGCCTCAAAACGATTTGAACGCGGGGCTGATCCTGAAGGCGTGATCCCGGCGTTGGACCGCGCCGCAGCCTTAATCCAGGAATTAGCCGGCGGGCAGGTCGCTCCAGGAATTTTGGAAGTGGCGCAACAACAGTATATTCCAAAAACAATTGAATGCCGCGCCACGAGGGTAGAGCAGATGCTGGGCATTCATTTAAGCCTTGGCGAAATCGAAAGCTTATTTCAGCGTTTGGGCTTTAAAACCTCGCCTAAGGGGTTAGACAGCCTATTGGTTACAGTGCCTACTTACCGTGTAGATATTTTTGGCGAGATAGATTTAATTGAAGAAGTGGCAAGGCTTTACGGTTACGACAACTTTATCGGTTTACAAGTACCTCACCAGGGAATTTCCGAGCTGCCAAGCTCTCCGCTGCTTTTCTTTAACCGTCAAGTCCGTTCACGTTTGATTGCTGAAGGGCTTCAAGAGTTTTTAACTTGCGACCTCATTAGCCCAACCCAGTGCGAGCTGTTAAAAGGGCTGCATATGGATGAGAAGAGTATTATTACTCTGCTCAATCCCGTATCCATTGAGCAATCCATCTTGCGCCCTTCCTTGCTGCCAGGATTGCTGCAAGTAGTGAAATACAATTTCGACCACCAGAATTTCTCTGTTGCCGGTTTTGAAATTGGACGGGTGCACTTTAAAGAAGAAGAGCAGTTCCAGGAAAGGGAAGCTGCCGGCATAGTCATGACAGGCTTTAATGGTCCTGCCTATTGGGGCCCCAAGGCGCAGCCGGTTGACTTTTTTGATATGAAAGGCATTATTGAAAATGTCTTCCATGAGGTGGGCATGCAAAATTTCCATTTTGGTCCAAGCAGCATTGAGCTGCTGCATACAGGACGCCAAGCGGCAATTCTATTAGACGGACACCCCGTAGGATATATGGGAGAAATTCACCCCGCTGTGCTTCGCACCATTGATTTGCCCCAGAAGGTTTACTATGCTGAATTTAACCTGCATGCCCTGTTGAAATCGGAAAAACGCAACCAGCAGATGAAACCGCTGCCCATTTACCCGGGGTCTGAGCGCGACTGGACAATTACACTACGCGCAGAAACACCTATAGATGAAGTGCTGCATTCGATTCGCTCGATTCCTTCAACATTGCTGGAAGACGTATACTTGCTTGACTTGTACACAAGCGACCGTTTAGGTAAAGGGCGCAAAAACGCGACCTTCCATTTCGTCTATCGCGACCCTAAAAAAACTGTATCTCAGGAAGAGGTCGATACAGAACATGCGCAAGTCACTGAAAATGCCCTGCAAAAGCTAGGCAAGAATGCCATATAATTGATATTGAGGTAACTTATGAAAAAACCCGCACTCCTATTTACCCTGCTAGCCGCCCTGCCATTTCTTAATAGCTGCTCGAAATCCTGCTACGATGAAGACATAGTCACCCAAACCTACGTGCATAAATATGGCGTGGAACTTGATGCGCAAGATTGGGAGTCGCGCGGGCAGCACGGCCAGGTTTACTCAACCCTCGCTAATGGCGTAACAGTGTGCACTAATTATGAAGCAGGCGTGCTCGATGGGGACTGCACCTATACATTTCCGCATAGCGACATATTGCAGCGCGTTGAGACTTATTCCCAAGGGACAATGGTGCGCGAAGTGTTAAACAACACAGCAGGCATCATCCAGCAAGAAACGCGTTATGAGTCCCCTAGTGATAAAGTAATGACCACATGGTACGATAATGGTTCGCCGCGCAGCATAGAGAATTTTCAGGGCGATAACCTGGTCAAAGGGCAATACTTCAATCCCCAAAACAAGCTGGAATCGACAGTAGAAAACGGCAATGGCGAAAGAATTGTCAGGGACACTTATGGACATATGGTTTCCAAAGACGTTATTGCCAATGGAGAACTTTTTCAGAGAACCACTTTCTTCCCTAACGGCGCCATTCAAGCGGTCACACCTTTTAGCAAAGGCGCCGTCCAGGGAGTAAGAAAAACTTACTTGCCTTCAGGCGAACCCGCAACAGCAGAGCAATGGATAAATGGGCAGCAAACAGGCATCACGCAAATATACCAAAATGGTGAAAAAATTGCAGAAGTGCCTTATGTCGCCGGCCTAAAAGATGGCATTGAAAGGCGCTATAAAAATGGCCAAACTGTCGTGCAGGAAATCAGCTGGAAAAAAGACCAGCTCCACGGCCCTTACAACACTTATGTAGAAGGCAACATAAAAGTAGATTGGTACTTTAAAGGCCGTTTGGTTAACAAGCCCACTTACGAGCAAATGATCAAGGGAGTTTAAAGGCTGTGGCCGGTAAGGCTTACTCTACATTGTATCGCTGTCCGGTTTCTTTAACAGAGGCTGGCAGCGATTTTTTTTGGCTGTGTGAATTAACGAAACCTGCAAAAGAATGCATCCTGTCTTGGAATGCCCAAAGACCTGCAATCGGCTTTTTGCAATTTTTCTTGCGCTTGAAAAATGATGCTGGATGGAGTCCTTGGCACTCTTGGGCTGAATGGGGAAGCAAAGCCGGCCAACCCTGGCAAAAGGGGTATAAACCTCAAAGATTTGATTCATATGCCCTCCATGAAGATCTCATCATCGGCCAAGGAATAACAGCCGTTGAGGTTAAGGTTGAAGGTCAGGAAGGGGCTTCAGCAGCTCAATTAAAACAGCTTTATCTTTCCTGCTTAGAGGCCTTTGAAGAGCATCCTAAAATGAGCCCTCCCAACAGCTCCATTGCACTGCCCCTGTCAGGCTACTCTCAAAAGTTAATTGCTCATGCTAGAAACCGCCACCTTTGCTCTCCTGCTTCTCTTTATGCTGTGCTCTGCTATTTTCAGCCTAAGCAAAAAGCTATTCTTTCTTTAGTTGCAGGCGTTCATGACCAGGAAAATGATATCTATGGCAACTGGCCTTTAAATGTCGCTGAAGGCTACAGCGCTTTGCATGGGACTTTTAATTTATGCGTGCACAGGCTGTCTGATTTTCATAGCTTGCATAACCAGTTGCAGATAGGTATGCCCGTTATTGTAAGTGTAAAAGGCGAGCTGCAAGGCGCTCCTAAAGTTTATGCAGATGGGCATCTAATGGTTGTGCGCGGCTACGACGCCCAATCCAATACCGTATTGTGCTTAGACCCTTGTGCAGAAAACCATGAGAATACGCCCATCGCCTACCCCTATGGGGACTTTATGCATGCCTGGGCCGCCAGAAAGCACCTTTGTTATTTGATTGAGGCGATTCCTAACGTCCGAAGCAGCTCTAATAAGAGACAGATTCGAGCTCTTAGAGAGAAAAAACTTTCGAATATGACTTATTATAAGGTAGCAAATCGGGTTTTAATTATGCAGCTTCTACTGATAAGTATGCCATTTCTATACGCTGGATGCGCTCCTTGAGATCCTTTAAGTTTTGCAATTCGGCATCTACGAAAGCGCTGATTTTTTTGTGGGAAGAAGCATAGGAAATTGGGGCTGTGATGTCTTTGCCATCCTTTTCAAGAATAAACTCTCTTGGCCCGGTTTGAGCAAACTCAACTTCTTCTACATTTTCAAGAGCTGTTAATACTGTTCTGCTTGGACCAGCATAAATCTGCATTAATTCGGCTAAATTGGGAAGTACATCATGCATCTCAACTGGTGAAGAGTCTTTAAAAAGAATAACAGCGTTATCGCTAAGCTGATTATAGGGAATATTCGCTATGTCAAAGTATTTAATAGAAGAGCCATCGCAATTGGCAGGCAAGGATACTAAAGGTGAACTTAAATTTTGCCCGATTTCAGCAGCTGTTAAAAGTTGAAGGTCAGGTTCTATGAAAATTGTATTTTCTGCTGCTTGTTGACTAAGAAATTCTTTACTCCCTCTTTCAAGTGCATTTTTCATTGAGACAAAACTCTCAATTTTTTTATCTAAGTACGCATTTACTTTTTTTAGGGCTGCTTCATAGTTGATTATTTCTGTTTTATCTATTTCTTTCATTATACTATACGTTCCATCCTCGTTTGTTTCACCTTTTCTAAGGAAACGCATTTCTTGTTGTTTAGTCCAAGTAAAATCCATTCCACAATATTCTTCCGAGCAAGCCGTAACTTCCCGATTAGGTCCAGCATAGACTTTTACCCAATCTGCAATATTAGGAGTAAAGTCATCCCTTTTTCCACTATGACAAGCGCTTAACGAAATAGCGGCATTCTTATCCAAATTATCAAAATGCAAATCAGCTACATCTATACATTTAAAATCTTCATGTTTAATTTGAATCAAAGAAACTGTATCGGAGGATAAAATATATTCACTTGCTGAAGGAACTACAGTAAAGGAGTTTCCATGCATAAATAAAACAAGATTTTTTGCAGGGGTTTGTGCTTCAAATTTTTCATCTATTACGCGATTTATAGTATCAAAGCTTTCCGTGCAGTTGAATTCAACAGACTGCGTCTTTGCCATATTTTCCCATTGCCCAACTAGATACTCTGTTAAATTAAAACATCTATTGTAATGTTGCGTAGTCATAAAAATGAGCGCTTTCTGGGAGTTGGCCGGATTCTTTAACAATTCTACTCTAGATTGAAGGTCTAAATGTTCAGATTGGCTCGCTGGTGATGTTGCAAATTCCTCGCTGCCAAATTCAAAAGCCATTGTTACAATTTCTTTTACCATTTCAGCTACAGAGCTGGAGCCTAAACCTGATTGCTTGCTAAGTTGTGAGAGAAGGGCTGACCCTTCTTCAGCAACATCTTTTATAGTGTTGTATGCAGTTAGTAAAGAATAACATGAATTTAAAACTATACTCATAATCAACCATTATTATTAATTAATAATTAAATTGTAATATATATAATATTAATTTGTAAATATTTAATTTAATTAACGTGTAGTAGTTTGTTTTAAAAATAAGAATAGGTAAGGTTTGAATGCTTAAATCAGCACCCTTGCGCCTTATGCTTCTTTGTGTTTAATTTAATTAAGAAAATTAAGAAACGGTGATGGAGCCATTAAGAGCGCATTGACAGGCTAGGCGGTGAGTGTGTTCGCTTACTTGAAGCCTCTCTAAGGTAAGCTTTTCTTGCGGGGTAACTTTAGTAAGGGCTTCGCTGCCCTCTGTAATGTTGAGCAGGCATTTACCGCAGCGGCCTTGACAGCAGCCAAATTGCACAGGGGCTTCAGGATTACGGGTTTGCAGGCTCAATAGATCTGTGCCTGCCGGCACTTCTATTGATAGGTTATGTTTTGAGAAATTGATACGCGCTTTGCTCATGTTCCATATCCCATTGTTCTTCCAATAATTCACCAAATACCCCTTCTTGATCTGCTTGATAACGTTTGATTAAGCAAGGGCGTCCAGTGCTATCATACAGGATGCAGCCATTAAATGGATCTCCTTTAAGGGTATAAAGCAAATGGTGAATGGAAAGCAGCAATCCATGAGGGGAATATAGCCGGCATTCCCGGCATAGGGGGCCCTCAAATTTCTGCCATTCTTTTAATAGCACGCGGTCTTCAATATTGCGCAGCACACTTATCGTTTCTGAAGTTGATTCTGTAAGCACTTCACGCTGCCAGGCTATTTGATCCTGAGGCCGTAATTTACGGAAATCCAAAAATAGTGAATCGTATACACAATCAGCAAATTTGCCAAAGTGATATTCTTCGACAGTATACCGCTTATGGTAGGGGTCTGTGACAATTTTATAACTTCGCTCTAAAGCAGTTGGGGAGGCGTTTTTTTTCAGTCCAATCGGCTTGCCCTGTTTCCAAAAGTAGTCGCAGAAAAACGAATGCATTATAATTCCCGGTAAAAATCTAGTAGGTACTGTATGCAGAAACAACATTTTAATAAAGGCCCAGGAATACATTTAGATATTTTAGCAAAAAACGGATTAATTGTTAGAAGTCAGCTATCTCTGAGCAAGGGTTTTTGTTTTACCCTTTCGGGAGATGAAACCCTTTTAGAGTTAATTTATGAGGGGATGGAGGCTTATGCCCATAAGCAAGAGTTCCCTAAATTGCCTTTGGCATTTAACAGTCTTACACCCTTTCAAGCTAAAGTGTTTATGGAATTGCTTAAAGTGCCTTTTGGGAAATGCACCAGCTATAGCGAGCTTGCTAGCCGTGCGGGCAAACAAAAGGCACCCCGGGCAGTAGGGAATGCCTGTGGAGCCAATCCTCTTCCGCTTTTTATTCCCTGTCATCGGGTCTTGGCCAAAGATTATTCACTTGGGGGTTTTTCTTGCGGTTTAGCTATTAAACAAGAATTATTAGCATTTGAAGAAATTAATTATAATTAAATATTGAATTTTAATTACTTTTTTGTTAAAATTATACTAAATAGTTAACAATGGTATATTAAAATGGAAAGCAATGTAATTTCTTCACATGCAACATTTGAGCAATTGCCTTTACTTCCCCTGACTATGATCGCTTCTTATGCCGGAACCGATTGTTTTCAGTTCTTGCGAAGAACGTCAAACTTAGGCCGGGAACTTACCGACGAAGTCGCTTTGCAGACATGGAAAGAGTTTAAACTGGAATTGCCTGTGCAGCTGCCGGAAAATGAAGCGGCTACATTAAGAGGTTACCAGCAGTTAAAAAAAAGCATGTGCAGTCATTTAGCAAAAGAAAGAGTCCCCTTTATTATTCAAAACGCTTTTATGAATGGCAGTACGGGGCATATTTTTCATACCATTCGAGCTATGAATGAAACCGCCTTAGAGTACAAGCAAACTGAAAATCATGATTTATACCAGCTGTGGGGCGCGATTCATGAGGAGCTGCAAAGCAAATATAAATTTGAAGCAAAGGATCTGCCTAAAAATGCCGGGGAAATTAGAATATGGTTAACCGCACATCCTCAGGAATTAGCCTCAATTGTTAGATTAGACCTTGGTAACAAAGGATTAGGAGTTTTACCAAAAGAGATTGCCCTATTATCCGGCCTTAAAATCCTGAACCTAAATGGAAATAATCTTCAAGAAATTCCGGCATCGATTGCTGCTTTGCAGCATCTCGAGAGTTTAAGCCTAAACCAAAACCGAATGCAACAATTTCCCGGTGCAGTTACCCAGTTAGCCCAACTCAAAAGCCTGGATATTAGTAATAATCCTATGGCTGCTCTCCCTGCTAACATAGGGGAGCTGCAAGCTTTAGAGCGGCTTTATTGCATGGGTATGCAAAATCTGCAAATTCTCCCAAGAGAACTGGGTAATTTACAAAAACTCAACTCGCTTGAACTTAGCGGATCGCATAATATCCAAGCAGTTCCGCAAGAGGTAGTCAATATCCCTGGAATTCGCATTTCTGGTTTTCAAGGTGTCTTGCCGCAAGCAGCACAGCCGGTATTGCCGGCTCCTGCATATGGTAAATTAGCCGCAAGCTTACTTGCGGGAGTCGCCATGGCCGCTGCCGTAGCCGCCGGTTTTTTTGCCCAAATGGGCGCCGGTGCAGCAAATTTTCAAAATTTTGCTTAAAAAACCGTAAGAGATCTTATCCTTCAAACCCTGATTGCATGCAATCAGGGTTTTCAGTCTTTATCAGGTAAGAGCTGGCACGGTATTGGCATATACATACGCAAACAACAATACGAGAGTTTGGAGGGTATATGGCAAACCAAAAATTAAGAAAACAGATTGCAAAATTAGAATTTATTAATGACCAGTTAAGCACTGAACTTGCTGATTTAGACCTTCTCTTACAGAGAAGCGGTTTTCCCAATGGTCTTACCTCGCTTAAGTTGGTGGCATTAGAGATGCTCGCTGAGCAAAATCAAAATGAACCAAAGCTTACCGAAGAGTAAGACACAAGATTCTTAAATTTACATAATTTTTATATATAGTTTAAGTCCGCTTAACGGTGGGGACTCATTATAAAGTCATTACAGCTAATAAAAGCGAATGATGAATCCGCAATAATAATAAGCAGTAATAATAATATTTTTTAAGCCGGACTTGGGAGCCAATGACCCAAGTTCGGTTTTTTTTTGCTTTTAAGACTCGGGCACGGGTAATTCGGGATAAAGGGGTGAGCTGGCATGGTATTGGCATATAGTAAGGCACAAACCCTACTAGGGAGGCAGTATGAAAAAGATCGATATACAAGAGAAAAGAGAATTACAAGCCAGAAAAGCACAATTAGAAAGCATGCATGACCATCTGCTCACAGAACTGACCTATGTGGACAATTTGCTGCGCCTGGTAGGATTTAGCGGCGGCCTTGCCACTGTTAAAGCTACTGCAAGAGAGATGGCGGAAATAAAGGAGGAAGAGCAAGAAAATCACGAGCAAAATGATGAGGAAATGAGTGCCTAATGATCAAGAGAGCATAAACCGGAGGTTCTCTATAGAAAGAGCGCCGGTTGCAGCGGCATCTTCAAAGAGCTCAGCTGCAATCCCGCTCTTTTTCTCTTTCAGCTGCATCACACGCTCTTCAATGCTGCCCCTTATGGCATATCGTTTGGCGATCACAGGATCTTTTCGGCCAATACGGTGGGCGCGATCAATCGCTTGGTTTTCGACAGCCTCATTCCACCAAGGTTCATAGAGGAAGACATAATCCGCTGCCGTGAGATTTAAACCAAAAGCGCCCGCTTTCAAGCTAATCAGAAAGATAGATACAGCGGGGTTTTCCTGAAAGGTTTGTACGACAATTTCTCTATTTTGGGTGGAACCGTCAAGCTGGACAAATTGCCAGGCTCGTTCACGAAAGGCGTTAGCTAAGAGCGTTAGCATAGACGTAAATTGGCTATAGACCAAAATTTTACTGCCTTCAGCTACAGCGACTTCTAAATCCTCTAAAAAAGCATTCAACTTGCTGCTAATCGGCCTGGTCTCTGTGTGCAGGAGATTTTGGATAAGCGCCGGGTGGCAGCAAATCTGGCGCAGGCGCAGGATGGCTTCCAATATTTCCATGCGGTGCTTGGCAGTGCCATCGACTTCCACTTTTTTTAACAAATTGCCCTTAACGCCTGCCAAAAAGTCTTCATAAATTTGCTGCTGCGATTCTTCAAAATCAATCCAAATGGTTTGCTCGATTTTTTCAGGCAATTCAGGGGCCACTTCTTTTTTGGTGCGGCGTAAAATCAAGGGATGTACTTTAGCTTTAATGCGCTGCAAATAACGCTTGTCTGCTTCTGCCGACTGGACTTGGGTAATAAATTCTTCTCGGGAACCCAGTAAGTTTGGCGCTAAAAAGTGAAATTGAGACCATAGCTCCGTTAAATGATTCTCAACGGGGGTGCCAGTCATTGCCAGCCTAAAGCGAGCGGCAAGTTGGCATACGGACAGGAAAGCTTGCGTGCCGGCATTTTTGATCATCTGCGCTTCATCTAAAATGACAGTATGGCAATCCAACTGTTTGAGCAGCGGCAGGTCCAGCTTTAAAGTGGCATAAGAAGTGAGTATAATGTCGGCATCTTGCAGCTCTGCAAGCGATTTGGTGCGCTGCGGCCCCATATGCTCTATGCAATGGAAGCCGGGAAGGAAACGTTCAGTCTCGCGCCGCCAATTAAATACCAATGAAGCCGGAACAATAATGAGATGCGGCTCTGCTGTGCGCGGCAAAGTGGAGAGAAAAGCCAAAACTTGCACCGTTTTGCCTAAACCCATATCATCGGCCAGCAGACCATGCAGGTTTAACTCGTACAATCCATGCAGCCAATCTACCCCCTTTTGCTGGTAAGGGCGCAAGCTGCCGCTAAACTCAAAGCCCGGCGGATAGCTTGCAACTGATTCTCTTGTTTCCAATTTAGTGCGCAACTGCTCAAGATCTAAAGAGGCAGACACTTGATGTTCCTGAAATAACTCCTGAAGTGAGCCGATCTGGCTGCGGCGTAATTTGACCCCTTCCGTAAGAATTTCTCCTTCTTCACAAAGCGTTTCGAGCGAGTTGCTAGGCAGGCTGTCGGGCAGCAGCCCTGTCAGCCCGCTGCCAATTTGCAAAAACCGCTCCCGTTTAACAAAAGCACCGGCAACATCCGACAAATCTACTTCTGTTTTGTCAAATACAGCCTTGCCGCTGACAATGAAATCGGCCTGCTTTAATGAGGCAGAGAGAGCAATTTGTCCTAAACGTACTAGCGTATTGCCGGTTCGGTCCTGAATATGCCAGCCGAGGTCTAGCAAAAAGCTCAATGTTTTAGCCACTAAGTTTAGAGGGCAGTAGTAATGGGAATCAGCCAGCATTTTTTTGAGAAAGCCGGTTTCCAACAGATCTTTTTCCCAGCCCTGTTCTTCGGAAAAATTGCGTTTGATGCCCTTTATTTCCTTGCGCGGGTCATGCATGGGAATTGCTTCATTGCCATATTGCAGCCATAAGTCGGCAAAAGCGCCAAGCCGGTCGGTAAGTTTAAGCAAGGGGAGCGGGGAAGCTTCTTTAAGGGCTGCCGGTTGCGAGGCGGTGGTAAAGTACTCTTCTAATTGCTCCAACTCTTTAGGGGTTGCTATCCAATTTCCTTTCGCCGCGGTTTTAAGCAGTTTCAGGGATATGTCTGCATCAATAAAGCGAATGAAGTTTTTAGCGATATACCAATGCGGAGGGCCGCCGCCGATAAATTCACATTCATTTACAGGCATTTCCTGTTCATTATGGATTAAAAAAACTGCGGTCAAAGACTGCTGCTGTCTAGCCAGCAACTTGGTTTTGCCAAAAAAATCACAGTATACAGTTTTGTGCTTAAAGCGCAGCAGGCCGGAAGCCGCTAATTCTTTAAGCGCAATGAAGGCTTTAGAAAAACTAACATGGAAGCATTCAAAGCCATTTTCTTGCTTCTTATGTTTTTCCCTGTAACTCTGCTCTTCGGTAATTAACAGTTTGGCTAGAGTAGCATTTTTTGCCCCTAACAAGGACAAGAGAGTGGGTTGACCAACCCTTTTGGAAAGATTATTTTCTTGCAGCTGCAGCACAAGACAGCCGTCGCGCTCCGACAACGCCGGATCTATATTGAGTATCAGGGTAGACATATGGCCAAGAGTATACCCCAACCTCATGAATATTTAAAGAACCAACGCCCTTAAGAGACAGTTGCATAAGTCAGATTTAGCTATATCAAATAACATTATGGACCTTAACGACGCCAAAGACATTTACGACAAGCAATTGGCGCTTAGTCCATTAAGTCCATAAGGTCCATGGCGT
>JAEYWL010000050.1 GCA_023428915.1 Verrucomicrobiota bacterium
CCTTATTGCGGATTAAAACCCAAGTTGTCCCCTAAATCTTAGCACAAGATTTAGGGGACAACTTGGGTTTAAATTCCATCTGTACTCCTGACAAATAAAAACCAGTTTTTTCAGCTGACGCAAAATCGAAATAGCGGGATACTATTTGCTTTTGTTTGGATTTTAAGGAGATAAATAGCTATGGAAACAAATATTAAAAGCGGCTTAAACAATGAACACCTGCAAAACTTTGCTGCGGGATGGGGAGCCGGAATTACAGCAGATATGATTATTGCTCCTTTTCAACGTCTAAAAGTTGATGAACAGCGAGGCCATGCTTCTCCTAAAACAATAAGAGGACTTTGGGCCGGCGTGTTTGCAATAGCTCTTGGAGATGGATTTGCTATTGGCCTCCAAAATACCATTTATGAAATAGGCAAAACACAGTTTTCGCAGGAGAATGGGCGCATGCTCTGTCCTGCGAATTTGGCTTCTGTTGGTGCAGGAATCATATCATCTGTTCCTACAACAATATCTGAAATTACCATGGATCAACATGGGCAGAAAGTGCGCGCCAGCCAGGAGGCTAAAAAAACTCCAGGCGGCAGCCTTTCCAGAGTGACTTATTGGTCAACTATTGGGGATATTTATGGACAAAGTGGTTGGAGAGGATTTTTAAGGGGATATAAATGTACAGCTGTGCGCGAAACTATCTATGCGCAAGCCTGGAAAAGGTGGGCGAGTCAATTTACGGATCGGTTTGAAGCTTATACGCAAAACCATCAAGCAGCTCAAATAGGGGGCGGCATTTGTGCAGGGGTTTTGGCTGCGTTTTTATCCCACCCTTTCGATACGGCCAAAGTTAAAGAGCAAAACAAGTTGCGCACTGGCTTCATTCACGCTAAGTTTTATTCCACCATAAAAGAAGACATTTCCATAGCGGCCAGGCAAACAGGAAGTTTAAAAGTTGCGATCTGCAAAACGGGCTTAGCTTGCATACAAGACGCTTATAAAGGCTTTCGGCAAAGAGCAGTTATGGTAAGTCTTGCAGTTACTATTTTGAATATTACCACTCCGTGGTATACCAATAAAATTAAACAGGTAGCCTAAGATTCTGATTGCTGCCTTATAATAGAAGATAGCAAGGAGCTATAATGGATAAGACCCGCCCTATTATTTTTGTTATGGTTGCAGTTGCTCTTTATTTTTCATTTGTGGTGTTTAATAATCTCACGGACTACGCCACAAATGCGCGGAATGTAAATAGTGTATTGAGCATGGAGCAAATAAAAAGTGATGGGGTAAAGTGGCGAGCCATCAGCAATCCAGTTATAATCCAAAGTGCCTACCATCTTATAATACTCATAGAGGCTCTAACTGCAGCTATGGGATGGAGTGCGGTGTTTTATTTGCAGGTTAAGCCTGAATTGCTTAGAGGGCATATTCTGGCAGTAACTGCTCTTGCCTTGGGGTTTGCCCTGTTTTTCATCGGTTTTTTTATTGTCGGAGGAGAGTGGTTCTATATGTGGCAACACCCCCTATTGGGAGGTTTGCAGACAAAAGCCTTGTTGATTTCCCTGTTTCTTTTGACAGCTATGGTTTTTGTAATCAATAGCTTGCAGGAACCTCAAAATGGCTAAAAAACAAGCTGTCATACCGTTTAATGAGTCGTTTTTAGATCAATTAAAACGGCTTTCTGAGCTCTGTGAAACTCAAACCAGTTTCACGATTAGGGAGGTTTTTCATTATCTTACAGGCAAAGGCTATGCTGCTCTATTGATTGTGTTTGTATTTCCTTTTTGCCTGCCAATTCAGATTCCAGGTGTTTCCACGCCTTTTGGCTTAATATTGGCTTTTTTGGGTTTAAGGGTAGCTTTTGGAAAAGCTCTTTGGTGGCCAAAGTGGATACTGGATAAAGAGGTTGCAAGCGAATCCCTTAAAAAAATTTTAGCAGGAAGCATTAAAGCGGTGCAGTACCTGCAGAAAATATTACATCCCCGATTGTTAAGGATTGTAAAAAATCCGTTGCTTCATCGTTTAAACGGCCTGTTAATAGTGCTGCTTGCCCTTCTCCTGGCCCTTCCTTTGCCTATTCCTGGAACAAATTTGCTTACAGCGATACCCATTCTTTGTATTGGTTTAGGGTTGCTTGAAGACGATGGCCTTTTTATCCTGATAGGATACGTGCTATCTGCAATTTGCTTTTTGGCATTTATCAGCCTGGCTTTTTTTGGCAAAAGCCTGATTCTGGGCTTATTAAACTAATTGCTCTTCTTCAGTAAATTCATGCGGCGGTTGTTTTGCTTCCTCTAAAACAAGGCAGTTAAGCACTTTTACGGGGACTCTGATCAAAATACAACTTGGCAAGGAAAGTATAAATGCAGCCAAAATGGCTGTGTAAAAACAGTTTTTCATAAAAATTTAAGGCTTAAGCATAATTTTAGTGATATTGCCATTGCGGTAATCCAAATAATCACGCAAGATTTGGGCGTGGTCAAAAGCCAATTCCGACCAAGGAATGTCTTCTAAACGTACAATAAAAGCTTTAGCCGCATCATCGCCTGCACTTGGCTGCGATGTTGCTTTTGCTAGGTGAGTAACTTCTACAGAATGGTGTCTAAAATCCCTTTGGGGATCTGAATAAACATGGAATTGCTTTAGATCTTGTAATTCTAAATTCACCTCTTCCATCATTTCGCGCCGCACTGCAGTTTCAACAGTTTCACCGTATTCTACCTTGCCGCCTGGAATAGCTTTACCCCAAGGGGCTTTGCCTCTTTCGATCAAGACGATTCCTTTAAATTCGGGCCCTTCATAGATTTCAATGATTGCCGTTGTCGTTAGAATTGGAGGTTTGTGAGGGGCTTTTGCAGGTTCATCAGCACACAACACCAATGAGTAGCAGGTAAACAAGGAAAGGAAAAATAGTCTGCATAGATTCATCTTAAAACCTACAGGTTAGTTTTTTTAACAGACAAGCTTAGCAAATTCGAGTAATGTTTTTAAAGTAAATTTATTATTTTGGGTATTCCGCCGGTTCTTCTATTTGCTGCCAGCCTTCTCCGTTTAAAGACTCCAGAAATGCTGCCAGCGCTTTTTTGTCGTCGTAAGAAAGATGCAATGGTTTGATTAACGGGTGAAGATTTTTGTTGGGAACACCGCCTTTGTCATAAAAATCTACAACTTCTAATAAGGTGTTTAAACTTCCGTCATGCATGTAGGGGCCGCTATTGGCCACTTCCCTTAAAGTGGGGGTTTTAAAAGCTCCCCAATCTTGTTCCTGATGCGTGATTAAGTAGCGCCCTAAGTCGGGTTTTTCTTCTTGCATACCGACGCCGATATTATGGAAGCGCTGGTCGCTAAAATAAAACCCGGAGTGGCAGTTGGCGCAGCCTGATTGGTTGAATACCTGCAAGCCGCGTATTTGTTCTGCAGATAATGCCGCCTTGTCGCCGGCCATGTAGCGGTCATAAGGAGAATTGCCTGAAAGGATGGTGCGCTCAAAGGTAGCTACAGCCTTGGCGATGTCATCAATAGTAATTTCTTCATGCCCGAAGGCTTTTTTGAACAAATCGCGATAACCTGGTATAGCCTTAACCCTTTCCACGCACTGACTATGGGCCTCATGCACATTTTTGACGTTAGTCATTTCTTTTGTATTGGCAATCGGCCCTTTGCACTGCTCTTCCAGAGAAGCTGCCCGTCCATCCCAAAAAAGCAGCTTGGCGTAAGCGGTATTGATAATGGTCGGGCTGTGCCGCGTACCTGACTGGTGTTTGATGCCGACTGAAATGGCGCGGCAATCGCTATAGCCGCAAGGCAAATTATGGCAGCTGTCGCAGGAAATAGTCCCATCGGAAGAGAGGCGCTTATCGAAATAAAGCAATCGGCCAAGCTCGGCTTTTTCCTTGGAATAAGGATTATTGGCAGGCCAGGGTACAGATTCTAATCCCAGAGGCGGGATGGGCGCATCTGCCTGCAAGATCCCAATGCAGCTGACTAAAAAAAATGAAAGTACCTTACGCATAAGCATAAAACCCCTATACAAGAAGCAAATGATCTGTCAAAATTTTTCAGCATAATAACAGGAGAAGTTATGCAAGTCAAAAATGTAAGCGAATATTCACGAAATGTCATAGAAAATATTGAACAAGAATTTTCAGATGAAAACACGCAATTGTGCGAGACAAAAAAAGTAGAATTGACGGCAGAAAAATTGCAGAAGAGAAACTATTTGGCAATTGAAGATGGCAAGCAAATTGCGGCTATTTTTAGGGTCGAAGCTAATATGAGCGATCCTTGCATAGGAATTTTAAATGATTTTCGCATTAATACATTATTTACAGGCTCCAAAAAATCCCTTTTTGAAAAAGTTACCGATTATTGCAGCGCTCAAGAGAAAGGCTGGAGAACACTTAGCTGGCAGCCATACAAAGCAAGGTGTGTAATGGAATTATTCGAAAGCTTTGGAGCTAAAAATATAGACCCTATTCCAGTCAATCTTATGTATTTTCAGTTAAAGGTTTAATCTATTCATAATAAATAACTTGCATATTTGAGTCGTTCTGGTTGTTTCATTATCTTTGTAATTCTCTTAACAATTGATTCAAAATGAAGTAGCCTGTTTCAGAACCTGATTGCTATTTTATAGTAGATCATATCCGAAATTCTTTTTTCCCCCGGAGCTCGCAAAAATCAGCGGGCCATATTATTAAAATGGCCCGCTGATTCTCAAAGCTTTCATGCGACTCCTGGAGGAAGAGAGCTTGCATCCCCTCTTAAGCTGGCATCAGGGTCTGTGCAGCAATTTAATGACAGGCTTTTTTATGTATTGGAAAGAATTTACTCCAAAAACTTGGATCTGCTTAAAAGAAGGGTATTCCTGGAAGGATTTTTTGCATGATCTGCTCGCTGGTATTAGTGTGGGCGTTATTGCTCTGCCCCTGGCATTGGCTTTTGCCATAGCCTCAGGAGTGCCTCCAGAAAGGGGCTTATTCACTGCAATTATCGCCGGTTTCCTTATTTCGCTGCTTGGAGGCAGCCGCGTGCAAATAGGGGGCCCTACCGGTGCATTTGTCATTATTGTTTACGGGGTTGTTCAGCGGCATGGCTATGAAGGGCTTGTGCTGGCCACGTTAATTGCGGGCGTATTGATGGTCATCATGGGTTTGGCAAGATTAGGCGTTCTGCTTAAGTTTATCCCTTATCCTGTAACCAGCGGTTTTACTACAGGCATTGCTTTAACCATTGTTTTTTCTCAGATTAAGGATTTTTTCGGACTGCAGATAGAAAAGATGCCGCCGGATTTTTTAGATAAATGTACGCTATTGTGTTTAAATGCTAGCAGCTGGAATCCCTGGGCCTTTGTCCTGGCTTCTGCGACTTTAGCCGCAATTTTTTTATTTAGAAGTTTAAATCCCAAAATACCTGGCGCTATTTTGGCTGTAACGGCAACTACGCTAGCAGCGCAATACTTTAACTTGCCGGTCATCACAATAGAAGATGCTTTCGGTGCCATTCCAAGCGATTTACCGAGTCCTTCCCTGCCTCCTTTTTCATTTGAGCTATTTCAGGCTGTTTTTCCCGATGCTATAACCATAGCCCTGCTAGGCTCCATCGAGTCATTGCTTTCAGCAGTTGTGGCTGACGGGATGACCGGCCATAGGCACCGTTCAAATTGCGAATTATTTGCCCAAGGGATTGCCAATATTGGTTCAGTATTGTTTGGCGGGATTCCCGCTACCGGTGCCATTGCCCGCACGACGGCTAATATTCGCCTCGGAGCTAAAACGCCTATTGCCGGTATGCTGCATGCCGTTACTTTATTGCTGCTTATGGCATTCTTAGCGCCTTTAGCTGGGAAAATTCCTTTGGCTGCTTTGGCCGCTGTTCTTGTCTATGTTGCCTGGAATATGAGCGAGCTGCCCCATTTTATTGAGATATTACGCGGACAGCTCGGCGATGCTATTGTCCTGCTCATTACTTTCCTGCTAACAGTTGTGATCGATCTATCGGTGGCTGTACAGGTAGGGGTGCTTTTGGCGGCAGTCATCTTTTTGAAGCGCATGAGCGACAAAACAAGCATAGAGGCTTGCAAGCTGATAGTGAAAGAAGATCAATACGAAAAAAATATCCTGGAAAATGATAGCCTGCTGTTGCGCACCGATATTCCAAAAGATGTAGTGGTGTTTGAAATTCGGGGGCCTTTTTTCTATGGCGTGGCCGACCTGTTAGAGGAAGCGCTTATTCGCTTGGAATTCAAGCCGCGCGTATTTATGCTACGATTAGATAAGACACCCATCATTGATGCTACAGGGATGAAGGCTTTAAAAAAATTTCATTTAAAATGCCAGCAGCAAGGCATTAGATTTATATTATGCGATGTTGATGAACATATGCGCGAACTGCTATCAGATGCCAGCGCTTATTCCCAAATTGGCGAACAAAACATTTTTCCTAATTTTGAGGCGGGACTTTATGCAGCAAGAAGTAACGATCGTTCATAATAAAATACAAATGAAGGGTGTTTTGCGTTTGCCGCTGCAGCCGAAAGCTGTAGTATTGTTTGCCCACGGCAGCGGCAGCAGTCATTTGTCGCCGCGCAACAATTTTGTAGCAGAGCAGTTGCTGCAGGGCGGCTTGGCTTCCCTCCTAATAGATCTGCTTTCCAAGGAAGAAGATGCAACTTATCAAAATCGTTTTGATATCGAGCTTCTCACAGAAAGGCTTGCATTGGTTATAGATTGGATTAAGCTTGAGCCGCAGCTGAAGAATTTGCCAATTGTGCTTTTTGGGGCCAGTACAGGAGCAGCTGCAGCCCTTTCTGCAGCTGCATTCAAGCATAGCGATATTTGCGCCATAGTTTCAAGAGGGGGGCGGCCCGATTTGGCTTTAGCCATTCTTGAAGGGGTTGAGGCGCCTACTTTATTCATTGTCGGAGGGGGTGATTTTGGAGTCATAGAGCTTAATCAGGAGGCATTTGAGCACTTGCATTGTGAAAAAAGTTTTAAAATAATTCCTGGAGCCACCCATCTCTTTGAAGAACCCGGCTGCCTTGAACAAGTCGCCGGACTCGCTCGAGACTGGTTTTTGCAGCATCTAAAACCCCATTGAAAATAGGCTGGTTTTCAATGTCATTTATTTAATTTAAACGCAAAGACGCAAATCTTTGCATCTTTGCGCTCTTTGCGTTTATATATTTAAAAGTGGCTGGGTTAGAAAAGAACTTCAAATAGAATGTCATTGGATTTATTGTTTCTATTTGATTTTGAGGACGGCAGAGCCTTCGAGTGCACCTGTGCGTATAGCTTCCAGAGCTTCGTTGGCTTCCTCTAACTTATATGTGGTGACGGTTGTATTTATGGGAATTTGTTTGGCCAAATTAAAGAATTCGCGGCCGTCTTCGCGTGTCAGGTTGGCTACAGAGGACATCGAGCGCTCTTCCCAGAGCAGTTCATACGGGAAAGAGGGAATATCGCTCATGTGGATGCCGGCGCTTATCACTTTGCCCCCTTTTTTAAGGGCTTTTAAGGCTTGCGGGTAGAGGCTGCCTACTGGGGCAAATAAGATAGCGGCATCTAGTAATTCCGGAGGGATTTCATCAGAGCCCCCGGCCCAAACAGCGCCTAGCGAGCGTGCAAACTGCTGCGTATTTTTGTCGCCAGGCCTGGTAAACACATAAATTTGACAGTTTTGTGCTGCAGCTAATTGTATTAAAATATGCGCAGAGGAACCAAAGCCATAAAAACCGATAACTTTTGCCGGTTGTATTAGTTTAAAAGCGCGATAACCAATGAGCCCGGCACATAATAAAGGGGCTATTTGTTCCGGTGTTAAGGGCAAATTAGGCAATGGCAGGGCGTAATCTTCATGCACAGTGCAATATTCAGCGTAGCCGCCATTGATTTGATAACCGGTAAACAAAGCATGGTCGCATAAGTTTTCCTTGGCAGCCTGGCAATACTTGCAAGCGCCGCAGGTTTTTGCCAGCCAGGGCGCTCCTACACTATCTCCTAGTTTATAATGACTAGTTTGGCTGCCTGGTTTGACTACCTTTCCGACAATCTGATGGCCTAAAATTAAGGGGAGTTTAGGCTGGCCCAATTCCCCATCAACTATATGAATGTCTGTTCGGCAGACGCCGCAAGCGCTGACCTCCAAAAGCAGTTCATGGGGGGCAGGTTCCGGGGTTGGCATATCGCGCAGCACTAAAGGACCGCCTGTTTTTTCCAAAACCATTGCAAGCATGCTGCTACCTTTGTTTATCCCAATTATTTGTAGCCGCCTGAAATGACAAAGGTTTCTCCAGTAATCCAGGAAGCTTCGTCTGATGCTAAAAAGGCAGCTAACGGCGCTACATCAAAAGGTTTGCCAAGCCTTCTTAAAGGCGTTTCTTGTTCAAATTTTTTCTTTAAGGGACTGTCATGAAATCCCGCAGCTATCAAGCCTTCTGTTTCTATCATTCCCGGGTTGATGGCATTTACCCGGATTTGGCGAGGGCCAAGTTCATGGGCCAAAGCCCTGGTTAACGAGTCTACAGCTCCTTTAGTGGCAGAATAAACCGAAAAACCGCCAACGCCTGAGTGTGCAGCAACTGAGCTAATATTGATTATGCTTCCGCCTGCTTCATTAAAGTGCTTTAGGGCTTCCTGGGTAATAAGAAGTAAGCCTAGGACGTTGATATCGAATAGTTTACGAAAATGTTCGGAAGTAATTTCTTCGATCGTACTTGTTTCGTAAATCCCTGCATTATTGACAAGGATGTCTAATTTGCCGAATGTTTCCTGAATTACCGGGCCAATAGTCTTTATTTCGTCATGTATAGACAAGTTTGCCTTTACAACTTCTGCTTCGCTTCCAATCTTTTCAATTTCTTTAACTACTCTTTCGGCACCAGCTTTGTCAGAGGAAAAATTTACAATTACTTTTGCACCTTCTTTTGCAAGTTGTATGGCGATGGCAGCGCCGATGCCTTTTGAAGCACCTGTAACAAGAGCTGTTTTATTTTCCAATTTTTTTGTCATAATACCACCTCATTGAAGAATGTAGTCAGCAAAGAATAACTATGTAAATAGTTTTTTTGTGCGGGCGTGCTAAAGTCAGCTGTATTGGTTTTAATTTAATAATAATATTAAAGTTATTTATAATAAATAGTAATTAACGGTTGTGTTGTTGTTAATGTTATGAGGTTCCTTATGCATAAACAAATTAGCGGCCTTCATCATGTAACTGCCTTGGCTTCAGACCCGCAACGCAATTTAGATTTTTATACCGGTGTATTAGGGCTGCGTTTGGTGAAAAAAACCATCAATTTCGATTTGCCGGAAGTGTACCATCTTTACTATGGCGACTATAAAGGCAATCCCGGCACTATTTTAACCTTTTTCCCTTTTCCCAATATGCATAAGGGACGTAAAGGGCAGGGACAGCTTACTGTGATTTCTTTTTCAATTGAAGAAAAAGCCCTAAGCTTCTGGATTGAGCGCTTGATGCAGTACCAAATTCCTTTTGAGGGACCCTACAAAAGATTTGGTAAAGAGGCGTATCTTTATTTTCATGATCCTGATGGACTCGGATTAGAACTAGTTGCAAATCGTGAAGAAAAACGCAGAGGATACGGACATGGCAATATTCCTGAAGGTTTGTCAATCAAAGGATTATATGGGGTTGCCTTATGTGAAGAAGGGTATGAAGATACAGCACGCCTGCTTACAGAGCATCTTGGGCATCATATTGTCTCCCAGGAGGGAAGCCGCTACCGTTATGCTTCACAAGCAGAGTATCCCAATTATGTAGATATCATTTGCATTCCCGACGCACTAAAGGGCATGAGCGGAAGCGGTACTGTGCATCATGTGGCCTTTGCCGCGCCATCAGATGAAATGCAATTGCAAGTGCATGCTAAGTTGGCAAGGGCGGGGCTGAATGTGACTCCAGTACTTGACAGGAGTTATTTTCGGTCTATTTATTTTAGGGAGCACGGCGGCGTGTTGTTTGAGGTGGCCACTAAACTTCCAGGATTTGCTTTGGATGAACCCTTGGAACATTTAGGAGAGTTATTGAAACTTCCAGGCTGGGCAGAACCCATGCGCCATCAAATTGAGGAGACGCTGCCAATATTATACGATCGCAGGGCGGCATAGTAAGCATGGAGAAGAAGCTATTTTTTAAACTGTTTAGCGGCTTTTTTGATGCTATCGAATTCGGCTTTAGCGACAGGCTGAATGGATAGGCGTTGGCCAGGTTTAAGGAGCGCCATATTAGCGCATTCCGGAAGATGCCGGATTTCGTCCAGAGATACCAGTCGGGGAAACTGCTCTACAAAGGCAACATCAACTAAAAACCATATTGGATGATCTTTGCTTGCTTTTGGGTCAAAGTATTGACTATTGGGATTTAATGCCGTGGCATCAGGATAAGGGTGGCTGCAAATTTTGCCGATGCCTGCAACTCCTGGAGGCTTGGCATTGGAATGATAGAATAGGACAAGATCGCCAATGCGCATGCGGTCTTTCATGAAACTGCGCGCCTGATAGTTTCTTACTCCTTCCCAAGCCGTCTTACCGTCTCTTTTTAAATCTTCTATACTATAGGATTCAGGTTCGGATTTCATTAACCAATAGGCGGCAGCCATATATTCTCCTAGCTTTTAATCTGGGTTTTAATCGGCAGAAATTGTTGGCTATCCGGATCATAGGCAAACATTTCAGCAGTTGCAATCCTAAAAAACCAGCCATGCAAACGCAGCTTTCCTTTAGCTAAGGCTTGACTGACAGCAGGGTATGTTTGCAGGTTTTCTAAGGCAAACAGCACATTTTCTTCTGCTGCAGCTGTAATTTGGGCCTCACTGTCTAAATGTTGATAGTTGGCCTCGATCACGGTACGTACTGGCGCCGCTAGTTTAAGCCATTCCTCTAAATGGGGCATATTGTTTTCGTCTAGTCCCCGCAGCAAAGCGCTCATAGCGCCGCACTGGGAATGACCGCAAACGACTATGTCTGATACCCCCAAGCTTTCTACCGCAAATTCCACAGCAGCGGCAGTAGAGTTTGCAGCACCCACCTGCTTGGCTGCAGGAATAATATTGCCGACGTTCTTGACTACAAATAAATCACCGGGCTGGCTTTGAGTAATTAACTCGGCAAGCACTCGGGAGTCTGAGCAGGTAATGAATAGTGTATGGGGATTTTGGCCTTCATGCGAGAGCCGCTGAAATAACTCTTGATAACGTCCGAGTTTTTGTTTTTGGAATTTGTGAATGCCCGCGATCAATTGCTGCATGTCTTGAAGTCCTATGCTTAAGATTAAAAAAATACGGTCATGCCAGGCAGCAAGCTTATGCCGGAATGTTCGAGAATTTGCACATCGCCTTTTTCATTTAAGCGAATTTTTAAAGTGGCGCAGTTTGGCACTTCCCACTTATATTTCTCTTTAAAACATAACTTGTAGAGAAAAGCGCGCAATACACCGCCATGAGTTGAGAGCAGGATTGTCGAGCCTAAATGGGAAGAAAGTTGTTGTTGGAGATAGCTAACTACACGGTTATACACGTCTTCGTAACTCTCCACATCGCTTTGCCACTTATAGGTTAAGTATTTGTCATAAGAAAAATGCTGCATGGCATGGCCGTTGGTTTCCAGCCATTTTTTGAGATCGGCAACCATTTTACCTTCCCAGGAGCCAAATGAACGTTCCCGCAATTGATCTGAGGAAATTAATGAGAGTTGTTTTTCACCGAGGGCAATTTCGGCTGTTTGTTTAGCACGCACGAGGTCGGAAGTGAAGGCGGCGGAAAAAGTATGCGCCATTAAGGTGCTGTTAAGTTCTGCAGCTTGCTGCCGGCCAAGTGAATTTAAGGGAATATCTGTATGTCCTTGCAGTCTGCCAGAGCTATTCCAGTCGGTTTCTCCATGGCGAATTAAAAGAATATCACAAGATTTTACGGTCACCTTTAGTCTCCTTAATTTATTGCGAACTCTTGAGTTTCCCCACAATGGTCTTTAGGCGTTTTTTTAGCTCTGGGGAAATAATTTTTAAAGCATTTGATCCGCGTGTAATTTGGGCGATGCTGACCTTATTGGCCGCTGCAATTGTTCTCTGCGTTTCTTTAGCTTCTAATAAGGCGCTGACAATTAGATAACGGGAGGCTAGGGTTTCCCGCTCTTCGATCGTAAGAAATAAGCTGAAGAGCTCGCCAAATTCTTCAGGTGTTTTAATTTTGCTGCAAAGCTCTAAAAACTCGTGCCAGCCTTCTTTGGTTGTAAAGGTCATCTCTAGTAATGGTCCATGGTTATTGCATTAGAGGCTCGACTGAATCGTTTGAGGGAGCATTTCGTTTGAAAGTCAAGCCAGCGTTTTGGAAAAAGTGACATTAAAATTTCATGCAACCCTGTTCGCAAGGCATTCTCTTTTTTCACAACATTTTTTGCGTAATCCACTCCGAGTTTTTGATTAAGATCTACGAAGCGTTTGAGCTTTTTGTTGTAGTTGGCAAAGGCGCGATTATAGTCTCCCGCAGCCTTTTTTAATTCACCAGCCAATACATACGCTCCAACTAAAGCCAGGCTGCTGCCTTGCACATCTGTTTTTAGCGCTTTTATCTGCTGGTGAATTCCCATGCGTCGGACTACTTCAAGAGCTGAACCGCGAATATCGATCTTATAACCGCTGTTGCGCATGGCGGGGCTCTTTTCTACTATGACGGGGGAAAAGCCATGCTTTTTAAGCCAATAGGCCAGCGTGAGTCCAGCTACCCCAGCGCCTGAAATTAGAATTTGTTTCATGTTTTAATTAGTTTGTTAAGAAGTCTTAATTGCTGTAAAGCATGACTTTTGTTTAATCTTATTGCAAAAAATAATCTATGGCAATAAAAGATCTCTGTCTGGACCAAAGTTTAAACCCAAGTTGCGCCCCTAAATCACGCTTGAACAATGCCGAACTTGACAAGTGAAAGGATAAGTCCCGAGGAGCCAAGTCGTGACTTGGCCGAGGGGCTTAGCGTTTCAATTGGCAAGTGCAGGCCTGTTCAAGCGTGAAACTTTTGTACATAGTATCTTTTTTACCACAAAGTTAAGCAATATAAAGCAGTAGTCAAAACGCTTGGTCTTATGCAGACTAATTTGCGGCATCCTTCATTACACACGCATATTTGATGCTATTGAGTCGCCTTTGGTGCAGAAGTATTTGAGTCTTACGCTCAGAATAAGACGCCTGGAGCTTATAGAATATTAGAGTGCTTTAACAAGCTCAGTCTACTTTGCAAGGCTCAACATTCCAAATTTCCTTCGTGTATTCTTCAATAGTGCGATCGCTTGAGAATTTGCCTGAGGCCGAGATATTGAGAATTGCTTTTTGCGCCCACCCATAAGGATCCGCATACAGCTTGCACAGTTTAGCATCAGCCTCTAAATAGGAGTGTAAATCAGCCAGATGCAAGTATTTTTCACCAAACCGGGTTAACATTTGGTAAAGAGGCAGGAACACATCTTTTTCATTTGGGCTAAATGAGTTGTCCGTGATCCTATCCAACGCTTCTTTGATTTCCGGGTCATGGTCATAATGCCATAGGGGATTGTACCAGCCTACAGTTTCACTGACTTGCTGAGCAGTGAGGCCGAAGAGAAAAAAATTGTCTTCGCCAGCTTCTTGGGCCATTTCTATGGTGGCTCCATCATAGGTTCCAATAGTTAAAGCGCCGTTCATCATAAATTTCATATTGCTTGTGCCGCTAGCCTCGTAACCGGCTGTTGAAATCTGATTGGAGACATCACTGGCTGGAATCAGCCTTTCAGCTAAAGAAACGCAGTAATCAGGCAGAAAACAAACTTTAAGACGGCCGCGTACATCTGGATCATGATTTATGGTCGCCGCCAAATTGTTGATGAATTTAATGATCAATTTTGCCAGGCGGTAAGCGGGCGCCGCCTTTCCTGAAAAGAAAAATGTCCGCGGCAGAATGTCGCTATGGGGGTTGGCTTTTAATCTTCCATACAAAACAATAATACGCAAGGCATTCAGCATTTGCCTTTTATATTCATGAATCCGTTTGATCTGGCAATCGAAAATACTGTGAGGGTCGACTTTCTCTCCAATAGCCTGATAAAGCCAATGGGCAAAAGAGTTTTTGGCTTCCCTTTTAGCCCGCAGCCATTCTTCCCTAAAGTCCACCTCTGTAGCTAGCGGTTTTAAAAGGCGCAGCTGATCTAAATCCTTAACCCAGTCATCTCCTATAGCCTCTGTAATAATGTTTGCAAGTGAAGGGTTGGCCAATTGCAGCCAGCGCCTGGGAGTCACGCCATTGGTCTTGTTATTAAAACGGTTAGGATAGACCTCTGCCATATCCTTGAAAGTAGTAGTCCGCAAGAGTTCCGAATGCAGCGCTGCGACCCCATTTGTGCTGTGGGAGCCTACAATAGCGAGGTTGCCCATGCGGATTTTTTTAACACCGCCCTCTTCAACCAAGCTTACAGTTTGGACACGGGGCTCATTGTCTGGATAAGCCTTTCTGACATAACTTAGGTGGCGTTGGTTTATTTCATAGATAATTTCCAATAATCGCGGCTGCAGAACATCAAACCAGGCTGTCGGCCATTTCTCTAAAGCTTCAGGAAGCAAGGTATGATTGGTATATGCTAGTGTGCGCAAGGTTAGGTCGAAAGCCTCATCCCAGGGCAGCTTAGCTTCGTCCAATAGCACCCGCATAAGTTCGGGAACTGCCATAGAAGGATGAGTGTCATTCATTTGTATGGCCACTTTTTCCGGCAAAGTATGCCAATCATTGTTGTTCTTTCTGAATCTCCGTATGAGATCGGCAATCGAGCAGGCTGCTAAAAAATATTCCTGCACAAAGCGCAGGGCTTGGCCTTTAGCAGTGCTGTCATCGGGGTATAAGACCCGGGTAATTGATTCAGCTATAAGTGTTTCGGCAATCGCCCCTACAAAATCACCGTGGCTAAAGCGCTGTAAATCAAAATATTCAGGCGAAGCTGCCGACCATAAACGCAAAGTGTTAATATTTTCTCCCCCATAGCCTACAACAGGGCGGTCATAAGGCACGCCATATAAACTTGACGGCCTTCCTATAATGGGCCGTAATTCCCCGTCCTGGAAATTAAAGGAGCAATTTAAATGTATTTTTACCCGTTCACTTAAGCGTTGCACTTCCCAAGGATCCGGTCTCCGCAGCCAGTTGTCAGGCTGCTCTACTTGCCAGCCATTTTTTATGAGCTGCTTAAAGATGCCGTATTCATAGCGCAAACCGTACCCCATAGCCGGAAGTTGCAAGGTGGCCATAGAATCTAAAAAGCAAGCAGCTAAACGTCCAAGACCTCCATTGCCGAGTCCGGCATCCGGTTCTTGTTCGAGCAATACATCCCAATTTATTTTTTCATGCTTGATTAATTTATTAGCCGCACCCCTAATGAATAAATTCATAATATTGTTCGAGAGGGACCGGCCAATGAGGAATTCCATTGAGAGATAATAGACCCGTTTGGCATTTTGCTGGTCGTAACTTTTTTCTGTTTGTATCCAGCGCTGGGATAGGACATCTCTTACGGAATGGGCGCATGCTTCATATTGCACACGGGAGCTGGCCCTGGCTAAGTCGATAATGTTATCAAAGATGAGATGGCGTTCATATAATCCGTTTTCTTCTCCGGAAAAATGTACCGGTCCGCAGTTATATTGTTTAAGTATACGCTCTTGCAGTTCTTGATCCGAAGGACCTTCTTTCAATTTTCCCATACATATCCTTTTTAGATTCCACTGATATTAATAATGTTTTTTTTAATTATTGTAATTAGAGTTATGATCGGGAACAAGATAATCAATTATAGGAAAGGTATATGGCTATGTTAACAGAAACTCCAAAAAAGGCTGAGGGCGTATTGTCAGAACGAGAAGTAGATTTAATGCATGCTTACTGGAGGGCTGCAAACTACCTATCGGTCGGGCAGATTTATCTTTTGGATAACCCTTTGCTAAGAGAGCCTCTCACTAAACAGCACATTAAACCACGCCTGCTTGGGCATTGGGGAACGACACCCGGCCTTAACTTTATTTATGTGCATTTGAACAGGCTTATTAAGCAGCAAGATCTTAATATGATTTATATCGCAGGGCCTGGCCATGGAGGGCCTGGATTAGTGGCAAATACCTATCTTGAAGGCACCTATAGTGAATATTATCCAAATATTTCACAAGATGAAGATGGGATGCGGAAATTGTTTAAGCAGTTTTCATTTCCCGGCGGCATCCCCAGCCACGTAGCTCCAGAAACACCAGGTTCCATCCATGAAGGCGGAGAACTTGGTTATGCTGTTTCCCACGCTTTTGGGGCTGCTTTTGACAATCCAAATTTAATCGTAGCCTGCGTGGTGGGAGACGGCGAGGCGGAAACCGGGCCTTTGGCTGCTTCCTGGCATTCCAATAAGTTTTTGAATCCGGCGCGCGATGGCGCAGTGCTGCCTATTCTCCATTTAAATGGCTACAAGATTGCTAATCCAACCATTTTGGGCAGAATGAGCCATGAAGAGCTCGAACACCTCTTTCTTGGCTATGGCTATAAACCCTTCTTTGTGGAGGGATCCGATCCCGAAGAAATGCACCAGAAAATGGCGGCTGTTCTGGATCAAGTTATTGAAGAGATTAAAGATATTCAGAAAAAGGCGCGCACCAGTAAAAATGTGGAGTGTCCGCAATGGCCGATTATCATCTTGCGCTCTCCTAAAGGCTGGACTGGTCCGAAAGAAGTCGATGGCCTGAAAACAGAGGACTTTTGGCGTTCCCACCAGGTGCCCTTTGCCAAGATGGATTCCGAGCATATCAGACTGTTGGAAAAATGGTTGAAGAGCTATAAGCCCGAAGAGCTGTTTGATGAAAATGGAAAATTCTTTGAAGAACTAGCTGAACTTGCACCCAAGGGCACAAGACGCATGGGCGACAATCCGCATGCTAATGGAGGAATACTCTTGAAAGAGCTGAAAATCCCGGATTTTCGCAAGTACGCTGTTGACGTGCCCAAGCCCGGACAGGTTATTGCAGAGTCAACCCGGGTCATGGGAGGGTTTTTGCGCGATATTATGGCGCTTAATATGTCTCAAGCTAATTTTAGGGTGATGGGCCCTGATGAAATTGCTTCCAATCGGCTGAGCAGTTTATTTGAAGTGACCGACCGCGTATGGATGGAGCCGACCATCCCTGAAGACGACCACTTATCGCCGGATGGCAGGGTTATGGAAATATTAAGTGAACATACCTGTCAAGGGTGGCTGGAAGGATATTTGTTGACGGGACGCCATGGCTTATTTACTTCATATGAAGCTTTTATCCACCTGGTTGATTCAATGTTTAACCAGCATGCCAAATGGTTGAAAGTGACTCGTAGCATACCTTGGCGCAGGCCTATAGCCTCTCTAAACTACTTGCTTTCCTCCCACGTATGGCGTCAAGACCATAACGGATTCAGCCACCAGGATCCGGGCTTTATCGACCATGTGGTCAATAAGAAGGCCGATATTATTAGGGCATATTTTCCGCCTGATGCCAATACTTTGCTTTCAGTCACAGACCATTGCCTAAGAAGCCACAACTATATTAACGTCATTGTCGCCGGCAAGCAGCCGCAGCCGCAGTGGTTAAATATGGACCAAGCTGTCAAGCATTGCACAGCTGGAATTGGAATTTGGAGCTGGGCAAGCAATGACCAGGGCGGAGAGCCCGATGTGGTGATGGCCTGCTGCGGCGATGTGCCCACTATGGAAACATTGGCAGCTGTGGATCTTTTACGAAAACATGTGCCGGATGTTAAAGTCCGCGTGATCAATGTTGTGGACCTGATGACCTTGCAGCCTAAAGAAGAACATCCTCATGGGCTCTCTGACAAAGAGTTCGATGTGCTGTTTACCAAAAATAAGCCGATCATCTTTGCCTATCATGGCTATCCGTGGCTAATTCACAGGCTGACTTATCGCCGCAACAATCATGGCAACTTGCATGTAAGAGGATACAAAGAGGAGGGAACAACAACGACTCCTTTTGATATCCTGGTAATGAATGAACTGGATAGGTACCATTTAGTGGCAGATGTCATTGACCGCGTGCCTCGTTTGGGAGAAGTTGCAGCCTATGCTAAACAAAATATTCGGGAAAAATTGATCGACCATAAGTTGTATGTCACACAATATGGCCAGGATATGCCTGAAATTCGGGATTGGCAGTGGCCGTATGCAGCAAATTAATTAATCAAATTGTCTAATATTGACAAGTTGATTAAGTTTTTGTTATCCTATTAGCTGCAACAAACTAATAGGATAACATTCATACCATTCTTTATTATCATGAAAATCTACTCATTACAGCAGCTGCAAGCCATTACTAATTTTTCATTTCTTATACAGCGAGTCGAATCTGGATTTGCTGCGTATTCTAAAGGCGATGCAGCCGTGCCGCAGGTGGTGCATATGGAATTTATGCAGCCGCCCGGGAATTTGCATATTAAATGCGCAAGTTCTAAAGAAGACTATTATGCCGTTAAGATTGCCTCTTGCTTTCCCAAGAATTCTGAAGAGGGATTAAACACCTTGCAAGGCATGATCTTACTGTTCTGCAAACGCACAGGCAAGCCTGAAGTGCTATTTCAAGATGAAGGTTATCTGACTAATCTTAGAACCGGCATAGCAGGTGCTATTTGTGCAAAATACTTAGCGCCAAAAAACCTTGGGGCTATTGGCATTATTGGAACAGGGGCACAGGCGCGTTTTCAATTACGTTTATTACGTGCGGTTGTGGATTGCCGCAAAGTCTGGATATGGTCGCCAAACCGCAATTCTATGATTCAGTTTCAGCAAGAGCCTGAATTTGCCGATTTTACAATCATGTTGGCTTCCACCCCAGCTGAAGCAGCAAAACATTGCCGGCTCATTGCTACAACTACGCCTAGCCGCGAACCGTTATTAAGAGCGGCGGATATTCAGCCGGGCACTCACATCACTGCATTAGGTTCAGACTCGCCTGGCAAGCAAGAATTGGACCCGGTAATCTTTAAGAAGGCCAAACGGATTATTGTAGATAGCCGCTTGCAGTGCTTTGCATATGGAGAAACATTCTGCGCTTTAAAAGCGTGTATGATTGCCAAAAGCCAGGTAGAAGAATTAGGGGAATTGGTGGCCGGGTATAAGTCCGCCAGGGAAACTGAAGATGAAATTACACTAGCAGACCTTACAGGTCTTGGCATTCAAGATTTGGAAATCGCTTTAGGCTTTAAACAATTATTAGAGATTTCTTGAGTTGTTAACACTGTATTAACAATTATAGTGATAAAATAATAATGCTATTAATTAAGTTTGGTGTTTATGTATTACTATTTGTTGTTAATTTTTTTCTCTGTGCTTGCACCCCTTCAAGCAGAAGAATGCGCGCCTATGCTAGATAAAGAGGTTCTTGCAAAAGAAAATGAAGAAATTAAAAAGCGCTCTGAAGAGCAAGCCAGAATTTATGAAATGCCTGAAAATGTGGATCTATTAGAGATTACAGACAGGGTGCTGGCCAGCCCTTTTGTTTCAGAAAAGAATAAGCAGAACATTATCGCTAATCATAGGCAAATTTATATTTTCAACTACCCGAGCGATAGCCTGAAGATAAAAGGTGTGATTAGCTATGTTCCCGACCCTCAAAATCAGCCGCTATTAGTGATGCTCAGAGGCGGCAATAAAAATTTTGGGGTCATAAATCCCGGCAGCGATTATCTAAACAGCGGTTCTATAACAACTCTGGCAACCCTTTATCGCGATGGGGTAAGTGAGGGTATGGATGAATATGGCGGAGAAGATGTCAACGACGTGTACAACCTAGTGCAATATATTCCTGCGCTAGAAGCTAAGCTAGCCATTCAAATTTCAAAAAATAACAAGTATTTGTTAGGCGGCAGCAGAGGAGGCATGCAGATGTTCTTAGCCCTTACCCGTTTTCCAGAGCTGCAAACATACTTTAGTAAAGTCGTTTCCCTGTCAGGTTTGCTTGATATGAACGCGTCTATAGCTTCAAGGCCTGATATGGCAGAGTTGTATATTGATGAATTTGGTTTACAGCCTGATGTCAATCAAGAAGAATGGATAGCCAAAAGAAATCCATTGGCGCATGTTTCAGAACTTAATTCAAATATCCCTGTTCTCATAATACAGGGAGCGCTGGATATTCGGGTGGAACTTGAGCAGGGGTACAAAATGGCGGAAGCGCTGCAGGCTAATGGCAATCCAGTGACCTACTTGGAGTATGAAAATGGCGACCATTGCCTCCTCAATATGCCGGAGCGCATGTCTATCATTCTAGATTGGTTAGAAAACGGCTCTTAAAGGTCGATTCCTAAACTCCAGTTTTGGTATGGGCAAATATTTGGCGCTTAGTCTATTAAGTCCCTGGGGTCGTTAAGGTCCATTGTCCATTTAAGCGCCTGATTCAGGCTTTAGGATTGCCTTATAATATTTTCCCGATTGAAATATCGTCAGGGTCTAGTTCATAGCCGTCTGGATCGTTAAAAGCCATTTCCTGGTAGTTTTGCTTAAGATAAAATGGCAGCGATTCTTTTCTTGATTGCGTATGCAGGCTTGCATAGCCTTGATGGGTTAGCCAGCGTTCGCATTGCCTGATTAATAAACTGCCGAGCCCTTGCTTGCGCAGACTTCGTTCAATGACTAAGATTCTTAAGACCGCCCGGTTTTCAGGCCAGAGCTGTAAATGCGCATAGCCGGCAATGGTTGCATTACTATAGAAGACAAAATGGACATGTTTATTGTCTTCAAATGTCCAGGTATAAGGGTCGAAGGCTTTAAAGAAGTAGCGCTTTCTAAAATCGCGGACAGCTTGCCACTCCTTCTCTGTTAAAGCCTTCACGAGCCGGCACCCCCGATAACCGCTTTTGGCATCTATTTCGCTAATAAATGCCTCTTTGCCATTGCAGTAGCCATTAATATCATTAGGAAATTGCTGCGCGAGATGTTGCTTAAGAACTGCATAATTTTTGGCGTCTTCCGGATGGGAAATTAGCCAGTCGCGAAAGTGCACATGCCGCTCTATTTCAGCATCCCCTATTTGAAACACATGCACATGATGTGTGCGCAGCTCCTTGCCTTTGAGAAAAAACCGCCTAAAGGCAATGCCATGCTCGCCTTTAGCTTCATATCCCAGCTGCTGCATTGCTTCAGCCGCTTTATCAACAGCCTGTATATCTTTAACTACCGCCAGCATGTCTATTACGGGTTTTGCAGGCAATCCTGGAACTGCCGTAGAGCCGACGTGATGGACGGCGGTGCAATTATTTCCCAATGCTTTTTGCACCAACCAGGCCTCTTCTCTAAAAAGGTTTGACCAATTAAGATCGTATGGGACAACTTCTAGTTTTCTTTGCATGAATTATCAGCCTGAATATTTTTCATCCTATTGTTTACTTTTCATAAATTCCTAATAAATGATTAAGTGGGTTTACGATGAAAAGCCAAAACAGCGCATAAATAAGCGGAACGGCAATTAAAGGAAAATAGGTCAATGACTTTGAAAAACCGACTAATTGGGGAATGTCTACTACAAAAACTCCATAAGTTGCAACAAGCAATCCCAAAACTGCACCTGTAATTAACAATTTAATTGTCGAATTTCCTGGGATAATTTTTGAAAATGATGAAAAGTACAAAATATTCCATACACCCCAAATTATAGGTATGAAATGCAAGAGAGGGATGGGATAAATTTGAGTCTTTCCTAAAAACCCGGCAATTAGAAGAAAGAAGGGAAGAATGGTACTTGGAAAGGCTATTCCTGCGATAAATATTTTCACATACTTCATGATTCAATCCTCTTTTAAAATGTTGTTCCAGATATAATAAGCGCTTGCCACTATGTCAAGATTTTTATATAAGTTTTCTTGTCAAATATTATTTGTAAGCAAACGGGCTAGAATTCAATGTACAAGATCCATCTACTCATGTTTATATGCTGCTGCATGTGCAATTTGATTCATGCCGAACAAACTCCTGCACAAGCTGAAGAGGTGTTGCAGTTTTGGTTTGGTTCTTTAAAAACACCTGAAGACTATCCTGAAGAAAAAGTTAAAGTATGGTTTAGCGGCGGGAAAGCGGTAGATGAAGAAATAGCTAACCGTTTTGGCGCTTTAGTGGATGCTGCAGCTAATCACCAACTAGACTCTTGGGAAGAAACCCCCAAAGGCCGTTTGGCCCTGATCATTCTGCTCGACCAATTTCCACGCAATATATACAGAGGACAGCCAAAAGCATTTGCCTTTGATAGCTTAGCCCAAAAACTTACTCTGGATGGTTTAGCTTTAAATGAAGATCAGGCGCTTTTTCCAATTGAACGTGTATTTTTTTATTTGCCTTTAGAGCATGCTGAAAACATTGCTTTACAGAATCTTTCGCTTAAAAAATTCCATGAAGTAACAGAGTCTGCATCCCTTGCGCAAACCGCGCGGTACAATAGCTACGAAGATTATGCTATACGGCATTACGAAATCATTGCCAAATTTGGCCGTTTCCCTCATCGAAATGCTATCCTGAATAGAATCTCAACGCCGGAAGAAGTTGAATTCTTAAAGCAGCCGTAATTGCCGCCCAAACCTCAGCTGCTGAACTGTTACGACCTTAAATATTTACATAAAACCCAAGTTGTCCCCTAAATCTTAGCACAAGCTTAATTAGATAATTGAGATGGCGCAGATAATGCCGAAGCCAAGGGTTCTTCCCCTTGGCAAGGCGTTAGATGCGTCAGATCGATTGTCTAAT
>JAEYWL010000063.1 GCA_023428915.1 Verrucomicrobiota bacterium
AAAGAGGCCGTTGATTGTTTTGATTTTTAATCAGATTAAAGGAGCAACTCTTTTTTTTGGCTAAATTCTATTAGCGCGCCATCACACTATGTCTAAGGTCCCTGGCGTCGTTATGGTCCCTTTTTCAGGCAGGTGATCCTTAAACCCATGATTAAATTCGTTAAATAAAAACCTCTTGCAAAAAGAAAATTTCATCTCGTGAAAAAATCCTATTGTAATAAATTCCCTTCTTTTATATTCTCTTTGTTTTAGCATTCATTCAAGACGCTGTGCAATGAAGTATTCATTGCGCTAGCTGTTGAGCAGAGCGTTAATCAACTCTCTTCTCGGCGTCTAGTTAAGTGTCTGTTTGTCTGAGTAAATTGCAGTCATTATTGCGGCAACACGTCAAAGCTGACAAATGTCAGCTTGCTATGAACTGAATAAGGAATGAGCATATGGCGCTTAAATTGATGGGTAAAAAGCGGGGAATGATTCAGCTTTTCGATGAAGAGGGCAATCTAGTAGTTTGCACTGTTATCGAAGCAGAACCAAACGTTGTCACTCAGATTAAGACAAAAGAAAACGATGGATACAATGCAATCCAGCTAGGATTTGAAAAAATCCAAGGCAAATCAGCAGAAACAGTAAAATCCAGGACCAAGAAGCCTCAGCTGGGGCATTTTGAGCGTGCTGGGGTTGAGCCAAGACGCTATTTAACTGAGTCCAGACTCGATGATCTTAACGGTTACGAGCTCGGTCAAGAGTTAGGTGTTAGCGTATTTGCCGATTGCGGTTTTGTTGATGCTACTGCCGTGTCAAAAGGTAAAGGTTATCAGGGTGTAATGAAGAAATTTCATTTCGCTGGTGGTCCTGCATCACACGGTTCTGGTTTCCACAGACATGCCGGTTCTACTGGTATGAGATCTACCCCAGGTCGTTGCTTCCCGAATGGTAAGCGTGCGAGCCAAATGGGTCTGGACCGCATTACCGTGCAAAATCTTAAAGTTGTCATGGTAAAAGAAGAAGACAACTTGATTATAGTAAAAGGCCAAGTTCCAGGCCCACGCAATGGAATTGTATATATTACTGAAGCAACGAAAAAACCCTCGCGTGCAAAGCGCTAGGTCTTTCAACTTCCCTGGAGTAAACTGTGACTAAGTTAAAAAAATACAATCTTACAGGAAAACAAGTCGGTGAAGTAGAAATCGATCAACGCCTCGCAAACGCTGAGGCTAATGGTCAGATGATAAAAGACTACATCACTGCACTGAGAGCTAATGCTAGACAGTGGTCCGCCAGCACGAAAACACGCTCAGAAGTGGCCCACACTACAAAAAAACCGCGTCCTCAAAAAGGCACCGGTAATGCGCGTCAAGGTTCTTTAGTGAGTACGCAATTTAGAGGCGGCGGCCGCCCATTTGGTCCAAAGCCAAAATTTGATCAGCACGTACGTATCAATAAAAAAGAACGCCAGGCTGCTATCCGCTGTCTTCTAGCAGAAAAAATTAGAGATAACCGTATCTGTGTTATTCCTGACACCGAGATCGGCGCTCCAAAAACTAAAAGAATTGCTGATTTCTTAAAATCTTGCGGCTTAAAAGGCCGAGTGTTGTTTTTAGGTGAGAGCAACTTCCAAAATTTCGAGTTCACACACGAAGATGAAAAGTTTGAGCTGCGTCTCAATGTACGGTCCGAAAAACATGAAAATTTCATCAAAAGTCTTAGAAACCTGCCAAAAGTAGAGTTTCTACTAGCTTCCAATATCAGCGGCTATGATGTTATCGTGGCTCATGACATTGTTATGACTGAAGCAGCGCTTGAAGAAATCATGCAATGGTTGGCCTAAAGGAAGGGAATAGCGATGGCAAGAAATCCATATGAAATTATAAAACATAGGCACATTACCGAAAAATCGCAAATGCTGCAAGAATTGAGAAATGCGAAAAGCAACCCTAGCTTAGCACGTTGCGAGACTCCAAAGTATGTGTTTATTGTAGACCCAAAAGCTAACAAGCAAGAAATTGCGACAGCTATTGAATCAATTTATGGCAAACTGCATGTAAAAGTCTTAGCTGTAAATACGATCAATGTAAAATCTAAGCCGACACGCCGTGGGCGCTATAGAATTGGTCAAAAAGCCTCTTTTAAAAAGGCTATTGTGACGCTTGAGCCAGGCGACGATCTGGACAAAGTATAATCAGGAGCTAAGAGCAAATGTTAAAGAAATACCGTCCAATTACGCCAGGAACAAGACAGCTCATTCTCCCTATGAATGAGACCTTGACACGTGCGAATAAAGAAACTCGCGCCAAGGTAAAGCCGACCAAATCTTTATTGGAGCCGAAGAAAAGAACTAGCGGTCGTAACAATCAAGGCCACATCACTTGCCGTCACAGAGGTGGCGGACATAAGCGTCATTACCGTTTAGTAGATTTTAAAAGAGATAAAGAAAATATTCCAGCTAGAGTAGCCTCTATTGAATATGATCCAAACCGTACAGCTTATATCGCTTTGCTTAACTATGCCGATGGAGAAAAACGCTATATCCTAGCTCCAAACGGCCTCAAACAAGGTGATACAGTCCAGACCAGCGAAGAACCGCCATTCCATGTCGGCTGCTGCATGAAATTAAAGCATATGCCGCTAGGTTCGATTGTGCACAACATCGAATTAGTTCCCGGTAAAGGGGGCAAGCTTATCCGCTCTGCAGGACTTTCTGCACAGTTGATGGCCCGTAGCGATGGATACGCAACAATCCGCATGCCTTCTGGCGAAGTGCGCCTGATTAACGAAGACTGCAGAGCTACATTTGGCGCAGTTTCAAACTCAGAGCACAATCTGCGCGTTGAAGGAAAAGCTGGACGTATGCGCTGGAAAGGAATTAGACCGACCGTGCGCGGTACCGCTATGAACCCTGTTGACCACCCTCACGGTGGTGGTGAAGGTAAGCACAAAGGTAACATCCCGCAAACACCTTGGGCCGTATATACTCGAGGTCTTCGCACACGTTCCCTGAAGAAGTCTAACAAGTTTATTGTCAAAGATCGCAGGAAAAAATAACCATGGCTAGATCACTAAAAAAAGGTCCGTTTGTTGACCATCATCTATTGGCTAAAGTCAATAAACAAAACAATGAGGGTACTAAAAAACCCATAAAAACATGGTCCAGACGTTCCATGATTATTCCTGATATGATTGGACATACGTTTGACGTGCATAATGGACGCAAATTTATATCAGTGTTTGTTTCTGAAAATATGGTAGGGCATCGTCTTGGTGAGTTTTCTCCCACCCGCCTATTTAAGGGACACCCGGTTAAGAAATAAAGGTGGCATACATGCAGTACGCAACAGCGATTACTAAATATATTAGAATTAGTCCGCGCAAAGCACGCCTAGCTGCCGCTTTGATCAGAGGACTGCCGGTTGAGCAAGCTGGTTTTCAATTAACATACAGCCAATTAAAAGCTGGCCGTTTATTAAAGAAGACTCTTGACAGCGCCGTGGCAAATGCTGAAAACAATTTAGAACTACGCAGAGATGATCTACGAGTTCTTGAAGTTAGAGTGGATGCTGGACCAATTTTAAAACGTTCAAAGCCGAAAAATAAAGGCCGCAGCCATCCGATTATGAAGAGAACAAGCCATTTCACAGTAGTTGTCGGGAATTAAGGAGTCGTCATGGGACAAAAGACAAATCCAATCGGTTTTCGCTTGATCCGGACACGCGATTGGCGTTCAAAATGGTTCGCAAATAAACAAGAATTCGGTACATTGCTTGTGGAAGATCAAATGATCCGTGAGTATCTGCTGAAAAAGCCTGCTTGTGCCGGCACTTCCCAAATTAGAATTCGCCGAATGAGCGGAAAAGTGGAAGTTACAATTTGCACAGCAAGACCAGGACTTGTAATAGGTAAGAAAGGGTCGGAGATCGACGTATTAAAACAGGAACTCTCCAAACTTACCGGAAAAGAAGTATGGGTAGAAGTTGAGGAAATTAAGCGCCCCGACCTCGACTCTAAACTAGTTGCTGATGCAATTGCTAAGCAGTTGGAGCGACGAATTCCATTTAGACGCGCAATGAAAAAAGCGATGCAGACATCTCTTGATGCTGGCGCCTTAGGAATTAAAGTACAAGTTTCCGGCCGTATTGGCGGTGCTGAAATTGCACGTACAGAGTGGTATAAAGAGGGTAGCACGCCGCTGCACACATTGAGAGCTGATATCGATTTTGCCAACGGTCGAGCAGAGACAACTTACGGAAGTATCGGAGTCAAAGTTTGGATCTACCGCGGTGAAGAAAACTTTGTCAAGAGGGAGGCTTCCTAGTCATGCCATTGATGCCAAAAAGAACAAAACATCGCAAAATGCAAAAAGGCCATTATTCTGGCCTTAGCAAAGGGGCAACCTTTGTGCATTTTGGCGAGTATGGAATACAAGTATTAGAGCGTGGTTGGATTACCGACCGCCAAATTGAAGCTTGCCGTGTTGCTATCAACCGCTACTTCAACCGTCGTGGTAAAGTGTGGATTCGCATTTTCCCAGACAAGCCGGTGACCAAAAAGCCTGCTGAAGTTCGTATGGGTAAAGGTAAAGGTGGACTTGATCATTGGGTAGCCGTTGTGCGTCCAGGACGAATCCTATTTGAAGTGGCAAACGTGCCCAAAGATGTAGCTCAAAGCGCACTAAGACGCGCAGCTGCTAAAATCGGCTTAAAGACGCGTTTTGTTGAACGCATTGAACATGTGTGAGGAATAATAGTATGGCTAAAGCAAAAGATCTGCGCGACCAATCAGTCGAAGAGCTAGAAGCCGCATATAATGATTGCTGCGCGGAATTATTTGAACTGCGTAATAAGAGAATGCTTGAAAAAAAATTGGAAAAGCCTCATCTTATTCGCCATAAGAAGTTGCAGATTAAGCGTCTTTTAACGGTTATCCGCGAAAAAGAACTGCAAAACACTGGAAGCTAAGGGAATATATGGAACAACCAACAAGAAATAACCGCAAACAGAAACAGGGCGTAGTTGTTTCCAATAAAATGGAAAAGACTGTTGTCGTATCCGTAAGCAGAACCATAAAGCATCCGGTATATGGCAAAATCGTGGAACGCAAGAAGAAATACTACGCACACCATGAAGGGGAGCCTCTACAAATAGGCCAAACAGTAACCATCATGGAAACTAGACCAATTTCTAAACTTAAAAGATGGCGCGTAGTCGCATAGCCAACGCAAAATAGAGTGGAATTCATTGTATGATTCAGCAAGAAACGCAACTAAAAGTAGCTGACAATAGCGGTGCAAAGAAAGTGAAATGCTTTAAAGTCCTAGGCGGCTCAAAGCGCAGATATGCACATGTTGGCGACATTATCGTCTGTTCCGTAAAGGAAGCAGATCCAGAAAGCCCAACGAAAAAAGGGGATGTCGTGAAGGCTGTTGTCGTGCGCACTAAAGGATACATCAGACGCAAGGACGGTTCTAAACTGCGTTTTGATACAAACAGCTGCGTGCTCATCGATGATAAAGGCAATCCTAAAGGCACCCGTATATTTGGACCGATCGCTCGCGAAGTGAGGGATAGGGGATATGTCAAGATCACGTCTCTAGCACCAGAAGTGATTTAAAAATAAAAGGTCTTTCATATGAGCATAAAGCGCATTACAGAAAATAACACACAAAAGACAAAAAAAATTCGCAAAGGCGATAAAGTATTCGTCATTGCCGGCAACTACAAAGGCCAAATAGGCACTGTACTGCGCTGCATGGGCGAGAAAATTGTTGTCCAAGGAATTAATTTTAAGAAAAAGCATGTTAAGCCTACACAGCAAAATCCAAAAGGCAACATCTTGACAATTGAGGCACCAATTCATGTCTCTAATGTTAAGTTATGCGTTGGGGAAAAGCCTGTAAAAGTAAAAGTGCAATCCGATGAAAAAGGCAATCGCACGCTTTGCTACGTCGATAATGGAAAAGATGTCCAGTATCGTACTATCAAAAAGCCAGCTGAGTAAAATCAGCTACTGCCAATACAGTGTAGCTAAGAACGGCGTTTAAATATCTAGGTGAGCAATAGAAAATGTCTAGACTAAAAGAAAAAAGTAAAAAAGAAGTAAAAGAACAGCTTCAAAGCAAGTTTAAGTATACCAATCCAATGATGATACCTACTTTGAAAAAAGTTGTTATCAACATGGGTATAGCTGAGCCTTCTAAAGATAAAAACGCTATTCAGGCTTGCGTAAATGAGTTGACGCTGCTTTCAGGGCAAAAACCCATTATAACCAGAGCCCGTAAAGCGATTTCTAACTTTAAGCTTAGAAAAGATCAGCCAATCGGAATTAAGGTAACTTTGCGCGGTACCAGAATGTTCGACTTCTTGGATCGTTTTTTTAATATCGTATGCCCGCGCATACGCGACTTCCGCGGTTTTGCAACTAAGTGCGACGGTCGCGGCAACTACACTCTAGGATTAGATGATCATCAAGTATTCCCAGAGTTAAACCTCGACGAAGTTAAACGAGCACAAGGTATGCATATCAGCTTTGTGACCACTGCTAAAACTGACGAAGAATGTGTGGAAATCCTGCGGCTGCTTGGAATGCCCTTCAAGAATTTGCCGATCGTGGTTCACAGTTAATAAATAGGAGAAATTAAAGCCATGACACTAAGCGATCCAATTGCTGATTTCTTGACAAGGATTCGCAACGGACTGAAAGCTCAGCACCGCTATATTGATGTTCCATTGAGCAAAATGAAGCAAGCTATAGCTGAAGTTCTAAAAAATCTGGGCCTTATTGAGAACTATATTATGAAACAGGAAGCAAATGGCGGGACCATGCGCGTCTTCCTTAAATATTCTCCAGGCCGTCAACCAGTAATACAAGGTTTGAAGCGAGTTTCAAAGCCAGGATTACGCCGATATGTTGCCTCTACAGACATTCCTAGATTTTATGGCGGATTCGGTGTGGCTATAGTATCCACTTCTCAAGGAGTAATGGCTGGTCATGAAGCGACAAAACGGAACATCGGCGGCGAACTGCTGTGCCTGGTATGGTAATTTAAGGAGATATTTGCGATGTCACGTATAGGTAAAAGTCCCATAGCAATTCCAAGCGGTGTGACCGTAAGTGTTGCTCAGAGAAAAGTTACTGTAAAGGGCCCAAAAGGAACGTTACATTTAGACCTAATGAATGGTATTGATGTCGAAGTTAACGGCAGCGAACTGCTCATAGTTCTAAGCGGTGAAGAAAAAGACATGGGTAAATTTCATGGCCTTCACAGAGCGTTGATTCAAAACATGGTAGTGGGCACTCATAAAGGTTATGAACGAAAATTAGAGATGATTGGCGTAGGTTACCGTGCAACTGTGCAAGGACATTATTTGGATCTGCAAATCGGTTTCTCACACCCGACAAAACTAGTTATTCCTGAAGGCTTGCAAGTGAAAGTTGAAAAAAACAACATCATCATTATTTCAGGAATAGACAAACAATTATTAGGGCAATTTGCTGCTTCTGTTCGCGCTATTCGTCCGCCAGAGCCTTATCAGGGTAAAGGCATTCGTTACGAAGGCGAATATGTTCGCAAGAAAGCAGGAAAAGCTGCCTCAACATCTAAAAAGTAAATGAGCATCGCCAGAAGGGCTAAAGTATGTTAAAAGAAAATCTTAAAACACACACACAGCGTAAAAAACGCGCTCTGCGAGTTCGCAAACACCTACGCGGCTGCAGCGAAAAACCTCGCCTATGTGTTGTTAAAAGCAATAAGCACATCCAAGTCCAACTCATTGATGATGAGGCTGGAGTTACTTTAGGTGGAATTGGAACTTCCTCAAAAGAGTTTGCCAACACCGAATTTGCGAAAAAGAATAAAGCATCTGCTAAGAAATTAGGCGAAAGAATTGCAGAAATCGCAAAAGCTAATAATATCAAGCAAGTCGTATTTGACAGAGGTCCTTTCAAGTACCACGGTATCTTAGCTGAATTAGCCGATGCAGCGAGAGCTGCTGGCTTGCAGATTTAAGCGCATAGTGACGGTTTTTTAAGCTAAGAAGCATAGGATACAATATATGGCCAAACATAGTGATTCGCATAAAAAAAGCGAGAGCGAATTTACGGAAAAAGTACTCTACATCAATCGCTGCGCTAAAGTAGTGAAAGGTGGTAGAAAATTTAGCTTTTCCGCACTTATCCTCGTCGGCGATGGCAAAGGCCGCGTCGGCTATGGTTTTGCAAAAGCAAACGAATTGACAGACGCTATTCGCAAAGGTGGCGAAGCTGCAAGAAAGAATATCCAGACAATCGAACTGTCCGGCGGTACCATACCGCACGAAATTCTAGTGAAATGGGATGGCGCTCAAGTATTATTGAAGCCAGCACCAGCTGGTACAGGTGTAATTGCCGGTTCTAAAGTACGTGCAGTACTAGAACTATTAGGTGTAAAAGATGTCATGGCTAAAAACGTTGGGTCAAGCAACCCGTTAAATCAGGTTAAAGCTACATTCCTGGCGCTTTCAAAATTAAGAAGCCACGATATGATTAAACAGGTAAGAGGTGTTGCATGAAAACACTGGCTAATTTAGCTAATTGCTGCCGTCCAGTTAAAAATTCCAAGCGGGTAGGAAGAGGCCCGGGTTCTGGTAAAGGAAAAACTTGCGGACGCGGCAATAAAGGTGCAGGATCAAGATCCGGTTACAAACGCCGTTGGGGATATGAAGGCGGTCAAATGCGGCTGCATATGAAGACTCCTAAAAGAGGCTTTAGCAACGCAAGATTTAGGCAAGAGTTAGACACTATCAACTTATACCAGCTCGAGCAAGTGTTCGAAGACGGTGACGTTGTTAACGAAGACACACTGCGCGCCAATGGTTTGCTAAGCGGTCCGTCTTATGGCATTAAATTGCTAGGCGATGGCGAACTAACCAAAAAGGTAACGATTGAAGTCAATGAGATTTCTGCATCAGCACGAGAAAAACTAACGCATGCAAAAATCGAATTTAAAACAATCGAATAGTCTTTCATAAGAAGCTTGCCTTCTGTCTCAAATTGAGATAGAAGGCTTTTTGTTCACAAGACAATGTACCCAAGTAGATGTGAGTAGTATGATAAGCGCGATTAAAAGGGTCATGCAAGTCCCGGAGCTCAAGTCAAAAATTCTTTTTACGCTCTTGATGCTTGCTATTTGCCGCATAGGCGGTTTTATTCCTGTTCCTGGTATTAATGGCGAGCTAGCGGTTAGCTTTTTTAGAAATGCTACCGGCGGCAGTCAAAACTTATTTCAGTTAGTCGATATTTTCTCCGGCGGTGCTTTTTCTCAGATGACTGTTATTGCGTTGGGGGTGGTGCCTTACATTTCTGCTTCGATCATGGTGCAGCTTTTAATGGCTGTTATCCCCAGCTTGCAGAGGGAATTGCGCGAAAATCAGGATGCCGGCAAGCGAAAAATGATTAAATTGACACGCCTGATTACGGTTGGTCTTGCTTTTCTGCAATCGACTATTTTTGCAAAGTTTGCCATTCAGATGAATATAACCCGGCCTGGCATAGTTGCAAGCGAGCTACTTGACATACAACTGTTTGGTATGCCCTGGCTATTTTACCTGATCGTCATCACAACGATGACAACAGGTACTCTTTTCTTAATGTGGGTAGGGGAGCAGATTACCGAAAGAGGCATTGGAAACGGAATGAGCTTGATTATTGCTCTAGGTATCGTTTCCTCGCTGCCATCAGCTATTGGTATTGTTGTGCAGCAATTGAACTTGGCCTCACAAGAGCCGGGACAGATGAACTTTGCTACAGTTGCTGTGATTATTGGTATTTTTGCACTAGTGACTGTGGCTACGATTATGATTATTCAAGGCCATAGAAGGATTCCGCTTCAGCATGCTCGTAGAATCGTAGGCAATCGCGAGGTTCAAGGCGGAGGAGCTTCGTATATTCCTTTGAAGGTCAATTATGCTGGTGTGATGCCCGTTATCTTCGCTTCAGCCCTTTTAATGTTCCCTGCAACCATAGGCCAGTTTATGGGCACAGGAAGCTGGGTTGGACAAGTAGCTAACTGGATTTCGCCTGGCTCCACAGTGTACTTAACTCTATTCGTATTTTTTATTATCTTCTTTACTTACTTTTGGACTGCGACGCAGTTTAGACCTGATCAGATTGCTTCTGATATGAAGAAGAATGGTGCATTTATACCGGGAATTAGACAAGGCAAACCCACTCAAGACTATATTGAGTCGACTATGAACCGAATCACGCTAATTGGAGCTATCTTCCTGGCAGTGATTGCAATTTTACCCAACATTGTTGGCAGAATGCTGGGAATTCCTCCAACAATTAGCTATTTCTTCGGTGGTACAGCATTGTTGATTTTGGTTGGTGTAGTTTTAGATACCATGAAGCAAATCGAATCCCATCTGTTGATGAAACGTTATGATGGCTTCATGAAGCAAGGAAAAATTAGAGGCCGTTAAATTAGGAGCTGAAAAGCAAAGAATTGCTTTTCAGCAATAAATGATTGGAAGTTTAACCGCTAAATTGTTACAATTTTTATTCATTATTGAAAAAGATATAGGAGAAATCAATGCCTAGGGTAATCGGTATAGATATACCACCCCATAAAAGACTAGAAATCAGCCTGACATATATCTATGGAATCGGCAGACATCTATCAAACGATATTATTGCTAAATTAGGTCTTGATCCTAATATGCGTGCTGAAAAACTTTCTCAGGATGATATTGCAAAGCTCAACGCACTTTTGCAAAACGAATACACTGTTGAGGGCGACCTAAGACGTCAGGTACAAAATAACATTAAACGTCTGATTAGCATTCACTCTTACCGAGGCCTAAGACACCGCAGCGGTTTGCCTGTGCGCGGACAAAGAACACGCACCAATTCCAGAACACGTAAAGGAAAGCGCAAAACGGTAGCTAATAAGAAGAAATAATCCTTAGCATAAGCTAATACAGACAACTATGATGACTGTGCTCAATCGTCTGTATTTGCTTTTGTAAAACAAAGTTGAAATAAATAGATAGGAGCAGGGATCTTGAGTACTAAGCCCACACAAGCAAAAAAGCCGGTGAAAACAAAAAAACGCTCGGCGATCAGCGTGCCAAATGGCGTCGCACACGTTAAAGCGACTTTTAACAATACCATTATTTGTATTACCGACCCATCTGGTAGAGTTATCGCTTGGTCTTCAGCTGGTAAAGTAAACTTTTCCGGTTCTCGTAAGTCATCTGCATTTGCAGCTACCGTTGCCGCGCAAGACGTGGGCAAGGCCGCTGCCGCTGTCGGAATGAGAGAAGTAGAAGTTTGCTTGAGAGGACCTGGTGCAGGCAGAGAATCTGCCGTACGTGGTTTACAGAGTGCTGGACTCAATATTTCTGCTATTCGTGATGAGACACCAGTTCCTCATAACGGTTGCAGACCAAGAAAAAGAAGACGTGTATAATATTAGCATGCCTGAGTTGCAAACATCTTGCTTTCGCCTTGTCAATTCAGGCAGACAAGTAATCTGAAACACCAGTTTCGCAAGTCAGATAAATATCAGGAGACACTATTCATGTCAGTTAGATACGGCAAATTCGAAATGCCTCAAAAAATTACCGTAGATGAGGAAACGGTCACCTCCACATTTGCGCGTTTTGTCGCAGAACCTTTCGAGAGAGGGTTTGGCCATACCATCGGTAATTCCATGAGAAGAATGATGCTATCTTCCTTAGAAGCACCAGCTATCATCTCTTTAAGGATGGAAGGTGTGCCACACGAGTACATGGCTATCGAAGGTGTTGTCGAAGACATGACCAACATCATTCTAAATTTTAAGAGCGCCCTTTTACGCAAGCTGCCGCAGGATGATCAGCCAGGTTCTAGAGATTACAGAATCGTTACAACTACACTAGATGTTACTCAGGATGAGATTGATCAAAATGACGGGCAATACCCTGTAACGCTTGGCGACATTATTCAAGATGGTTTCTGGGAAGTGATCAATCCTGATCTGCACCTTTTTTCCGTAACAAAGCCGCTGAAGAAGCAAATTGACCTTAAAATTGCTATAGGCCGTGGATATGTGCCTTCTGAAAGACACTCAATCCGCGATAAAACTGTAGATGAAATTTTAATCGATGCTTCTTTTTCTCCTGTGCGCCTGGTTAACTACTACGTAGAAAATACGCGCGTTGGACAAGATACCGACTTTGACCGCTTAATTCTTGAAGTGACAACTGATGGCAGAATTTCTCCTGTTGAAGCTTTAACATTTGCGGCGCAAATTCTCAGCAAACACCTAGAGGTGTTTAACAAAATTAAATCCTATTCCTTAGTCTTTGACGAAGAGGGATCGGATCTAGACGGCAATCATGATGAGATGATGGAGAAGTTGGCTCTCCGCATCGATGAGATTGAGCTTTCTGTTCGCTCAACTAATTGCCTAAGCGGTGCCAATATTGAAACAATCGCGGAATTAGTTTCTATACCGGAAAGAAAAATGTTGGAATTCCGCAATTTCGGTAAAAAGTCCCTTAACGAAATTAAAGCAAAATTGACTGAAATGGGACTTCACCTAGGCATGGACCTTTCTAAATACGGAATTTCCTTGGATAACGTTAAAGAGCGTATGAGAGTTTATCACGAGGAAAGAAAGGGACGTAAAGAGCTTAGCAAAGTCGAAGAATAATAGGTAGGATGCCAAAATGAGACACTTAAAAAATACATGTAAATTAAACAGAACTTCTTCGCACAGGCGCTGTCTTTTTGCCAATATGTTGAAGGCCCTAATCATTAATGAACGCATTGAGACAACTGTACCAAAAGCTAAATTTCTTAAGCGCTATGCTGATAACATGATCACATTAGCAAAAGAAAACACTTTAGCTGCCAGACGCAGAGCGATTGCTGAGCTAATGATTCGCTTCAATAAGCTAACACCTAAAGAGGCAAGAGAAGCGAAGAATGGCAATACAGATAGCTACAACGATGACCGTTTAGTGATCGAAAAGCTATTCGGCACACTCGGCCAACGCTATACTGCTCGCAAAGGCGGCTATACCCGTATTGTAAGAACATCTAGAAGAGTTGGCGATAACAGCGACATCTGTTTCATTGAGTACCTGCCTAACTAATTCTGATACCCCACGTTCCGACACTTGCAAGAGAACCTTGCAAGTGTCTTCACGCGGGGCTGCTGCAGTGCCATCGCTTCTGCGATGTTTAACAACTGATTCATTTAAACGCTGTAAAAGGTATTTGTAAGTGATTTATTTACACAACATTTCACTTCCGTAGGATTTCCGGGCATCGCGGTAGCGATGCAACTGCAGCAGCCCTGCGTGTAGGCCTTTAGGCCGGAACGTGGGGTTACAATGGATATACATATTGAGCTGCGGTAAGCAGCGACACAAAATATTAATTGTAAGAGAAAGATGTGCCCAACTGCTGGGACAAGTCACCGTACTCCAAATTGCTCCTTAAAGCTGTAAAGTGCAATGTTACTTCTAAGGCCCTGATTGCCACCTTCTAAGGGTCATATTCGAGTTCTTTTCCTCTAGGAGCTCGCACAAAGCTCTGAAAATCAGTGAGCGATATTTAATAATATGACCCACTGTTTTTTGCGAGCTCCTAGAGAGAAAACAATCTCGAATATGACCTATTATAAGGTAGCAATCAGGGTCTAAGCAGCAAATTTTCCGTTGAAATTAACCTTTTTCCTTCCTTTTCCTCTTTACTTCTCTCAGCTGCTTCGTTATCATTACTGTAAGTATTTGCCAAGTTCATGATTGAAACCCGATTTGCTACCTTCTAAGAGTCAGATTCGAGCTCTTAGAGAGAAAACAATTTCGAATATACCTTATTATAAGGTAGCAAGTCGGGTTTAAAGAACAGATAGACAATTTATTTGAAACTTTGCTGCTTATACTCCCACTTAACATATTAATGAATGACTTAGTTGAAATCAGATGAGAAACCCTCTGATTCATTGCTGACGACCTAGATGGAGGTGTAAAATGACTATTCGTGTTGCTATTAACGGATTCGGTCGCATCGGTCGCTTAGTGTTTAGGATCTTATCCAAGCATAAAGATATAGATGTAGTTGCCGTCAATGATTTAGTCCCAAGCGATAATTTAGCCTACCTGCTCAAGTATGACTCAACTCATGGCTTATTTAATGAAAAAATAGAAGTTGAGGAAAATGCCATAATTGTAAATGGCAAAAAAAACCTAATCATAAGTAATAAAAACCCGGCCACGCTGCCCTGGAAAGATCTTGGAGTTGACTATGTTGTAGAGTCTACCGGTCTTTTTACCTCTGTTGAAGATGCTGCTAAACACATTGAAGCTGGCTGTAAACGCGTTTTGATTTCCGCTCCTGCGAAAGGGGACATTCCCACTTTTGTAATGGGAGTCAATCAACAGGCCTATGATCCAAATAAAGACCGCATAGTGTCTAATGCTTCTTGTACAACCAACTGTCTTGCTGTAATTACCAAAGTCGTATTGGATAATTTTGGCATAGAAGAGGGGTTAATGACCACAGTCCATGCAGTGACGGCAACTCAGCCGACTGTAGATGGGCCCTCTAAAAAAGACTGGCGCGGCGGTCGGGGAGCTATGCAAAATATTATTCCCGCCTCCACAGGAGCTGCAAAAGCTGTAGCCTTATGTTTGCCTCAAGTTAAAGGCAAGTTGACTGGCATGGCATTGCGGGTACCTGTCGCCAATGTATCTGTAGTAGATCTGACCGTTAGGCTTTCTAAGTCAACCTCCTATGAGGACGTTTGCGCCGCGATGAAGTCTGCTGCCGATAACGAATTAAGCGGTGTGCTGCATTATACTGATGAGCAGGTAGTTTCTTCTGATTTTATCAGCTCGACTTATTCAGCCATCTTTGACAAGCACGCCGGTATCGCCTTAAACGATCGTTTTTATAAGCTGATTGCGTGGTATGACAATGAAATGGGCTATTCTGCCCGTGTTGTCGATTTACTGCGCTACATGGCTTCTAAAGAAAAGTAACAAACTTTTTTGTTAGTTCCCTGCCCTTTAATTAGGTTGATTAGGGAACTACTTGATAGCGCTTGCTATCAAACACACTTAACCAAATGGATGTGAACCCGTGGATTTTACTCGTGAACCCATTATTGAGACAATTATCACCCCCAAGGAAGGGTGCAAGCTCGTTGTCCGCGCCAGCAAAAATAGCGGACAGGAAGAGTATTTTGTCGATTCCCTAGAAGTGGTTTCTTTTGGCAGCGCACTTTTTTTTCGCTCCTCTGAAAAACCCAAAAGTTTTCTATTGCCTGTAAGTGATTACGAGGTGCTTGAAGTAAGGGAAGCTCGCATGGTTCTTAAAAATGTTGGCTTGGACCGTTCAATTAAGATTGGCGGCGGCCGTGAAGGAACCTTTAAAGCTAAAGAACAACAACAGCAATCGCGTCAGCATGTTCAAGAGCCAAAAGAACCGCAAGAAAGTGAAGAGGCTGTTGAGGCAGCGCCAATTGCCGCGGAAGCACAGGCAGAAGCCCGCCCTGAAGGCATACGCCTGGATAAAAAACGTGAAAGACGCAGGCACTACCGCCGCCGTCGTTCTAGAGATGAAGCAAACACTGAAAACCCAGAAGAAAGCACAGAGCCTGCTTCTACTGAGCAGGCTCCTCTGATTGAAGGGGAAGATAAGCCGCTGCTTATTCCTGAGACTGCTGAACCGATCCCCACATTTTCGAATCTCCTCGCTCCGCCTCCAACATTAATTTCAGAGACCCTTTCTAAATATCGTGAAAACGCCCTATTTAAAGGCGCATTTTATACGCGGGATGAAAAGGACGCTCAAGACGAACAAGAAGCTCAAGAACGGGAAGGAGAGCAACCAGACATCTATTTTCATGAAGCTGCGCCGTCTGCAGCAGAAGAAACTAGCCTGGAGGTTTGCCCGGTGGAAGATCCATTTACCAGCAGCGATACTGAAGATGGCCCCCCTGAAGAACCTGCAATTGAAACTTTAGCTGACAGCCCAGATCAACCTGAGGAGGAAGAAGAACGTGAGGGGACACCCAAAGCGCTTTGGGACTTTTCTGAAGAGGATTCTGAGAAAAAAACGCAGCACTAAAGGTTTTTAATTGACCAATTAAGGTAAAAGAAGCTATTTTCTTTCTTTCTTAATGAAAAGCTCATTCCCCTAAACGAATGAGCTTCCATCGCTCGGATGGTGGAATGGTAGACACTGGGGACTTAAAATCCCCTCCGGGTAACCGGGTGTGGGTTCGACTCCCACTTCGAGCATGCCAAACCGCAAGAGGGTAAGTCCTTGAACAAGACTTAGTCACCCTCTTTCTTAAAGAGCTTAAGTCTGCAAAGGCTTAAGCTGCTTTATTACCAATATTTTATCTTCCACTATATTACACTTAGCCCCAATTAGGCGCTTAAAAGGACTAGAGACCTTAGGGACTAAGAGACTTGGCGCTTGTCCCTTGTCCCTTTAAGCGCCTAATTCAGACATTTGCAACAGTTTTAATAGTAACAGTGTTTTTTCTTGGCTAAATTCTTGGTGCCTATTGATCCTAATCGAGGAGGGATCTTTCTTTTAGCAATAAGGTTTCAACTTTGTCTTGCCATAGGTTTTGAACTTGGATGTCTGCAAGATCAAGTCTTAAATCTTCATATAAGACGCCTTCGTTTTCTTCTTCATCCGTTTCACCGCCATTTGCATAATCTATTTGCTCAGTTAGATCCATAGACCGCCAAAAATTGATAGGGTCTTCTTCATCTTCAAGCACATCTATAGGAATAAAACCTAGCCTAAAATAAAATCCTAAAGATTGTGAGGTGGGTTGTGTTTCAATTCGGGTAAATTCTTTCATATTCGCTATGCAACGGGCTGAATTCATTAATAGGGTCCCTACACCCTGAGAACCTTCGCTTTCGTTTACTTCTAAATAACTTATTCGTAAACAAGGATGGTAATTTTGTAAAAAGATAGCGCCTAGTAGAGCTTTTTCCGGCATACGATAGGCTCCCAAGACTATTTTAGAGCTAGGGCTCTCATGCATATTATTTATAAAACTATTTATAGCCCCACGATCAAAGTCATTCGACATAACTTCTACTATTTCTTGTTCTTCAAGACTAAGAATTTGATTCCTATTTCGCTCTTCAACAGAAAGTTCTGCAGGGGGTCTTATCAAAATAGATTTAAAAAGTAACGTAGGTTTTAAAAAACCTTGAACATAGCTACGAGATCTCTCTTCAGATACTAATTCCAAGCGCGGGCTATTTGGAGGGTATAGATTAGAAGTTGCCAGTGCAAATAGGTTATTAGCGAAATAGATCTCCGAAAGAGAGTAATTAGAGCGATAAGCATGCGCTTGATATTCAACCGAATTTGCTTGAGCTTCCTTAAGCTTAGCAGGAATAGAAGGAAAATACTGAATAGGAATGTTTATATTCATTAACTATATTATAGATTATAACTATAAAAATTGTGCTAAGATTGTAAATTAAACTAATTAGCTTGTTGGTTGGTGATTGTTTTTATATTTATCCTATAATTAGGGGTGTGTATAAAAAACACACTTTTACTATTAATAATGTTCTTGTTGGCATTAAAAGTCGAACCATTAGGCGAGTGGAAATTAAAAGGCCAGCTTGTACATTTTCAATGAAGCCATGACCTGTTGCTTGAACTGCAAGGGTGGTCTTCCCAAAAATACGAAGAATGGTTGGGAAACGTATTAGAGGAAACTTTGCTTAGGCCTTTAGAAGGCAGCAAGCCGGGTTTTAATTCTTAGCGGCTACGATGCTCCTTAATCGCTTGCAGAGGAAACGGATAATGCCGAAGGCTATCTCAGGGTGCTGTTCCATAACATCTTTTAGAGCTTGATGATCCAATTGCAGTAAGAGGCATTCTTTTGTTGCGATGACATCTGCAGTTCTCCTCTCAGGGTCTAATGCGGAAAATTCGCCAAAAACATCCCTTTGATGCAGAGTTGCAAGCACTCTTTGATTGACTTGCACTTGCACTTCCCCCTCCACTATAATGTACATTTGGGAAGATAGTTCATCCCGGCGAATAATGGCATCCCCTTTGGAAAAATACATTTCAACGAGTAATGGAGCAACAAAGGCCAGTTTTTCATCCGAAAGAGAGGAGAAAATCTCAACACTTCGCAGAATAAGCGCTTTTTCAATTGTAATCATAACGCACTTGCACTCCATTTTTCATGAACCCAAGAGGCTGTTTCAGCCAAAAAAGGCTCTTTATTTAAGGTGTAATCTAATACCATCTGCCGCATTTCTGTTGAAGGCATCTCATTGGCTAAAAGGTACAAAGCATAACTTTGCGACCATAAGGAAAAATAATGAGAGGCATTTTTGCTGATTTGCATAATGGCCTCATGTTTTGAACGCTTATTGGGTATTATTCCATTTAATGCGTGCAGCATCTTTTCGGGGGGCAGATTTTCCATTAGAGGAATTACTGCAAACTTGTCCTGGGTGCTTAGAATATCATCGAGCAGTTGAATTGCGTGATCGCGCAACTCCAAATTTTTCGTCTGGACATATCTTAATGCTGTTTTATAAGCGCTAGTTGGATAAATAAAGGAATACAATAAAAAGATCCGCATTTTGCAATTTTCTGCATCAGTATGCAAGGCCCGAAGAATAACTTCATCCCCCTGAGCTTCAAGGCTAATGATAGCATGCAGAATCTGCTTAAAAACTTTAAGCTCAAATACAATTCTGGCCCGCATTTCTTTTTTCTCTGGAATGCCGCAAATAAATTGAGACTGGAATAAATTCTGCAAGGCGCTCAGCCTAATAGAGGGCACAGCATTGCTGCAATGCGATAAAAGAAAGGCTGCAGCTGAAGGGTCCATGATTTTGCTGCAGATCATAAATACACCCGCCAACTGTGCCTCATTTGAATCATCGCTTAGGGATTGGATTAATTGCGGAATAATCTTATCTCCGCAGTTTTCGATTGACAATGCTGCTTGAGCTCTTTCAGGGCCATTTAAAAATGCACGAATGAGAGGAGGCCAAAGGGCTGGCTGTTCTAATTTGCCGGCAGCAGCTAATGCCGCAATTCTAACGTTTTTATCTTCATCCTGGATCAGGGGAATTAACAGTTGATAGAAATCCGGGCTGCCAATTTCTCCTAAAGTTTGGGCTGCTAATTCTCTAAGGTTCGCATTAGGGTTTTTGGTTATATCTAGAAGGTTGTTCTCTGCTATGGATGCCTCTTTAGTGCCTCTGTGGTAAATCAGTCCGACTATAGCTCCTTTTACAAGGGCAAAGTGGGTGGAGTTAAGAAATTGCATTGCCCATGAAAGTGTCTGCCGGGTATTATCCTGCCGGCACAATAATTTTAACAGCTGCCCTTGCAACTCCCATGAAGGCTCTTCCTTAAACCTTGCCAGCAACACTTCTTTTGGTAATGAAAAGTTCTGTTTTTCTATTGTATTTAAGATGTGGCTTCGGACCAGAGGCGCTGGGTGAGCAATTAGTGAGGCGCAATAATCTTTTAAATGAGAGGCATTCACTGTTGCTAATATTTCTAGGGCATAAAGAACATCACCTGGGTAGGCACTATTTAAGGAGTTTTCTAAAATAGCAATGTTTTTTTTATTATCAATCGGGCTTTCTAAAAAAGAGGTTATCCGAAACGCAAGGTTGCTTTGAATAAGGCTGATGTATTCTTTTTTTAAAATCTTGGCGAAAATCAGCCATGACACCAATATAACCGCGCAGATAAGCATTAATGCTTCCATTCCTAAGGAAAAATACTTTGTCAGGAGAATGAGAGCCAGGCCGGAAAATGCCCCTGCTGCAGGCAGTATGATGCCATCTACATTTGCCTGGGCAGCCAGCCTTTGATACTTAGGCAAAGGCTTATATAAAATAAGAAAAGTGGGCCTATGCAAGGCATTAGTTAAAATAGACTGAGAAATACGTCCTAGGGTAATTGCGCCAAAAATATAATAAAAATTAAAAGAAAGTGCGCTGAAAAAAACTCCAGCGGTGATAGCCGCAAGAACTATGTAAGGCATTAATATCAATCCAATTGCTATTCCAAAACGTTGGTACAGCGGCCCTGAGAAAAAAACTCTATAAATGAAGCCAATACTGTAAGATGTAGCCGCGTAGACCCCCATAAAGCTGGAAATCGCCTCTGTATTGACCAATAGGGTTTGAATAGCATCTAAAAAAAGATAGTCTGTAAAATAGAAAAGGAATGTGGCTAAAATTCCAATAAAGGCAATAAGTGTGAGGTATTGGTTTTTTAGCAGGTCGAAAAAACTGGAAGTCTTTTTTTCTATAATAACTTCATTTTGCTTTTTATAATATATTCTGGAAATTCTTTTAATGTAGATGTTCATGAAGAAAACACCCGTCATGCATATTCCTGCCAAAAGCAGTAAATTTACAGGATTGGTGAATCGCACAATGGAAGGAGTGGCAATCCCGGCAGTAATCCCGCCTATAACCTCTCCCAAGCCTAGGATGCCGAATAATCTTTTGCTTTGCTGAATGTTGAAAAGGACGCTATTTAATCCCCAAAACTGCAGCGAGAAAAATATTGCGAAAACATTTTTCCATAGTAATGTGATAAAAATAATCCATTCAATTTCAAAATAAAATAATAACAGCCAAAGTATTATTATTGATGAAAATAAAAAGAAAGATACTGATAAAAATAGATTCATTGGCTGCAAATAACGCTCAAGAACTGTGTAAAGCACGCCAAGGCAGACATTCAAAAGCGAAGATGCCGTAATGACTACCGCGACCATAGAATTATCATAATGGGATAGAAATAAAGCGCTGGAAGAGCTTTGAAAAAAAACAATTGCAAGGCCGTAAAAAAATGAAGTCAGAAGGATAGAAAAAACTAAGATTCTTTCATTTTTACGGATATCCAAATATTGGCAAAATTTATCGACCATACACTTATTTTGAATTTTCACCGGTAAAGTTGTTTCTTGAATCCCATTTTTTCAAAATCCATGCAGCAGTCTCAGTCAGAAGGGGTTCTTCATTCGCAACAAAGTCTGACACAATCTGTTGCATCTCAGGTGAAGGTGCTTCTTGGGCTAAAAGGTACAAGGCATAGCTTTGGGACCACAGAGAAAAATAAGAGAATTCATTTTGGGCAATTTTTAACAAAACTTCGCTTTTAGAAGTAAGGACAGGGGGGGGCTCATTGTACACCAGATTCAGGATTGATTCGGCTGAAAGACCCTCAACGAGGGGCACTACGGTTAACTTGTCTTGTATGCTCATAATGTCATCAAGTATCTGAATGGCATAGTCGCGTAATTCGAAATTTTCTGTTTGAACATATTTTAAAACTATTTTGTAAGAACTAACGGGGTAAATAAATCCATACAATAATAATATCCTCTTTTTATAGCTTTCTAAATCCGTATGCAATGCTCGAAGAATGGCTTTATCAGTAATTTCCAGATTTATGATGGAAAGGATGATGTGTTTCATAATTTTAAATTCAAGCTGCAGTCTATTTCTCATTTCTTGGCGCTTTGATTCATCACAGGCAAATTGTGTATGAAATAAACCTTCTAATGCACTTAACCTTAGCGCAGGTTTAATGCTGTCGCAATAAGACAAAAGGAAAGCAGCCGCAGCAGATCCCTTAATCCTGCCGCATAGCCTAAAAACACTAATTAACTGCATCTCATTGCTCTTTTCACTTAGGTTTTGAATAAGCAAAGGGATGATTTTTTCGCCGCAAGCTTCAATGGATGCTGCTGCTTCTGTTTTTTCAGAACCTCTCAAAAATGCATCGATCTGCAGCTGCCAAAGGGCTGGATGGTTCAATTTGCCGGCTGCAATTAGCGCCGCTTTTCTAACCGCTTTATCTTCATCCTGAATTAGGAAAATTAAAGGCTGATAAAAATTAGTAATGGCGATATCGCCTAAAATTTCGGCTGCCAAGGTCCTCAGATAAACATCAGAGCCTTTAGCAATTTCCAATAAACGATTGCCTGCAGCTAAAACGCCTTCTATGCCTCCATAGCTAATAAGTCCAATTATCGCCCCTTTCATCAGGGAAGTGTGAGATGAGCTGAGAAATTTGATAGCCCAGGCAAGCTCTTCCTGGCTGCGGCTGCATTGGCAAATCAACTGCAATAATTGGCCTTTTAATTTCCAGCAGGCCTCTTCCTCGTATCTTTTAATAAGAAACTCATGAGAAAAAGGAAGCTTTTGCACCTTGATCATATCCAAAACATAAGTTCTGACGACAAGGTCTTTGTGGGCGATTAAAGCCGTACAATAATCTTTTAAGCGGGAAGAGTTTATTTTGGCGAAAATTTCCAAGGCATAAAGAACATCGCCTGAATAGGAGCTGTTCAGAGACTTTTCTAAAATTTCGATGCCCTTTTTGCTGCTTGGCAATTCTAAAAATGCGGTCTCGCGAAAGCTTAGATTATGTTGAATAAGAGCGACATATTCCTTCCTTAAGCGTCTAGCAGTAACTAGCCAGGTAATTAGGATTGCTATGCATATATAAATTATTGTCTGGATGCCGAAGGAAAAATAACTTGTGAATATCAATAGGACTATGCCGGAAATTCCTCCTGCGATTGGCTCAATTATACCCTCTATGCGAGCCTGGGCGGCTAGCCTTTGATGTTCCGGCAGTGGCTTGTATAAAATAAGGTAGGTCGGCTCATGTACAGCATTGATTAAAATACCCTGGGTAAGGCGCCCCAAAACAATCATGGCAAAAACAAAATAAAAACTTATATGAAATATATTGAAAAAAGCGGCTCCTGCCATAGCAACAAGGCTTATGAAAGGCAGCAGCATCAATCCCAGGCCAATTCCAAAACGTTGGTAAAGGGGGGCGGCTAGAAAAAATCTATAAAAAAAACTGACAGCATAAGTTATTGCCCAAAAGATTCCCATAAAACTGGAAATGGCTGCAGCATCAACTAAAAGCGTTTGACTGGCATTATAGAAAAGATATTCAATAAAATAGAATGTAAGCACGTAGAAGATGCCAATACATACAATCAATAAAAGGTATCTTTTTTTGTAAAGGTCATAAAAAGTAAGCGGCTTTTTTTCTTCTGCGGCCTCTCTTTGCAACTTACAGCGCTCTTTAGAAACTTTCTTGATGAGAATATTCATGATGAGAACACCCAGCATGAATGCCATGGCAAAAAGCAGCAAATTTACAGTGCCATACCATAAGACTATCGAAGGGATAAAAATTCCCGCTAGGATACCCCCTATAACCTCCCCAAGGCCAAGCAAACCAAATAGTCTTTTTCCTTGCTGTGTGTCAAAAAGAAGGCTGTTTAAACCCCAAAACTCTAAAGCGAAGAATATGGTAATGACATCTTTCCATACAAATAACACAAAGATAATCCATTCAACATCAAAGACAATTAACAGCATCCAAAATGATGCGATTGAAATAAGCAAAAATGAAACCACCAGCAAAAAGAGATTCATGGGCTGCATACGGCGCTCATAGTAAGCGTAAAGCCCTCCAAGGAGTGCAACCAGCAAGCATGCTGTGATAAATCCTATGGCTATCATTGAGGGGCTGTAGTGCGCTAAAAATAAAGCTGAGGTGGCGCTTTCGAAAATTACAATTGTGAGGCCGTAGAAAAACGAGTTGAGTAAAAGGAATAAAACCAAAACCCTTTCATTGTTGCGGATGTCTAGAAACTGGCAAAGCTTTTCGAGCATAAATTCTTGGGTTAAATTTTGGCGAAACCTTCTTGTAGAAACTTTTATTTAATAAAGCAATGGTGGTTTTATTGCACAAAATTTAGCAGTAACCAAACTTTTAATAAATTGTTAGTATTTATGAATATTTATTAGATGTAAAATCATGCAGCACGCTTTTACATCATTCAAAAGGATGTTTTTTTAATTGCGTTGAATATTTATTGATTTGTTTGGGCTGATTAGCGAACCTGTGTTCTCAATATGAAGGGCTGATTGCTTGCGAAGGGAAAGATATTAGGTCGTTTAGCGCCAAAACTAGAGCTTCAACGATCGGGTGCGTGCTGCAGCAGTTTCATTTGTTTCCCCATTTAACAGTGCTTGAAAATTGCACTTACGCGGGCTTGTGCAAGTAATGGGAACAGATAAAAAAATCGCGCAATTTTTAGCGCATGGGTAAGTCATATGAAAAAAGTTATTTTAGCCTATAGCGGAGGGTTGGATACGGTCCAATTCACAGAGATAGGTAACTATGCAAGAGCCCTGCAAGGGCGAAATAACATAAGCCAGGCCGTAAGGCCTGTTAAATAAATGTAAAATAAATCCGAGGCCCGCGGGGTCGGCATAAAATAACAATTAGATCATTTTTTAAAGCATTGGCGGATCGGATAAATTAGTTTGATGATCAGTTGCTTAACTCAAAAATTCCTAAAGTCGAGTCTGCGCTGTCTGTGGTGAAAAAAATAAAAAGATGTGAGTATAAGTATGGTCTATATGTGGGGTTGCTGCAGTTGCATCGCAAAAGAGCATGTGCATTAGGCTAAGCCGCGAAGCGGCGGAAGCATGTAGCCCCAAGCGTAAGCTTGGGGTAAATTCAACCTAAATAATTGAACCGCGAATGCGGTGGCAGATCTTCTATCGCTGTTAACACAGCTCATTGTTTATTTGTCTCTACCCCAAGCTAACGCTTGGGGCTACATGCTTCCGCTGCTTCGCAGCTAGTTTTGGAATTTAGCTAATGCACATGCGTTTCTACTCAGTTGCGTCCTGAGCCCTGCAAAAACTGTCGATTACATCTGTTGTCCATTTCTCCAGTTACCTGTTCGTGGGTTAGGATAATAAAGACTGTCATCACTCGCAGTACCGCTGCCATGATAGCTTCCATTTGCCCAATCACCATTATAGTATCTTTCTGTTCCATTGTAGTTTTTTGTATAGTAGGTCATTTTTCCTTTACCATGCTGACTTCCATTGCTCCAGCTACCGTCATAGATGTCGCCATTGACGTAAGTCATTTTCCCTTGGCCATGAAGGTTTCCACAACTCCAGTTGCCTTCATAAACATCCCTGTTTTTATAGGTTATTTTTCCTTTACCATGCTGACTTCCATTGCTCCAGCTACCTTCATAAATGTCTCCATTAGCATAAGTGACTTTAACTTGGCCTGTTAATATTCCATTGGACCATGTACCTTCATAAGTTATGCCGTTTTTTTTTAGAACGCCAGGTCCATGGTGTGCAAAATTTTGCAACCTGCCACTGTAGGTATTGCCATTAGCGTAGACCACTTCGACATGGCTGTCTTGCGGCAGGACGCCATTATTCCATTCGCCTGTAAACTTATTGCCGTTTACTGTTAAAGTGCCGTGTCCGTGCCATTGCCATTGCTCGTTTAAATCGCCCTCATAAATTTTACCATTCTTATAGGTAATCTTTTGAGCGACTGGTAGATGGTCTTCTTGCCATATTCCTGTATAAGTATCGCCATTAACTGTAAGAGAGCCTTGTCCATGGCGTTTAAAGTTCTGTAATTCACCCTCGTATTCATTTCCATTGGCATAGTCTACTTTAGTAGCCTTGTGCAGCTGGTCATCTTGCCAGTTTCCAATATAAGTAGTTCCGTTTAGGGTATAGCTGCCGGTGCCGTGCCGATTGTGATTTGCTACCTTTCCGCTATATATGCCGCCGTCGGGATAGATAATAGAGGCTGTGTTTTGCAACTCACCGTCTCTCCAAATTCCCCTGTAAATTACACCTTGGGCGTCTTTTTCCTCGCCAATGCCATGGAATTTTCCCTCCTTCCAGAGGCCTTGGTATTCTTCCTGGCCATTCGTTTCTATTCCATATCCTGTGCGTAATCCACCTAGAAACTCTCCTTTGTAGGTAGAGGCGCCTAAAATACGGGTGCCGAGGCCTTCAAATTGGCCATTATTAAATTGCCCGTCATACACTTCATGTGTAGCCGTATTTTCCCAGCGTGCGGTTCCCACAAAATCTGAAAAGTTTAAATTTCCTTGCTTGCGCTCATTTTTGCTGCCGTGCAAAGCAAGGAGTTGTACGCCGTTTTCAATGTGAATTCTTGAAACAGCCCTTTCTGCAGGAAATCCGGAGGCATTCAAACCAAGCGGGCTTCCTTGCAGGTATACATATTCTAGTGAAGCTTTCTCAGGCAGAGGGCGTGGTAGAGGCAAACCTGCTTGTCGACCGCCAAACTTTTCAAAAATTTGCTGGGTTTTTTTATATAGCTTTTTGAGTTTATCGAATGATTTTGCGGTTTGGTCCGCTACTGCTTTAAGTTGCTTGCCTTGTCCGCAATCTTCTAGGCGTATTAGAATAATAGCCTCTTCATTAGATTTTACTGATAAACTGTTGTAGTTATCGTTAATAGCTTTCAGGTTGTTGTTTGCAGAGCTATGCAAATCGATTACTGCATTTTGACTTACCATTTAGAAACCCTTCGTTCAAATATTGTTGGTTTTTACGTTTTTATTTTGTGTGCTGCTAAAATTTTTTAGTGGCTGATTTAAACACGCCATTTTCCCAGCGGCCTTGTTTTAAAACGCGACCGCGACTATTTTTCAGCGTTCCCTGACCATGCAAATGTCCATTTTGCGCATTTCCTTCATAGACATCACCGTCGTGATATTCTATAGTGCAACTTCCCGACCAAGTAGAACACCCATTATTTGTTGGGATCCATTCACCGGTATATTTTTTTTGTGGTTGGTCTTCATTGTAAGTAAAGGTGCCTTCAAGAAGATGCCCACTTCTATACGTTCCCTCAAAGATTCCGGTTTTATAGGTACCTATCCCTCTTCCATCAGCTTTACCATTGACATATTCACCATCGTATTTAGCTAGGTAATTGCCGGTTCCTTCGCGAAAATAAGTTGTCACGCCTCTTCCATGTTGCATGCCGTTTTTGAATTCGCCAACATACTCATTAGATCCTGGATATAGTAATGTACCGTGCCCATGTCTATAGCCATTTACCCAATCGCCTACATAGGTGTAAGAATTGTTGGAACCGGTTTCGGTCCCTTGGCCATGTCGAACTCCAAAGCGCCATTGTCCGTTATAGGTATAGGTTGAAGTGGTCAATATCCCTTGGCCGTGTTTTTCTCCTTTGTGCCAATTGCCAACAAAAGTATTCCCGTTTTGGCATCTCATTGTTCCGTAGCCATGAGCTTTTCCCTTGTGCCAGGCACCTGTGTAGATATCACCATTGGGAAAAGTTAAAGTGACATCTCCTTCAATTTGATCATTTACCCAATTGCCAGATACTATAACGCCATCCAAGCGGTTTAGTGTGCCTTGGCCTTGTTTTTGGCCGTTATGCCATTTTCCTTGGTAAACCTCCTGGTTCGGGAAAGTGATTTTGACATCTTCACCCAGTTGTCCGTTTACCCAAGTTCCTTCGATTCTAAGTCCATTTTGTTGCAATGTGCCTATGCCTTCTGGTCCATGCGCTCCCCAAGGACCGCGATAGCTATCTTGATTAGAATAGGCGGCTTCCACATCACCTGCAATTTCTCCCTCTGCCCAACTGCCAATCACTTTTACATTTTCTAGCTGCCACTCACCTTGGCCGTGTTTTAAGCCATTTTGCCACATCCCTGTAAAGGCGGTGCCATCGGCATAGGCCATTGTTCCAAAACCGTGATAGCGGCCTGTTTGCATCTGTCCTTTATACACACCTTCTAAGGTTGTGAATTCTCCAATACCCTGTGGAAGACCATTTTGCACTTCTCCTTCATAAGACTTATCTAAAGAAGTAATTTTTCCATAGCCGCTTAGTTGGCCCTCATTGAATAGACCTTTATGGATAGTTGTATTTTCTGGGGTATGTTCTTGTCTATACTCCCCATAGCCTTTTTGTATCCCGTCCAGGAATTGCCCATCATAAACATGCTTAGCGCCATCTTCAATTTTTTCAGTTCTTGCACTTCCCACAAATTGATTAAAGGCAATGGAGATTTCTTTTTCTTTGCCATTCATTAACTTAACTGTTGTGGGTTGGCCTGGCGTATATCTTATTTCCTTGACCACTTTTCGGGAGTTGGCGCATTTAATTTTTGCCAGCTCTCCGGATTTATAGGCTCGTGTAGAAAAAACAAGATAAGAAGAGCTTATGAGGTCCTCATGAGCATTTAAATGCGGATTATATTCATTAGCCAGCTGCCGTGTTGTTGATAAAGCAATCCCTGCTCTTTTTTCTTGAGGGAATTGCTCTAAAATCTGCCTGCATTTTCCCTCAGCCATGTTGCAAACTTGTTCTAACTTTTCTTGCTTTTGCTGCTCTCTTTTTTTTATCTCCTTAAGATTTTTTAGGGAGTCTTTGCGTTTAGGGATGTTTGTTGAGTGATCTTTAATAGCTTGTTTAGAGAGAAGGTGCAGCATTAAGTTATTGGGGTCTTCAAATAGATCAACTGGGGCTTGGTTGATTTGCCCAGCATATGTATTGGCTACTTGTTTAATAGAAACTATCATAAAAATTATCCTTACAAACTAATTAAGCAAGATTTTAGCGATTAAAATACGAAAAATTTATCAAATAGTTTAGTATAGTGCAATAAAATACAAATAAATAAAAAATTAGCAATCATGCTTTTTACTTTCAGAACAGTGACTGAAAAGGATCGGGAATGTGTATGCGGCTGGCTGCAGCAGCCGCATGTTACACGCTGGTTTTATGGCGATGGGTTGGCTAATACGCTGAAGGGAATTGAGGAGCATATTGCCGGAGGCTCATTTGCCCAGTACTGGATGGGGTTGGATGGCAATAGACCTGTTGCATTTCTAATCACTTCTTTGGTAGAAAAGCCGGATGACGAACTATCGGTTTGGTGCCAATGTTCAGAGATGACCATTACGCTCGATTTATTAATAGGCGATCCTGATTATTTGGGAAAAGGGTTAGCTGCGCCGTTAATCCGGCAGTTTTTAAACCGCCAATTTCCCGAAGCAGGCGAGGTGTTAATCGATCCTGAGGCTACAAATGAAAAAGCCATCCATGTGTATCAGAAGGCGGGATTTAAGATAATCGGCGAGTTTATTCCAAAACATAGCCCACACCTTCACTACATGATGAGGCTTGAATGTAAGTAAATAGGAGTCTTTATGGCAGAGCAAATTTTAGAGAGATACTACAAGGCGTTGCAGCAGAAAGACTATCTCGCTATGCAAGGGCTTTATCATGAAGAGGCCCGGTTTTCCGATCCAGTGTTTACCCAGCTCAATAGCCGCGAAGTGCAAGCGATGTGGGAAATGCTGCTTAAACGTGCGAAGCAATTTACCCTGACCTATCAAATTTTGGAGCAGCAAGAAAATGAAGGCAAGGGGATTTGTGCAGCTTCCTACTTGTTTAGCAAAACTGGCAGGCAAGTCCAAAATAACATTCAAAGCGACTTTACTTTCAAAGATGGATTAATCTACCGCCAAGCGGACCAATTTGATCTTTGGCGCTGGTCCAGGCAAGCTTTTGGTTTGCCTGGATGGCTATTTGGCTGGACGCCTGCGATGCAAAAGAAAATTCGCAGCCAGGCTATGGCGCAATTGCACCAATTCTTACAAAAATAAGCTTCTGATTTTTGTTCTTTGTAATTTAAACCTGATCCTATTATTATCTATTAACATTTTTTTTTGTTTTTTATTTCTAATATTTTTAAATTAATGGTGTTTAAATGGATGCATTGCAAAGAAGAAACGCAATCTTAGACGTAAGTGTTATAGAAGAAGACCCATCTCTGGATATAAAGGAAGTTATTGAGCCTGCTGCGCAAGCTAACAGCGAGTCAGCTATAAATGAAGCTGCATTAGAGAAATTAGGAAAAATAGAGACCCCGTCCAGCCGCTTGACTATTGGCAATAGAATCTCTTCCGGTTCAGATTTAACAGGCTTAGGGATCGCCAAAACACAATTAAACAATCCTATAGCAAAGAATGATATAGACTCGTTAGGAAAAGACTTTTTAAACCTTAAGAAGCAAACCGAAAAAGACATCGCAGAACAACCAAATTTTTATTTCACAAAAGAAGATAATTACCATAAGACCTTCGACGATATTGGATGTCCTAGAAAAACTGCACTTAGTATCGGTGAAGCTAATGAAAAGTTCTTTTTGCATGCGAATCGGGTGGCCATGCGCGATGGAAAGGAATATATTGCTCTATGTTGTCCTTGGTATTGGCCGGAAGGGTATACTCAACTTTTTTGGGAGCAGGGGGGAGTGATTATAGATCTTACGAATCCAAACGATTTAAAAAAAGATAAGAGGCCTGAAAGCTACTTTCCTGAAGAGCTTAATGACGGGTTTAATTTTGAGGATAGCCCTTTCTCAGTTACTTGTGATGAGATTGAAAGGATAAAGAGTAAAAGCAGCGATAATGATGCAGTAAAAGGCCAGGAAGATAATAACAAAAAAAAGAAACGTTTAATAGTCACGCAATACAGCTACACGATAAAGAAAGAAGGGGAGCAGGGGAAAGACATTCGACGAATTCACTTTGAGAATTGGCCTGATCAGCAAGCCATTAAGCCAGAGGCTATGCTAGAGCTTATTGAAACTATTGAGAGCTTGGTGGATGAGGAGGATCGTCTTAATGTGCACTGCAGAGCTGGAGTGGGGCGCACTGGCACATTTATTACAGCCTATACAATGTACCAGTTAAAGAAGCAGGGCCTTGCATACAAGGATTACCGCTCTACCCTTCATAAGGTGATATTGGAAGGCCGCATGCAGCGCGGCGAAAACTTTGTGCAGACCTCTACCCAGCTTCAGTCCCTCTATGAGTTTGGCGGCCTCCTCTATGCAGAGGTGGAAGATAAAGGCTGAGAGACTGTGAAAAATGACCCAAATTGAATAATTTCTGCCGACCCTGCGGGCCTCGGATTTGCATTATGTTGGTCGGCAGAAATCAAAAAAGAGCCATTATTCACAGCTGGTTTTATTTAGCTGTTGCTTGCCCGCAATTTAGCGAGGTATTCTTCGAGAAAGAGATTGCTTAGGAACTGGCAGAAGCCGATGGCAACGCAAGCATAAGGGCCGTGGCCGAAGGGTACGAAGGGTGCGTTGCGCCAATTATTAAGGAAAGGGGCGCCGCTGCTATAGCGGTCCGGAAAATACATATTAGGGTCTTCGCCTACAATTTCCGGGTTCCTGTGAAAACGGCTAAATTGTTTAGAGGCATTCTGCAAGCGTATAGCCTCTAAATTTGCCTTATTGATGTCTTCTTTTAGCGTTGCCAAATTTTTATCGAAAAAATATGGCAGGGCATTATCAAGGGCGCATTTAATGGCATCGGTCAAAACGGTTGCCGGGATAAGAAGCGACAGGCAGACGCCAATTTTAGTTTCTCGGGAGTAGTTAGCCTTGCACATATGCCATAAGAATGTGCCTTCAGCCGGTGTTTCTATGTTCGCTAGTTCTATAGCTATATTGCGGCAGATGTCTAAGCGGTAACTGCCGCTGCGATCCCTTAGATTGTAGTTATGGAAAATGTGAGAGCCAAATGCCGGCTGCAATTTAGGGTCGTCGCCGCAAATAAAGTATTTGGCAAGAATCAAGCCCACGCAATCGAGCAATTGTTCCGGGATTAAATATTGCATATTTTCATCTAACCAATTAGAAACTTCCACTCTGATTGCTTCTTTGTGTTTTTCAAAATTAGCTTGCGTGAATACTTTTGAGGCTAAGCTGTGATGTTTTTTTGTCCAGTGTTCATCGGCAGTTTGCATGAGATCATTTGGTGCGATAGTGCTAAGATAGGGGTTTACTGAAGATGCCCTGGGCTGATAACTTCTGCAAGCCGCTTTTATTTCTTCGAGCTGCTGCCAAATAATGTCTGTTTTTTCTGCGAGTATTTCAGCTGGCGGTACAGGTTTTGCCTTCCTGGAATTTCTTTGCAGGGCAATGATAGTAAGGCAGGCAGCTATGCCGCCTAACAGAAAAGTGCGTGGTGTAACAACAGGATCATCATTTTCGAAGCAGGCTTGGGAAGTAATAAAATTGATTGCTGCGGTTAACATAATCTACTTATGATACATCATGTCAATAAAGCAAGTGTTAAGATGTCTATTATAAAATAATCTATACCATAAGATGGTGTTTTTGTTTGCTTTTAGGAGAGAAAAAAGAAAATAGGTTGAAAAAATAAATTTTTTATAAAATTTCTAAAAATGTTTATGATAGAGAATAATTCAAACCCGACTTGCTGCCTTCTAAGAGTCAGATTCGAGCTCTTAGAGAGAAAAAACTTTCGAATATGACTTATTATAAGGCAGCAAGTCGGGTTTCAATCGGAGGGGTGAATGAATCTTGCCATACAAAAAGAAGGAAATATCCTATTTCTTAGACCAGGATTTGCCCGCTTGGATACAGCGACAAGTCGGGAGTTTAAAGGCGAATGTATCGATGCTATCGATCAAGAAGTCCTATATGGTATTTTAAATTTATCAAACGTGGAATTTGTCGACAGCAGCGGTCTTGCCGCGATTATTCAGCTCTTAAAAATATTTAAAAAAGCAGGAGGAAATTTACTTCTTTGCCACGTTAAGCCTCCTGTAATGAGCTTATTTACAGTCAGCAGGATTGAGAGCGCTTTCGTTATCGCAAAGGATGAAGCGCAAGCCTTAGTTTTCATAAATAAAGTATGAGTAACCGCAAGCTGACTTTGACGGTAGAGAGTTGCTTGGAAAATCTTCCTCTGGTTGGAAGTGCTATTAAAGGGGTTTGTTCCCTGGTGATAAAAGATGCCGTTGAACTGTACCAAATTGAACTTTGTGTGATCGAAGCCGCCAGCAACATTGTAAAGCATGCTTATAATAACCAGCCTGGCCGCTTTTTTGAAATTACGGTAACAATTACAGAGAATAACATTGATTTTGAACTGGTTGACAATGGCCTAGTAGGCATTATAACAATGGCAAATGAACTGCATTTTGATCCTGAATGTCCCGAAACCATCCCAGAGTCGGGCATGGGCTTATATTTGATTAACCAGCTGATGGATGAGGTTTCATTTACCTCGATTAATGGACAAAATGTAACACACTTAAGAAAAATCTACCATGAGAGCAGCTAGAAAGCAGAATATCGCCTACAGTTTATTAATTCTTTTAACCATTGTTGTGACAATTTGCAGCTACTTTTATTTTAATCAAAAATGGCTCTATTTTAGAAAGGGTGAAACCTATTATACAGCCCGCAAGTTCCATGAAGCTATTCCTTACTATGTTAAGAGTCTTCGCATAGGTAAAACCACCAAAAAAACCTACTTTCATTTAGCCACCGCTTATATTGCTGAAAAGGAGTTTGACAAGGCAGCGGAGGTGTATGGGGCTTACTTGCAAGGAAATCCCGATGATCGGGAAGCTCGTTTGGCTTTTGCCCGGGCCCTTTCTTGGGCAGGAAAAATGGAAGAATCACAAAGAGAATATCAAAAACTATTGGAAAAGAAATGAGAAAAACATTCATTTATGCAGGCTTGCTGCTGCAGCTTTATTGTCCAGGAGTACAAGCTGAAGACACAAAAGAGAGCTATTCTTTTAAGAAAGAAGAATATGGCCCTGAAATCAGTGACTTTGAAGCGCGGCTAGAATATGCCCGCCTCTTAGGTGTAACTAAAAACTATAAGGCTGCTTTAGAGGAGTTTGAAAAGCTGCTTAAAGAAAATCCCTCATCAGTGCCTGTAAAGGTTGAAATAGCCAAGATCTATTATTACCAAAAGCAATACGATCAAGCCATTATGATTATCAGGCAAGTGCCTTTGGATAAGTTGGATTCTGAATCTGAAATGCTTTTAGGGGATATTTATCTGTCAAAGAAGGATTACATGCCAGCTGAGGATATATTCCGAGGATTACTTCAAAAAGATCCCGGCAACCTTCCCGCTAGATATAAACTAGCAGAACTTTATTCCTGGCAAAAAAAATATGATGATTCCATCCATGAATATCAGATCCTTTTAAAAAAATTGCCCAATGATATTCAAATTCGCAGAAAATATGGCATGGTGCTTATGTGGATGGGGAATTACCCGGAAGCTGCCAAACAACTCGAGCAAACTTTGCCGGAAAATGCTCATCTGCAGCCTAATCCGGCACCAGTAAAGATGGAAAATGAAAAGTAAAGCGCAAAGTTATATTCTCCTGCTTCTTAGCATTTCATTTTTAACTCTTTCCAGCTATTTGGTGGTCAGGATTTACCTGTTCATCGGAACTTCTTTTTTCTGGTATGAAAAATTTTTCGCTATCGGCTTATTATTGGCAGAAATTTTTATCATCATCCATACCTTTGGGTATACCTATAATATCTATTATGTTCTTAGATATGGAATGGAGGAGAAGCCAAAAATACCAAAGGCTGCTGAGTATCCCCCTGTAGCTGTGATTGTAGCAACTTATAAAGAGCCGTTGGATATCTTGGAAGATACCTTAATTTGTTTTTACAATATGACCTACCCCAATAAACGGCTATATTGCTTGGACGATACCCGTTACGAACTCCCTTGGGCTTCAGAAGAAGTCAAACAGGCGTATAGGCGCGATATAGAGAAATTATGCGAGCGCATAGGCGTTAATTTATTCAGGTCTAAATGGCACGGTGCAAAAGCGGGTAAGATTAATGATTTTATCGATTTCATTAGTGGAAATATCAAAGAGGGGTTTGAGTTTACTGCGTATGACGGGCTAAAAGAGAGGACGCCGGAAAAATATATTTTAGTATTTGATGCCGATTCTAACCCGGTCCCGAACATTGCCGAAGAGCTCGTGGATATAGCGGAATATTATCCAAATGTCTCTTTTGTACAGACGCCGCAGTACTATACTAACTTTGAAACCAATAGAGTGGCAAGGGCCTCAGGCTTGCAGCAGGCTATTTTTTATGAGTACATTTGCGAAGGCAAGGGTTTAAAAAATTCCATGTTTTGCTGCGGAACCAATGTTCTGCTTCGCAGAGAGGCGCTTTTGGATGCAGGGGGCTTTGATGAAACTTCTGTAACTGAAGATTTTGCCACCTCCTTGAGGCTGCACATTAAGGGCTGGGCTTCTTATTATCTTAACCGCGTCTGTTCATTCGGGATGGGTCCTGAAGATCTTGGCGCTTATTTTAAACAGCAATTCCGCTGGGCAGCAGGCAATATTGGAATATTAAAAAGGCTGCCGGGAGTCTTTTTTAGGCACTATAAAGAACTGGGTTTTAATAAATGCTGGGAGTACTTTTTATCCTGCACCCATTACTTTGTAGGATGGGTATTTTGTTTTATTGTGCTGGCCCCGGTTTCATATTTGATTTTTAACCTTCCAAGTTTTTCGGCCAGGCCCATTATCTATCTCGGCGCTTATATTCCCTACATGATTATCACTTGCCTCATTTTCTTCCTGTCGTTAAAGGCTCGTAGATATCGGGCTAAAGACTTAGCTACAACACTGCTCTTAAATGCTGTTAGTTTTTCAGTATATATCAAAGCTACAATATCGGGGCTGTTCGGCCTAAAAACTAGTTTTGTAATTACCCCAAAAGGTCATTCTAATATTTTACCTCTAACGCGTCTTCTCCCTCAAATCGGTTTATGCCTGCTATGTGTTGCAGCCATAACTTGGGGCATTATGAGAATGATTGTTGAGCAAGAGCCGATTTTTGCCCTGATCACAAATATTTTATGGTGCCTGTGCAACTTTTTGATGATCAGCTCCGTTATGTATTTCAATCACTCGGAAGAAACTGCAACATGAGCCTTAAGCCATTAATCTTGATTTTTCTTATGTCCTTCATAGGATTTTGCTCTAAAGAAAAAACGCAATCACCCATCCTCTTTGGGTTTGCTATTGAGGGATTTCCTGTAACTACCCAATCTTTAATCGAGCAGAGCCGCGAGACAAAAGTTGTACCGCAGCTTACCTTATTTTATCTTCAGTGGAACAGAGAGCCAGGTCAAGGAAAGTTGCTGCTGGAGAGTTTTCAGGCCATTTGGGATATCGGTTCAGTCCCATGCCTTTCTTGGGAGCCAATGCAAATCAAAGATGGAAAAGAATATACCATTTTTTACCAAGAAATTCTGAATGGCGCTTATGACAGCTATATTGATGAAATGGCGGATGCCATTGCTGCCTGGAAGAAAAGGGTGATCATCCGTTTTGCCCATGAAATGAATTTAAAACGCTACCATTGGGGAGACATCTATCAGGAGGAGTTTGATAAAAACTCCCCTGAAATTTACAAAGAAATGTATCGCTACGTTGTCGACCGTTTTAGAGAAAAAAATGTAACAAATACCCTATGGGCATTTTGCCCCAATGTCGATTCCGTTCCGGCAGATGGGTGGAATACCGCTACCCAGTATTATCCTGGGGATAATTATGTCGATATTTTGGGAATGGATGGCTATAACTGGAATATATCTGAAAAATTGGCTGAAGAAGAGCGTATTTCTTGGAGCAGGCCTTGGCAGTCTTTCGAAGAATTATTTAAGCCTTTATATACAGAACTTAAGGCCCTTGCCCCCCATAAGCCGATTGTGGTTTTTGAAACCGCGTCAGTGGATAGAGAGCCTGGCGATAAAATTACCTGGCTGAAAGAGGGGCTGGCGACAGCTAAAAAGTGGGGCTTGAGCGCCATTATTTGGTTTCCATACAACAAAGAAGAAGATTGGCGCTTAAACCAATTTAATGATTATACTTACAAGGAAATTTTATTGGACAATTTCCCCTCTTACCTTTGGCTAAATACCCTGCAAATCGACTCCCAAAAGGATTAGCCATTCTAGATAATTTCGTGCCCGTGTCCGCTTCCTATTACTCATATCTTTTTTGGAAACAGCGCAGAGACGCAGGAGACAGGGAGACGCAGAGGGCTTTAAGAATAAGGTGGACCCCAAAGTTTGGACAGAAATGAGGCTTATGAATGTCCTCTTTCAAGCTTTGGTTTTTATTATGCGACCTCTAAAGAAACTATAAACCTTGTTTAGTGTTTTTAGAGGAAGA
>JAEYWL010000128.1 GCA_023428915.1 Verrucomicrobiota bacterium
CAATTGAAACGCTAAGCCCCTCGGCCAAGTCACGACTTGGCTCTTCGGGACTTATCCTTTCACTTGTCAAGTTCGGCAATGTTCAAGCGTGATTTAGGGGCGCAACTTGGGTTTTAAGAAAGGCTTATTTATTCTTATCGCAGGGACAGCAGCCTGAAGAGCCGGAATCGCTATCTTTGCTTTGACAGTAATCGGTTTTATAAAAACCGCTGCCTTTAAATTGCAGGCCAATTCCTCCACCAGGACCACGCCTTAATGCAGGCTGGGCGCAATCAGGACAGTCAGTCAATGGCTGGGCGCTGATCTTCTGTTCAACTTCCAGTTTTTTTCCGCAGTTAGTGCAGTGATATTCATAGGTAGGCATTGATTTCTCCAGGAATCTATCAAAAAGAAGGGATGGGCAAGCGGCGCCCATCCCTAAAGCTACTGATACAGATTAGTACATGTCCATTCCGCCCATGCCGCCCATACCCATACCGCCCATGCCGCCCATACCGCCGCCCATGCCAGCATGTTCATGCTTTGGCTTCGGCTTTGGTTTTTCGGTGATCATGGCAGCTGTAGTTAGCAGCAAGGAGGAAATTGAAGCCGCATTTTTAATGGCGCTTTTTGTCACTAAAACCGGGTCGATGACGCCGGCCTGTATCAAATCAGCAAACTCATCAGTCAATCCGTTGTAACCCCAAGAGCCTTTAGCTTCGTAGATTTTTTCTGCTATCAGGTTGCCCTGCTTGCCGCAGTTATTAGCAATGGCAGTTGCTGGTGCAAATGCCGCTTGGCGGATAATTGCAGCACCGACAGCCTCATCTCCGCTAAGTTGCAGTTTATCAAGCGCATGTACAGCTCTTAAGAGCGCCACTCCGCCGCCAGGAACAATGCCTTCGGCAACAGCAGCCCTTGTAGCATGTAAAGCATCTTCTACCCTGGCTTTCTTCTCTTTCATTTCAGTTTCAGTCACGGCTCCGACGTTGATAATGGCCACGCCGCCAACCAGCTTGGCTAAACGCTCTTCCAGTTTTTCTTTATCATAAGAAGAAGCGGCATTGGCAATTTCGGCTTTAAGTTGTGCAGTGCGCTCTTTAATTTGACCGGGTTCGCCCGCTCCATCAATGATTGTAGTTTCTTCTTTGGAAACTTTAATGGTTTTGGCTTTGCCCAGAACGGTTGGCTCTACGTCTTCAAGGCGCATGCCTAAATCCTCTGCCACTACTGTAGCACCTGTCAGAATAGCAATATCTTGCAGCATTGCTTTTCTGCGATCGCCAAAACCAGGGGCTTTAACTGCGCAAATTTGCAATCCGGCTTTTAGTTTGTTCACAACCAAAGTAGCCAAAGCTTCCCCATCTACATCATCGGCTATAATCAATAATGGCTTTGGGTTGCGGGCTACGCTTTTCTCTAGAATCGGCACTAATTCCTTTGCAGTTGAAATTTTCTTTTCAACGATAAGAATATAGGCATTGCTAAACTCAACAGCCATATTTTCAGGATTGGTGATAAAGTAAGGGGAAAGGTAGCCTTTGTCGAATTGCAATCCTTCTACGATATCCAGTGTCGTTTCAATCCCTTTCGCTTCTGCGACTGTAATGATGCCGTCCTTGCCTACTTTTTCCATGGCTTCTGCAATGATACCGCCAATATCGGCATCGTTGTTAGCAGAAATAGTGGCAATTTGCTTCACTTCATTCGATGTATTGACAGGGGTCGCTAAATCGCTTAAAGCTGTATTAATAGCTTCTACGCCTTTTTCAATACCTTTTTTAAGGCTCATGGGGTTGGCGCCGGCAGCTACATTGCGTGCACCCGCAGTAAATATGGCCTCTGCAAGCACAATCGCTGTGGTTGTGCCATCGCCGGCAACATCAGAAGTCTTGGAAGCGACTTCTTTAACGAGCTGTGCGCCCATATTCTCAAACTTATCTTTCAAAGCCACTTCTTTAGCGACTGTGACACCGTCTTTTGTAGACAAAGGCGAACCGAAGCTTTTTTGAATGACTACATTCAATCCTCGAGGGCCTAGCGTCACCTTGACCGCTTTTGCCAAAGTCTTTACCCCTTTAAGGATAGACTTAAGAGCGTCTTCGTTAAATTTCAACATCTTAGACATAAGTCATACTCCTTATTAATTTAGGCCAAAACACCGAGGATATCATCTTCAGATAGGATCAAATACTCTTCTTGGCTTTCCTGATTTTTCACTTCGGTACCGGCATAAGAGCTAAATAACACTTTATCTCCCACTTTTACGTTTAGAGTGTGTCTATTTCCTTGCTCATCTACTTTTCCTGGTCCAACTGCAATTACTTCACCTTCTTTTGGTTTTTCCTGTGCTGAATCTGGTAGCAGGATACCGCCTTTAGTAGCTTGGGCTTTGCAACGTTGAACTAAAACGCGATTCCCTAAAGGTTTAAGCTTGTGCTTTTGCATATCAGTTCTCCTTTTGGAAGTTGTGGGTTTCTTAAAAGAGGAATTGTATGAGGGAATTAGTTTTCTGTCAATAGAGCGAAAGAGAAAATTAGCAAAAAGCGCACGCGAGTGCTAATTAATTATCCACTTGGAACTGCTCTCTTATTAGCGAATAGACTGTTTCTCCATGCGACACCATTCCGCCTAAATTTGCTGTGATGGTGGCCATAATTACCAGCAAAAAACTTAACAAGCATTTAACCACAGGCAGTCTTAGATGCGCATGAGCAACATACAGGCGAAAAAGAGCATAGAAACTCATAAAGATAAACAGGATAATTCCCCATAAGCGATGGCCGCCAATTACTGATTCTTTTAAGCCGTCCCCGGCAATTAGCCCTGTTGCAAAAGTGGGCAATAGAATAATCCAAATTGCAATTACAAGATAGTAGCCAGCCTGCTGATAAAAAAGACTCTTGCGATATGCATATAAAACATCGCAGATAAATAATAAGTAAATAAAGGCTACTGGAAAATGAACTAGAGCCGGGTGTAAAGCGCTTAATAAAACATCCATAGAAAATTATTTACTAAATTTATCCATTACAGCCGTTATTTTTGCTTGCTCCTGTGCTTTTTGTTCAGCAGAAAGCACCTTCATCTGCGCCTGCAAGTACCCGCCGCGGCGCTTGACAGTATCGTATACGAGAAGTTCATACACTTGCTGTATATCTCGGGCTGTTAAACCAGAATCGGGCATAGCCTGCATGCGCTGCAGCGATCTTTCCCAATCGCTAGGCAAAACGGTATTAGTGCCAATAGATTTTCTTAAAGAGTGGCAGGCAGAGCATTTATTTTCAAATACCTCATTGGCTTTTTGTAAAGCTGCTGGATAACTAGAGACATCAAGCTTCCGCTCAACAGCTTCCATGACGCCAAAGGGACATAACAAACATAAAATGTGTAGTAACTTCATGACTCTTTCTCTCAATCAAGATTCTGCAGCATCAGAGAATACAATTGCGGAATTGCTTGCAATGTATCGGGAACCTTATGCGAAGCGCAAAGCATCGCCTTTGCTTGCATTTCACGCGGGTGATATCCATGCATGCCTGCAATTTTTTTGCGTCCCATATAGCTGGGTACAAGTAAAAAACCCGGATCAACTAAAAATATCCTTTCCCCATATTTATTGTCAGGAAAATAGACACCCAGCTCTTGCAGCTCTTCATAAGGAAGGATGCGTCCATTCGGAGTCTGGGACAATAACTGCGTGATCTGCAGGCGGGCCCTATCATGTAAAAACCAAAAGCGGGCCATAGTTGAATCGTAGAAAGCTATATAATCGCTTCCATAATGCAGCCCCAGTTCGCCAATTGACTTTTCAAGATCGACAGCACTATGCACATCATGCATGCCGTGATCAGAAAACACATACCAATTTACCTCTTCATAGCTAAGCTGTGCTTCATAAATTAAGCGTTGGATTTGACAATTATACAGCTCAATTTGCCTATCAACTTGCAGGTGCTCTGTACCTAACTGGTGCATCAATCCATCGACTTTGCCTAGCAGCAAGTAGGCAAAGCGAATTTCCTGCTGCTGAATTTTTTGCCTGGCTGCTTGCCACTGTTCTTCTTCAGTAACCGCAGACGCTTCCTTTACATAAAAAGGAATTTGCTTGTCCAGCATCAGTTCAAAAATCGACCTTGCTCCAGGAATGCTGTTTCTGGTACCCCAAATCCAATTGCGCTCCGCATAATCAAATAAGGGCATGTGCTGAAAAGGCACGTTATATAACTGGTAATAGCCTGAAAAGCCGCATGCTTTAGCGACATATTTGCTTAGCCGATTGCGCACACGCGCACTGTCGGTCAAAGACCTTGGCAGCCATTGCAGCCAGGACATCTTCTTAAAAGGGCTGGTGGCCGGGGAATAAAAGTAAGAAGACCAAAGACCATGTTCAGAAGGGTATTTTCCGGTAATTATAGAAGGATCGCAAGCAGAAGAATACCCAAGCACTGTTTCTAAAGGCTTCTTATGCACAGCCTCCTGCATAAAGTAAGGGTGCTTGCATAACGCATCCCAGCCAAATCCATCTATAAAGATAAATAATCCCAGCTTGCTCATACCCAACTTATTGTTAGCGCTTAAGCGCCTAATTATACTGTGCTAACAAATACTTCTTCCGCTTCTTTTTAAACTCTTCACGTTCTTTATCCTGAAAACTCTTCATTTCCCAAGCAAAGTAGGATTTTTCTGCAATAATTGAGTAGACCTTATCGGTGCCATTTACTTTGCAAAACATTTCTTTGCGGCTCTTAGACTCTTCAAGGGCCTCTTTAAATTTAGCCGGATAAAGGCTTTTCAACATGCCAAGGATCACATATTGGGAAGTGACGGGGGCATATTTTTTTGGATCAGTCACCATAACCAGCACCCCTTCGCACTCCTCATTGGCATATTTACCATAAAAAGGCTTGTAATAGAAAGGCTGAAAATAAAGCCCAGGTAAACGCTGGGCATTAAGGGCTTTGGCAAAATTTTGGCCATCAATCCAAGGCGCTCCCACAAGTTTAAAAGGAAGGGTGTAGCCTATGCCGATATTGACCAGCTGCAATTCCCCGATTAATCCCGTTAGGGGATAATAATAAGCGGTAGAAGCCTCAGGGATATTGGGACTGGTGGGGATCCATTCCAGCCCCGTATCTTTAAAGCTCATTTGCCGTTTCCAGCCCTCCATGGGAATCACTTGCAGCTGGCAGCCTACCTTATATTCAGCATTAAAAAATAGCGCCAGTTCGCCCAGTGTCATCCCATGGCAATACGGCACATTTAAATAACCTACAAATGAGCGCCATTTGTCCTCTAACATAGGGCCGTCAACTACTTCGCCATTTATCGGGTTGGGACGGTCGGTCACAATTACAGGAATGTGCGCTTTGGCCGCCTCCTCCATCACATAGCAGAGAGTGCTTAAATAAGTATAAGAACGGCTGCCGATATCTTGCAGATCGAAGATAATTACATCTAAATTCTTCAGCATTTCCTGTGTAGGCCTTCTATATTTGCCATGAAGACTAAATATAGGAGTCCCATCGGTGTCTTTGTCGTCTGAAATATTTTCCGATGCATGTGAACGGCCATCAATGCCATGTTCAGGCGCAAATAAGGCAGCCAGGCTAAAACCTTGTTCTTTTCCGGCTGCTTTTAATAAAGCACGGCTGGACGCTAAAGAAGAAGTTACAGAAGTGTGGTTGGTCACTAGGCCAATGCGTTTGCCTTTAAGCTGGCTTGCCTTTTGCTGCAGCAGCACCTCCATCCCTACCTTTACGGTCTGAGCTGCAAGAGTCGAGTGGGCTAAAAATAAAATAGACAAAATAAAGAGAAATTTATGCATACATGTCTTAAGTGGGTAGATTGAAGAAATTCCTGGGTTTAAGGATGCCAATCCGGGGCGATTTTGTAAATTAAACTTGGATATGCGAGGTGGCTAAATGTCTTTTTCTGAACCAATCTCTAGGGCAATTACTTTGCTTAATCAGGCAAGCCGTGAAATTTGGCCCTCAGAAGAAAGTCAAAAACAAGCTGTAGTATTAGCTGCATATTTGTTAGAAGAAGCTAACAATTGCAAAACAAGAGAGGAACGAAAAACTGAGCGAAAAATCGCAAAAATGCTGGCTGACCCTAAGGGCAAAGCTTTGGCTGCATCGCTAACTGATGAATGTTTTCGAACAAACGATGAAGCCCGCATGGTAGATCAAATTGTTTATCTTCTTAAAAGATACGGCATCCCCAAATTTTATCCGCCTTTAATGAGGTTTGAAATCCTGTTGTTGAAATGGTTTGGATGTTTAGCGCCTCGTGTATTTGCTCCCTTAATTAAACGTAAACTTGCCAAAGAAGTTTCCAAGGTGATTATCCCGGCAGAACCGGCCCCTTTTAACGCCCATTTAAGAAAACGGCAAAATGAAGGAATCGATTTAAATATTAATCACTTGGGCGAAGCGATCCTCGGTGAGCAAGAAGCAAGCCGCAGGACGCAAATGTATATGGATGACTTGCTTAACACCTCAATTGACTATGTCTCCATTAAAATTTCTACAATCTATAGCCAAATCCACCTATTAGCTTGGGAAGAGAGCCTCGCGGCTTTAAAAATACGCTTGCGTCTGCTTTATAAAGCCGCCATGCAAGCCAACCAAGATCCGGCGCTTAAGCGCAAAAAATTTGTTAATTTGGATATGGAAGAATATCGCGACCTTTACTTAACTGTGGCCCTTTTTAAAGAAGTCCTGGATGAGCCTGAGTTCATGCAATTTTCTGCTGGGATTGCCCTGCAAGCCTATATACCGGATTCTTATATAGTGCAGCAAGATCTTACAGCCTGGGCCCTGCGTCGAGTCGCTAAAGGCGGCGCGCCAATTAAAATCCGCCTGGTTAAAGGAGCGAATTTAGCAATGGAGCAGATAGAAGCTGCCTATCACTTATGGCCGCAAGCTCCTTATACCCATAAAGAAGCTGTCGATGCCAATTATATACGCATGCTTGAGTATGGCTGCCAGCCTGCTCATGCACAAGCCGTACATATCGGCGTAGGCTCGCACAACTTATTTGATATAGCCTACGCCTTAATTTTGCGCGCTTCAGGGAAGCTGGAGCAGGCAATTAATTTTGAAATGCTTGAGGGCATGGCAGATAATATGCGGCGCGCCGTACAGCAGGTCAGCCGCGATATGCTGCTTTATTGCCCCGCAGCCTATGCCGATGAATTTCAAAATGCTGTCGCTTATCTCATTAGGAGGCTTGATGAAAATACTGCTCCAGGAAACTTTTTACGGCAAATGTTCGATCTTACTTCATCCTCGCCGGCCTGGAAAGAGCAAGCGGAAGCCTTTAAACGTTCCTGCCTCCATAAAGAATATTATTCGGCAAAACCTAGAAGACAGCAAAACAGAGCATTGCCTGATTGTTCTAAAGAGGGCCAGGACTTTAGTAATGAACCGGATACAGATTGGACTTCTGCAGACAATAGCAGATGGATGCAAAACATCCTCAATGACTGGCACCAAAAAGAAAATATCGCTATCCCTTTACAAATTGCCGGAAAAGAACTGCAGCACAAACCCTTTATGCAGCATCCCAGCCCCTGTTACCCGCAAAAAATTGCCTATCATTATTCATTAGCCACATTGCAGGACGTTGAACATGCCTTGCAAGCTGCGTATCACTACTTAGGCAACCCTGCAACAGCGGCGCAGAGAGTCAGCCTGCTAAAAGCCATTGCCGCCGAATTGCGCAGGCAGCGCGGCAGCCTTATTGGCGCTATGGTTTACGACACAGCTAAAACAGTTGCTGAAGCCGACAGCGAGGTATCAGAAGCTATAGATTTTGCCGAATATTATGCCGTGCAGTTGTCAGAATATACAAAGCACACTGATATCCAATGGCAGCCTAAAGGGATCGTGCTTATCACCCCTCCCTGGAATTTCCCCTGCTCCATACCTGCCGGCGGAATGCTGGCGGCTATTGCCGGAGGCAATGCCTGCTTATTTAAGCCTGCTCCTGAATCAATATTAGTCGGCTGGGAATTGGCCCAAATTTTCTGGAAGGCAGGCACAGATAAACAGCAATTGCAGTTCATTATTGCTGACGACGATGTCATAGGCACGCATCTCATCAAAGATCCCCGCATCAATACCGTAGTTTTAACTGGGGGCACCGGCACTGCCAAGCTTATGCTCAATATGCGCCCGGGAATCGATTTAATTGCCGAAACCGGCGGCAAAAATGCCATAATTGTCAGCAACCTGGCAGACCGCGATCTCGCCATAAAAGACATTCTGCAATCAGCTTTTTCCCATGCAGGCCAAAAGTGCAGTGCTTGCAGCCTAGCGATCTTGCACAAAGAGTTGTACAACGATCAAACCTTCCTGCAACAACTTAAAGATGCAGCCAGCAGCCTTATAGTAGGATTGCCCTGGAGTTTAACTACCCGCATCAACCCCCTTATCCATTCTCCCAATCCGGCTTTATATCGCGCTTTGACTTCATTAGAACCGGGAGAAACCTGGCTTATCGCACCAAAGCAGCATGCGGAACACCCCAATCTCTGGTCGCCCGGTATTAAACTGGGAGTATCGCCTGGCAGTTTTACCCACCAAACGGAATTGTTTGGCCCTTTACTAGGCATTATGTGCGCTGAAAATTTAGAAAATGCCCTGGAGTTAGCCAATTCTACACCTTATGGCTTGACTTCAGGTTTGCATAGTTTGGATGAACGCGAGCAGCAGCTTTGGAGCCAGCGCATCGTCGCCGGCAACTGTTACATCAATCGGGGAATCACAGGAGCAATCGTGCAAAGGCAGCCCTTTGGCGGCACCAAACAAAGCAGTTTCGGCCCCGGCATTAAAGCCGGCGGCCCCAATTACCTCTTTCAATTTATGCACGCCATACAAGTAGCCAAGCCGGAGACCGATTCATCTGCTCCTAAAAAAATTACCACTTTTGGGCAGCTGCCTTTATCTGAGCCGGAACACCAGGAGCTCGCAGCGGCCATGCTCAGCTACTCCCATTATTGGGAAACATATTTCTCTAAATCCCACGACCAATCTAAAGTGCTGGGGCAAGATAATTTTCTTAGCTATACGCCTCACCCCTTAACAACCATAAGAATGGACGCAAACACAGATAGATTAGCGCTGCTTAAAACCCTGGCAGCAGCAGTCATATGCCAAGCCCCGCTGTATATTAGCGGCAATACGCCCTTATTTAACGAGCTCTCGCAACTAATGCAAAATGGCCTGATCCGCTGGGTGGAGGAGAGCGAAGAAGACTACTCGGCTAAAGTAGCCTCAGGCGGACACCTTAGAATTCGCTGCCTGGCTCCCTGTCCGGAAGCCTTGCTTAAAATTTATGCGCAGGCCGGCTGCAGTTTATTAATGAACCCGGTATTAGATAATGGCCGCTTTGAATTGCTCCACTATTTGCGCGAAGTCAGTTTAAGCCGCGATTATCACCGCTATGGCTATCTAGGTATAAGAGAGGAAGAACAA
>JAEYWL010000129.1 GCA_023428915.1 Verrucomicrobiota bacterium
TTAGAAGGTAGCAAGTCGGGTTTTAACTCATTTAAATTCTCTTCCAAAAAATCCACCTGAACCGCCTAGTTGGCCAACCCACCTGCCACCCGATGCTTTGCCGAGATCTGAACGTTTAACTTTTTTCTCAGCTTTTTTAGATTTTTTTGTTTCTTTAATTTTATTTTTCATATTAATACCTTAAAATAAATTAATGTCTAATTAAGGGGTCCGCATATAACCTATCGATTGGTATTACTGGCTTATAATCACCACCTGATGCTTTTGAAAGAGTAGCTTTCTTAAGTTTTCTATCTTTTTTTGTTTTTTTAATTTTATTTTTCATAACATCTCCTGTTAACAAAAAACTTCTATTCTAGTTTAAAAATATGAGCAGGATGCCAGATACTTTGCTGAGACCCTGATTGCGTCTGAGCTTTTAATTTTTTTATCCCGCTAATGTTTTTATTTTATTTTCCGTCATCCAGATAAGAGTTATAGGTGTAAGTAGGTATCTTTTTGCCACCTGACGTTTTTTTTAGAATTGAATCATTAACTTTGTTCTTTTTCACTTTTTTTTGTTCTTTTATTTTTTTAGACATGTATTACCTTTTTAAAAACATTCACAGTATTAGTTATAATTTTTATTATACATATTTTAATATTAACAAGATATAAATAAATTTAAAATACAACTAGAGCAAGATGTGCTTTTTTACAATATCTTTACAAAAACACATTAATAAATTTACAAAACAATGTTATAATTTTGTTAAAAGCAAATTAATATAGTTAAATGGAAAGCTTAGTTAGGTTAAATGAATTACAACTTAGATTACAAGATGCTGCTTCGTTTACAGATAAGCAATTATATGAAGAGCTAAAAGGCAAACCGCTTAAAACGGGCAAAGAAGTCAAAAAACAAAAGTTAATTACGCTTTTACATGAATCTACAGCTAAAACTCTTGAAGTTATTGCTAATTCAACTTTAGGAAATTCCTTACATTTAGTTTCAGGAAAACAAGAACTCTTAGGTATGCTGGCCAATATCCGCAGTGCCTTAGCCCGGCAAGAAATTCAAGCCCGCCCTGGGTTTTTTACCAGATACCTTAATCATGACGACAGCTTGCAAAAGGCGATTAAAGCCTTCGATGCTTTTCTTGAAGAAAAAATAGGGGAAACCCAAAAAAATTCAAAACAATTATTTGAAGCGCAATTACAGCCTACTCTCGCAGCCTTGCACACTGATCTTGTCGCAGAGAATGATCAGCTATTAATTTCAGCTCTAGGGGAAAAAGATTCCATAGCCCTATTCACCCAGTTAGCCAATGACCAGCTTGACACTGCTGCGCTTGTGCATAACTGCGTGCGCGAAAAATTACAAGCCCTCTCCAGCAAAAAACTAGAAAAACTCGGTCAAAATGCCGCCTTTTCAGCTCATTATACAAAATTGGAAGGAAAATTTGCCGAAAAGGTTACCCGTCTCTTTAATAACAAACTCTATACAGGCCTCTCCCTATCGGACAAGATACAGCTATTTAACCAAGCAGCCCAAACTATTTTTGGTAACGATGCTGCATCAACAATCAATAAAAAAACTGCACGCCCAGATCGCGATGCTGTCATTCAATTGGTCCAAAAGGATTTGTTGCAAGGGCTTAAAACTCCGCAAGTAGCACGCGAAGCGCTTTTTAAATCCAGGCCTTTGGGCTTTTTTGCCAGATTGTTCCATAAAGACCCTCTAAGTCCCCTTAAAAGAGAAATCACCCAATATGTCAGAAGCAATATCGAGCAATATTTTGCTCCCGGCACCAATAAGCAAGAGCTTTATAAAGAAAGCCAGGTGCTTAGCCAGCAATTAATCGATGACATTCAACGGCAATATGCAAACCAAGCTGCTCAAGATCCTGCCGTAGAAGATCTAATTAGCTATGAAACTTTAAAAACGCTGGTTGATGAAGAATTAAAAAAACAATTAGGCCGCCGCCATACAAAAGCTATCCAATATGCCAAAACAGCTAAGGACATCGAACTTGCTGTATTGCATTTTGGGGAGATAAATAAAACTGCAGAAGAAAATCCTCCCGTTCGCCTCTACAAGCAAATATCTTTTGTCACAGGAATGATGGCCCCTTTTACAGGGTGCATAAAAGACAAACTGTTTCTCGAAGTTTTTGCCAAATGCCCCATTACAGCCGAAAATAAAGAGCTCATGCTTTTGGTTTGGCAGCACCTTATGCTGTTTACCTATCCGACAGAAGGCCTGCCTAATAAGCAGATTATCGAACGCTATCGCCTCTATCTTCAGGTTAAAGATGCAATTCCTGCGGATTTGAGAAAAGATTTAGAGGCCTTCGCACTTAATAAAATCGAAAAATTAAAAAAGGGAAGCGCTATTCGTTTAGCTGTAGAAAACTGCGCAGACTCTCTAACAAAAGAAGAAGATGAGGTTCTTAAAATTTTAGCTAGAACTTTTGATCCGGAACCAGGATTATTTGATCAACTGGCTTATGGTTTTGGTTTTAAACCAAAACCTGAAAAAATTACTGAAATTGAAAAGCAAAAAGTCCTGCTTTTTTTAAATTCCTCAGTCGGCAACCTGCGCCTCAATAAATTAGTGGCCCGCTTGCTTCCTAAAAAAGAGAGTTCATTATCCCAGATCATAGGCTTTGGACTTCATCTATGTGGTGGAACTAGCTTTTTACAGCAAAAACTTTACGCTTTTTTAGAGTATATAAAAAACTATCTCGATAAAGACAATGCACGGGATCTGACTAAAAGTGAATCTTCCGCTCTTAGATTAATTTCTTATCTCACATGGAAAACACGAAATCTTGGAAAAGTCGAGAAAACCTGTGAAAAAGTTGAAAAGGTGATCGAAAAATACAATAAAAATGAAGCGATTCTCGATAAGGACAAGCTTACGTTAAAAGAGTACCAAGCTTTATCTAACTTAAAGAAAACTAAAGACTTTATCCATTGGCAGAATAACCCATTAATTAAGGCTATTTTGACTCAAAATAAGGAATTCAATCAAAAAATTCTAGCCTTAGGGACAAAAGCAGAAACCCAATTGGATGCTCTTGACCGTCTCTTTAGAGAAGAAGGACTTAAGCATTATCGCCAGGGAGATATCTATGCGACAGAGATCGTACGTGCCAAAGCTATTGGCGACTTTGGATTTGACATCAGAACCCGGGCCATGGTGCGTTTTTTTGGCAATTACACCCATTTAGGTTCCATCATTAAAAATTCCACGCGCTCCTATCTGGGATTTTCTGAAATTGACCGGGAATATCAAAGGATGTCCTTCGAAAGCAGCCATGCCATAGGAGGCGATGCCTGGCGCTTTAATCCGGCTAAAGTAATCGAAGGCCCAGCTATAAATCATATGATAAATGTATATGGCAGAGACTGGCAGCGGCAATTACAACAGGAATATGAACAAATATGCCTTGAAGTCCACAATCGCGATTACTCCCATATTTCCAACAGCCCTGAAAGACAATTAAAAGCGGGTGCGGCAAATTTCCAACCGTTTGGCCATAGTGGAAAGAAAATAACCGATTGGATAGAGGCAATGGAAGAGCATCTGCAAGGAGAACAGATGTTCTGCTCGGAATTTACCCTTACTACCACGATCCTCTCCATTGCTATTTTGAATAAGAAACTTAGCCTAAAGCTGGCCGGACACTTTAAAGAACAAAAGCAGCCCCATCTGCAAAATTACTATGAAAATAATTTGGTTTTTAGGATGCCCTTCTCTGACAAGATAAAGCTCGAATCCTACCACCCCCAAGAAGCGATCAATTTGCTGGAAAAAACTAAAGGCTTTGAACGCCTCAAAATGCCAAACGCCCTGGAAAAGCTCATCAATTTAAACCCATGATTGCGTCCTAATCTCGCTTTTAGGGTGATTAGAACAATGCAGATGCGTTGTTATAACCGGCCTAAAAGCGGTTAATTTATAGGAAAATACCAAGCAAATAAGAGATAATAAAGAATGAAATCTTGAGGCAAGACGTGCTTAACTACAGACTCTAAGATACAAAGGAGGAGCTATTTTACTTAAGCTTTTTTCTTTGTGCCTTTGCATCCATACTTTTACGCACATCTTTTTCTTGACGTTACTTATTGTGTCGCTGCTGCCGCAGCTCAATCTAATTTACCTATAAACCCCGCGTTCCGACATCTGCAGGGAGATCCCTGCAGATGTCTTCACACGGGGCTGCTGCAGTGCCATCGCTTCCGCGATGGTTAAAACAGATTCATCTAAACACGGTAGTGATATTTGCGAAAATGGTGATTTATTTAGATAATATTCACTTTCCGCTTCGAAAGTTTTTTCTCTCTAAGAGCTCACAAAAATCAGTGGGCCATATTATTAATATGACCCGCTGATTTTCAAGGCTTCGTGCGAGCTCTTAGCCTTTCTCTTTTGCCTTTTGCCTGTTATTTGCTATAATAGAAAAAAAAGGATTAGATCATGACGACAATTGATAAACTCGATATTGGGATTTATTTCCAATATGCGCGCCGCACGCAGATGATCGAACAGATCTATCAGCAGTATCATTTAGAAGAGGCCTCCTCAATTCCTCCTCAAACCTCCACTATGACGGTGATTCCAAAGCCAACCGAATTGGATTTACTGCTAGGCATAGTGCCGATGTATACCCCTTGGGCCTACTTTTTTCCTCCTCAAAAATTCCGTTCGCGCCGCCGCTCCCCTTTTTCATTTTACCGCGTGGCTCCTTCACTTGGAAGTTTGGAAAAGCACCATGAAGATGTTGCGCTGCTAGAGTCAGTTCCCACTCACTCGCACGAGGAAGAGGTTGAAAAGAAAAAAATGCTGGAATGCTTAAAGCAAATAGAGAAAATTAATGATTGGCTAAGCTATATTATTGGTCGGGTCGGTCAATTTCTACAAGGTTAAGCATGAGCAAAATAGATTGGCTTACGAAATTAAACTGGAGCGATGAACAAATTGATGAGCTGCGGATTACAGGCTATGCCTATATTCGCCAGGGAAAATATGAAATCGCCCTTTCTTTTTTTGAAGCCTTGGAGCTGCTTGACCCGGAAAGTGCTTACGATGCCCAGACATTAGGGGCCTTGTATTTACAGCTCGGCAACCCGGCTAAAGCATTGCCCCACTTTGAACGAGCCCTAAAATTAGAGACCGACCACAGCCCGACCTTGCTCAACCTCGCCAAAGCACTGCTCCTTTTAGGTAGAAAAGAAGAAGGTTTGCGCTTAGCTAATGTCCTAAAAAATGAAAAAGATTCGAGCATCGCAAACACAGCTAATGCTCTTTTATTAGCCTATAGCTAATTCTTGACCATTTTTTTTAAAATACTGCAGATCTCTTCCACATCATCCTCATTCATTTCACAATGCAAAGGCAAAGAGAGGGCTTGGCTATAATAGCGCTCCATAGCGGGAAAGTATTCGCTTAACTCTCCATTCTTTTTTACAAAATAGGGGTGTTTATACACAGGAATATAGTGCACTTGCGTGCCAATGCCTTGTTCTTTTAAATCCAGCATCAGCTTTTCACGGCTAATGCCGCACTTTTCAAAGTCAATTTTTACCACAAACAGATGATAAGCGGCATTATGCTCCGGGGCTGGTTTTAAAGGGGTAATATGAAGAGCTCCTCTCAATAGCTGACGATAGCAGGCGCTTAAACGCTGCCTTTTAGCAATAAACTTCTCTAAGCGCTTAAATTGAGAAAGTCCTAAAGCAGCCTGAAAATCGGTAAAATTGTAATTGCCGCTGATCTCCTGCACTTCGTAGTACCATGGAGTTAGGCGGTGTTCAAGGTATTGGGGATTGCGCTCAATGCCGTTATTGCGGAATCTTTTTAGCCTATGGTAGATTTCCTCATGATTCGTGGTCACCATTCCCCCTTCCCCTGTTGTAATCGTCTTAGCGGGATGGAAACTAAATACTGTCATATGGCTCCATTTACAAGAGCCTACTTTTTCCCCTGTCGGATAAACCGAGCCAAGGGCATGTGCTGCATCCTCGATAACAATTGTTCGGGAATTGGCAATCAGGCTGTCAAGGCTTGCCATATCCACAGGGACCCCGGCATAGTGCACCGGCAGGATAATTTCCTTGCCTCGAGTCGCACGGAAATTTAGGTTCGCCTCGAGCTGCTCCATATGCAAATTGCCGCTTTGCTCATCAATATCAATAAATACAGTAGTGGCTCCCCGCTTTTCCGCTCCGGTTATGGACCCGACAAACGTATTTGGAGTAGTCAACAGCCTATCATTGGCATTCACTTCAGCCGCTACTAATGCCGCTTCCAAAGCAGAGGTGGCGCTATTAAAGGCTACAGCGTATTCCGCTCCGCAGTATTCCGCTACCGTCCGCTCAAATTCTTCAACAAGGAAGCCCCTAGTGATGATTTCTCCTGTCAAAGCCCTGGATACGGCCTCAACATCATCTTGATTAATAGATTGGCAACCGTAGGGGATAAAGCGCTGTACCATATTTTCACTCCTATAATGGAAACATTCTGCAGTTTTCGATGTTAAACATCAATAAGAGGTGTTATTTTTACTAACCTGAACTTCGGGTTTATTTGTCTATGAGATTCAAAAGATATCGCAAGAACTTGAAGCTCATACAAATAAACTCTAAGTTTAGGTTACTAGGCATGTCCGATAGCACTCAAAGCATTCTTCTTTCTGTCAGGCAATTTTTTTCAGGTACTCTTCTTAGTCGAATTACAGGGCTTGGCAGGGATATCAGCATGGCCTATGCCTTTGGCGCTTCAGAAGCTGTAGCAGCCTTAATGGTGGCGTTTAGGCTGGCGCATTTACTGCGCAGGTTATTTGGAGAAGGCGCCTTGCAAACCGCCTTTATCCCTCATTTTGAAGAGCTGCGCAGTAGCAATGCGCCGCAAGCATTTGCTTTCTTTAGGCAATTGAGCAACACGCTGGCCTTATTCTTAAGCCTGCTGACCATGATTGCCATGGGACTGCTCTATTTTTCTTTGCCTTATTTTAGTACAGACGGACAGCAAGTGGCTGTCTTAACATTGTTGATGCTTCCTAGCTTACCCTTCATTTGCCTATTTGGCCTAAACAGCTCATTGCTGCAATGCCAAAAACATTACTTTATCACCGGAGCTGCCCCTGCAGCCTTTAACCTGCTTTGGATAGCGGGCGTTGCCTTATCGGCAAGTTTTTCTCCACTAAAAGCCATGAATGCAATGGCCATATGCATTGTGGCTGCCTGTGTCGGCCAGTGGGCGGCTACCTTGCCGGCCATACGCAAACAATTGAAAAACTTTCCAAACACCCAGGATTCTTATTTTGCTATTGCCAAATTGCGTCCGCTTGCAACCCCCTTCAGCCTTGCCATTGCAGGTGTTGCTGCCACTCAAATCAATAGCGCCATAGATCCCCTCTTTGCCCGCTATGCAGATGTTCAAGGACCCGCTTATCTTTGGTACGCCATTAGAATTGAACAGCTCCCTTTAGCCTTATTCGGCATTGCTTTGGCTGGAGCTTTGCTGCCTCCCCTATCCCGTGCCATTAAAGGAGGCCATCATGAAAAATTTTCCCAGCTTTATCACTTTGCCCAGCAAAAAACATTTACCTTCATGGCTATCGTTACTGCCGGCATTATTTTATTAGGGCCGCAATTGGTTAATGTGCTGTATGGCCATGGCGATTTTAACAACCAAGCGGCATATGAAACGACACTTTGCCTTTGGGCCTACAGTTTAGGGCTCATTCCCTCTGCATTGCTGCTGATTACAGCTCCCGCATTTTATGCAAAAGGCAACTACAGCATTCCTGCAACAGCCTCTGCCCTATCGGTGCTATTCAGCATCGGCTCTAATGCCTTTTTGGTGCTTGTTTGCGGTTGGGGCGCAGCGAGCATTGCTGTTTCTACCTCGCTTGCAGCTTTCTTGAACTACTATTACTTAAAATGGCAGCTGCAAAACACGCGGCAAGCGATAAGGGTTATGCCCATTTGGCTGTGCATAGGATTAGGGTCTGCGGCTGCAGTAGCTTGCGAGCATCTATTTTTCGGCTGGAATTTTTCTGGAGGCTTCATTTCTCAATTCGGACTTTTAGTACTTAAGGGATGCATGTATTGCATTGTCCTCTTAATCAGCGCTTGGCTTATCAACTGCAGAGAAATCCTCGAGATCTTAAGGGACAAGAAAACTAATTTGGAGTGCGGTGACTTGTCGCCGCTTTAGTCGTGTTTGACTTGTCAAACACTTCGTAATGGAGATTGACAAGACTCTTATATATATGTCCGACAAGTCGAACAGGGGAAAGCTGCGACGAGCCGCAGCACTCCAAATAAAAAAAGCTCATCATTACTGATGAGCTTAAACAAAAACAAAGGAGGAATAAAAGGAACTAGTTTTTAGTTAGCGTGCGCCAAGAAGTCGCAGATCTCAGCCAAGTTGATCTCAACCGGCCAAGGCATCTGTTCCTGTATAGGCATTGCTAGCAATTTACCGGAAAAGTTTTCTTTTTCGAGAGAGAGGTACTCAGGCACTTCCCTTTGAGGCAGGTCAAGAGCTTCAGCAATCGCTTTTACTTTTCTGGATTTTTCTTTGATAGAAATAGTCATTCCAGGACGTACTTGAAAGGAACGGCGATCCACTTTCTTTCCATCAACTAGGATATGGCCATGTGCAACTAGCTGCTGCGCGGCAAAAATTGTGCTGCCGAACTTTAGACGATAAACAACTGTATCTAAACGGCATTCAAGAAATTGCGCTAAGTGCGTAGCAGTATTTCCAGACATTTTAAAGGCTTTTTTGTAATAGCCGATAAGCTGTTTTTCTGACAGCATGCCGTAGATAGCTTTTAGCTTTTGTTTTTCTTCTAATTGCAGACCGAAGTCAGATTTTTTACGGCGGCGCGCTCCATGAACTCCAGGTGGATTTGGTTTGTGGAGCAGAGGATTGCGCAAACGGCCGAAAATATTAATGCCAAATCGGCGGGCAATTCTATTTTTATTCCCTGTATAACGACCCATTAATTTCTCCTAAATTTCACGGAGTCAAAACTTTCAAGCGACTCTACATTGTCAAATTCCCAAGTTTCGAAAACACTTAGGTATATTCTATTCGCAAGGAATGCATTATTTCAAATGGATGGTTTTATTGCAATAGCTAACTCAACTAGAACTTGCTCAAAAAAAAACTATCCACACAATCCGATTTGTTAGTATATAGCTGATTAACACACTTTGGAAACACTATTAATCAGGGTCAAGGGCAAGCGCACAGCTTTACTCGCATTTTTTAAATAATAGATTGCTTTATTTTTTAAACCACTGAGACTAAAATAGATCACAGGGGGATGTACAGAAAATTTATTGAATGGGATGAGATGGAACACATAAAAAAAGCTGCGGATTGCTTAGTTGCAAGTAAAAGCCCGGAAGAAAAAGCGGAATCGCTATCCCGTGCATTTGAGTTATTTTCTCAAGAGACGAATAGACTTGAAACTGCATATAACGCTCTGCAAACACAATTTTCCACTCTTACTAAAGAACTTGAGCTGGCAAATGCCAAGCTAAGGCAAAAAGTGCTTGCCTTAGATATAACTGCGCACTACTTGGAGAGCATTCTTGCCAATATGTCGCAAGGCCTGATCTTTATCGATTTAAATGGACAAATCACTACTTATAACCAGGCGGCAGAACAGTTGCTGGGCAAAAAGCAGGAAGAAGTCCTCTTTAGGCATTTTAATGAAGTTTTCCCAGATACCTTATTTCACTTCTCAATGAGCAAAGCCATTGAAGAGGCTGAATGCCCTAAATTAAGCTACGCCACCGTAGAACCGGAAGGGCAGAAAGGCGAAGTGCGTGAAATTATGGTTGAAACCACTTTTGTTTTGCGCGGCGAAGGCCCTATAAATACTAGTTTAGAGGACAATAGCGAGTTTGATTATACCTTGGGAATGATTGTTCTGATAAGGGATATTACTGAGATACGCCGCTTGCAATTAATTGCTACGCGCAATGACCGCATGAAAGACTTGGGGGAAATGGCTGCCATGGTGGCCCACGAAATCCGCAACCCGCTGGGCGGCATAAAAGGGTTTGCCTCCCTTTTAGTTAGAGATCTCAAAGACCAGCCGCAATTGCAGCAAATGGCCGCTTATATTGTCGAAGGTACAGACAGCTTGAATAGTCTAGTCACCAACGTGTTGAATTATTCAAGGCCTTTAAAATTAGAATTTCATCCTGTAGAGGTGAATACTTTAATAGAAGAGCTTGTCAAACACGTGCGCATGGATAGCGCCATAAGCCAAAATGTACAAATCAAGACAAGGCTGGCCAAAAACATAAAACTTATGCTGGATACCCAGCATTTTAAATCTGCTTTGCTAAATTTAATGGTAAACGCTGTACAGGCAATGCCTCAGGGCGGCACCATTACAATTACCCTTAAAGAGGAAAAAGGCTTTGGCTCCATATCCATCAAAGATACTGGCGAAGGCATTCCTCAGGAAAATTTAGAAAAAATCTTCAGGCCTTTTTTTACGACAAAACGGGAAGGGTATGGCTTTGGCTTAACTGAAGTATTCCGCGTAATTCAGGCCCATAATGGAGCCATAGATGTTTCATCTGCCTTAGGCGAAGGCTCCTTGTTCACAATTAAGATTCCGCTTTAGAAACTCGAGGTGTTATGGCAATTGAAAAAATTCTAGTCGTTGACGATGAAGTCCTTATTCGTAATTTTTTGGCTGAAACATTGCGTCGCAAAAACATGGAAGTGACGACAGCCGAAGATGGGCATCATGCGTTCGAGCTGCTAAGGGATAATGTTTACGACCTAATGATCACCGATATGAAACTGCCAGACACCACCGGCATTGAAGTCTTAAAAAAATGCAAAGAGCACTCCCCCAACACTGTCGTAGTAATCATTACGGCATTTGGCAGCATAGACAATGCCGTAGAGGCTATGCGTTTAGGGGCTTTCAACTACCTGCTTAAGCCTTTTTCACCGGACACAATAGAGGCAATAATCGAAAAAGCCCGGGAGCATATGACCTTGGTCGAAGAAAATAATTACTTGCGCCAGCAGGTCTCTTCGGGCGGCAATCGCAGCGAGTTTGCAGTAATTGGCGAAAGCCCTGCCATGAAAAAAGTTCTAGCCGATGTCATGCATGTGGCCAAGAGCAATGCAAGTGTATTTATTCATGGGGAATCAGGCACAGGCAAAGAAGTTATCGCTCATGCTATTCACTATAACTCTTTAAGGCTTAATAAGCCTTTTATTAAAGTCAACTGCGCGGCGGTTCCGGAAACACTCATTGAATCGGAATTTTTCGGTCATGAAAAAGGGGCTTTTACCGGAGCGAATGCCAAACGCTTAGGCCGTTTTGAACTAGCTAATGGAGGCACGTTGCTGCTCGATGAAATTTCGGAAGTACCTCTGCCCGTGCAGGCCAAATTATTGAGGGTAATTCAAGAACAGGAATTTGAACGGGTCGGCGGCACCAAACCGGTTAAAGTAGACGTGCGGTTAATCTCCACTTCAAACAGAAACATGAAGGAAATGATCGACAACAAGATCATGCGCGAGGATCTTTACTACCGCCTCAATGTCGTGCCGATTTTCCTGCCTCCCTTAAGGGAAAGAAAAGAAGATATTATCCCTTTAAGCGAGCATTTCCTGGCGCGCATGTGTTTAGAAAACCACAAAGAACAAAAACAATTCTCCCTTAAAGCGCAGGAAAAACTTCTTAAATACAATTGGCCTGGCAATGTACGCGAATTAGCCAACGTCATCGAACGGGCTGTGGTACTGGACCATTCTCAAGTAATTGAAGCCGAGCAATTATTTCTAGACACGGCAGCCTCTCCAAAGAGCGAACCTGCCCTTGAATCAACCACTAGCAGAGAAGCGATGATCTCCTTAAAAGAGCTGGAAAAACAGCACATCATCGAAACCCTGCAAGCTATGAATAACAACCGCACTAAAGCAGCCGAAAAGCTGGGGATTAGCATCCGCACCTTGCGCAATAAGCTCAAAGAATACCAGCTTGAAAAGTAGTCTGCATCTGAAGAGGTTTTAAAGTAGTGCATCTAAAGCGGACTTTTTGTTGGCGCATAGTTTGTATAAGTTTAAGGCCCTCTGCGGCAGACGGTCTGTCAGCTGGATTTAGTGATAGCAAGCGGCGATTGAATTGTTCTAACTCGCAGCCCTCTTTCCCCAGATTGGGAAATGAAGCATTAATTGTGCCGCTTTTCAGCCCTCTAATTCGAGCAAGTGTTTCTCCCGTTCTATCTGCGTCTATAAAAGTAGGAAATCTTTTATGCCTCATGCCAAATAAGACCATTCCCATAGACCACATGTCTGTCTTTAAGCTACAGATACCCTCTAAGGCCGCATTTTTTTCTGACTCTAGTTCCTTAGGCAAATAACCTGAAAATAATCTATCTAGTCTATCCAGGGTATCGTGGCCTTTTAAAAATTCAGGTGCAACATAACAAGGGCTTCCACAACCGACAGGAGCATTTTTCTCATCTTTCAAATATTCCGCATAGCCAAAATCAGTCAGCTTAAGACGCGGCGCCCCGCCTTCCCAGTGGATCACAAAATTTTCAAGCTTAATATCTCGATGATGTATGCCCTTCTTTTCTAGCTCAGCTAGCGCTGTAAAGGCATCTTCTAGCAGCTGCCAACGCTGCTCCTCGGGCAGCTTGCGGAAACCGCCGCTAACAACGAAATCAAATAAGTCGCCGCCATTGCATTTTTCAAACATAATTCCAAGCTTGGGATTGCCTTTTTTGGAGGTATACTCCTCGATAAAATAGACTTTTACAATAACTTCAGAATCAAACTGCCGCTGCATAAAGAATTCTTTTTTAGCTCCATCGACAATTTTTTTTCTCTCTGCGGCAATTTCCGCTGCGGTTTTTTTTCTCCTCTTCCGAGCATTTATAGCTACTGTTTGTTCTTTTACCTCTAAGCAAAATTTAGCATATACAAGCTCCGGCAATCCTTCTGGCGTCATAGAAGCAGAATAAATATCCTTGCTTGATCCTTTACCCAGTATTTTTGCTTTTTCAATTCTACAGCCATAGTGTCTATCGGTAGACAATGGAGCAAATTCCGGACTGTGCGGGACAAATTCGATTTCAGTCAGGTCAAGTCTTGGAACATTTAACAATTCAGCCGGGAGAGAAGTTTGTTGATCCTTAGAAGAGGAAGCCGCCAGCCTGCCTTGGGTAGCAGAAAGCTGCAGCATTGAAGCTAATCCCCTGACTCTTTGTTGACTTGATTGAGAAGGCGTATATGGCATCTTTTGTGTCATGTCAGAGTGGGATTTATTAAGAGTATTCAAAGGGGTAATTTTCAATTCACTTGCTGCCCTGCTAACCGATCTGCTTAAGGCGATACTTAAGTTTCTCTCAATGGCCTCTGCAGCTTGCCTCACTTTTTTGCTTTTCACTGCCGTATAAATTTTTTCACTTACCCATACGCCAGCACCGATTAGAGCAATTACCGGCATGATGGGTAAAGTTGTTGTATAGAGTGTTTGCGCTGCAATGGAATCTGTCTTTTTAAAACCGACAGCTTTTAGAGTATGGCTTTTAATATTATTGAATAACGAACGACTACGATCAACTGCCGGGGTTGGAGACTCCACACCACCATCCATAAAAAATACCTCGCTAATTATAGAAAAGGTTTAACCTACATTCGGCAATTGAATATAGGTTTAAAAATAGTGATGTGAAATTTTAAAAAAAAAGTATTAGGTATATAAAAAAAGTGAAATGTAATATAAAAACATAACACATTGTTTAATTAAAACCAAAGCAAACAAAAACAAAGCAGAGCAAGTAATAGAGTTAGTTTGATCTAAACTATTCTATTGCTTGACTACTTATACTGTTTTTTGTCTTTTCCCTGCGCGGTATGTCAATTTTCGATCCAAATTGCCATCTGGATAAAATAAGTGCACCTCGCCTTCAAGTTTACCGAACTGATAGGGAATCAAACTTTTTACATTTCCATTGCGATAGTAATATTTTTGGGTAGAGTGAAATAACCCATTCAAAAAACATAGCTGGGCATAGAGATTTCCATCCAGGTAGTACTGCCAGGCCTTGCCTTGCTGCACACCCTCTACAAACCAATTTTGCGACAATAGTTGACCTGCTGCACTATAATATTCTGAAGGACCATGCAACCGGTCATCCTGGTAATAGACTTTTGCCTTAAGTGCACCATCTTCATAATAAAGATGCTGCACTTGACTGCCAAGTTCCGCTTGAATTTCTATTCCCAACTCCGGCTCAATCAGGAAAAAAGTAGTTTCCTGCATCTTATACCCCTTGCTGCTCATGGCATTTCCCCTTTTGCCGCTTTGTCCATCAATAAAATATTACTTTGAATGGCATTGAGCAGGTATTGGTATTTTTTTAAACCAAGGGCGATTAAACGGGCATTTTTTTCCTGCTCGCTTAATTGCTGCTTATCATGGGTGATTTCTTGAAATTCACTATTTAACACATGCTGAATAACGACATTCAGGGTTTCAAGGAAGGCTGCATAGGCGGCTTCTTCCGTAAGCTCTGTTTCATATAAGGCAGCTAAACCGCTATGCAAAGAAGGTGGAATGGGCAAGCCTTGTTCATTCTGCTGTTCCACTTGCTTAAGATCTTCAATTAAATGTTTAAGGTTTGCCTCAGAACGCTTTAAACTTTCAAAGAGTTCTAGCAGCAAAGAAGCAACGTGCGACTCTGTTATCTCCGGCATATCCGCTTGCTGAATTTCTGCATGCACCCATCCTGCAAGGTCGTATTCATTTTCTAAAAACTTTTCAGAAACAGTCTTAAGGGTTTGATTCGGGATAGTTTCCATTCCCAATCCGCCTTCCGTAGCATTTATAATGCTTAATTCAGGATGGGTATAGGCAAAATTAGTGATCCAGCGCGATTCGGCGATCCACTTCCATTCGGTTTGAATAGGCTGCCCATCAATCCCCTGCCGTGTCACTAATTCCCCCTCTTCATAGCGGTTGGCTTGTGTTAACACTGTACTATCGCCAATCACACCCGGCGCATAGATTTGCTTATCCGTATAAGCTAAATCCATCCCTACCAAAATAATGGGATTGCAGCCCAAGGCATGTGCAATTCCCATTAGGAAGTTAATAACATTATGCCCTTCCTCTAATACGCCTTCTTCTCCAATTCCCAGCTGTTGCTCAGCCCAGCGTGCTGTCTCATAGCCTTCACTGCCATTAATATACAGCCTGGGGCCGCGAATTTGCTTAACAGCCTTATGGTACATCCGGCTGCGGTAGAAAAATGGAAGCTCAAAGGCTGAATTATCCAGCAGCCGATACTCTTGTGAAACGTTGGGGTCGATACCAGCCCCAAAATGAGGCATAACCCCTGCAGCATTCAAAGCATTGATGGAAGAACCGCCTGCAAAAATAAGAGCTCGTTTATCTAACTTGCGCAAAAGTTCGGCATTTTTAGCAAGCGATGGACCTGCCCCGCAGATAATGGCAGGGATTTGCGGGAACTTTCCAAATAAAGCGCTGCCCCGGCAAGCCCCTGGCAAGCTAAGCAAGTTAGGGTAGAAGTTCTTATAAAACCCCACACCAAATTGCAGATACTCTTCAATAATGGAGCTTTTATGCGCCAGATCAAAACTAATGCCGAAATCTAAGCGTTCCGCTAATTCTGGATATTGTTTTCTGTAGGAAGGCAAGGCGGTAAAGTAGACTTTTTTTGCAAAAAAACGCCAGCAGAGCCAATTGTAAAAGGGATCTTTTTCATTCTCATAGTCAAAAAAATGCAAAAAAACCTGGGGATCGGCCAGCAATTTCGCGCCCAGCTCTGTCTCTAAAAGACGATAGATAACAGCTAAATCCGTTTCAAGAAATACCAGATGCCTTTCAGAGTTTTCCTCTAACCATTTCCTAAGTTGCAGGTAGGCAAGTCCAAGCCCTACACCAAAAACAATAAGAACATCCGCCTCATCTAAGGGCAAACTGTTTGCCCACTCCTTTTGCTCGGCAGCTGCTCCCTCGTTAGCGTAAATAAAAAAACCCTCAGATTGTTGAGGGGTAATATGCAGATTATCTTCTTGCAACTGTGTACGGCATGGCTGGACATGATCTATATCTATGAAAGAAAGTTGAACGGCAGCTTTGGGGTTTAAGAGCGCAAATGCTTCTATATTTGCTTGAAAGAGTTCCTCACTAGACATCTTTCAAAACTCGCTTTGAAAGATGTCTATTACAGCTTTTTCCACTGTTCATTGTAACCGGTACCTTTAGCCATTCGTTTTTGTCGGGCGTGTACTTTTTTCTTAGACTTATCCTTCATCACTTCGGATAGGCTCGGACCTTTGGCAATAGCTTCCTCAGCCATAGGCTGGATAGCTATTAGCTCCTCTTTATAGTATTGGAGCTTTTCCCAAATTTCCCGATTTTCCTTATCTAAACCGGGCGGCGGCAAGCGCACACCATCTTTCACCTGTGTAAGTTTTGTACCAGTTTCCTTAATTGTTTGGTTGCTTATTTTTTTAAATTCCTCAAGCATTTTTTTGATCTGGGCAATTTTGTAGTAAACCAGGTCGGAAACTTCAGGATTAGGGGGGCGATGCTGATTGTCTTTAAGGAATTTTACTATTCTGCTGAGCTCTGCGAACACATTATCAAAGAAATTATTTTCCATAGCATTCCTCAAAAACTTATGTTGGTTTCAGCGAAGCAAGCAGGTCGGCATATGGCGGCAATACCGGCTGGAATTGGTATTCATTGCGAGAATCTTGCCAACCTAGACGGCACTCCTGCCCGTTGACTAGCGCCACAAAACAGGCCTGTATATAGTAATTATACCCTATCAATTGTTTTAGCATATAGGATTGTAATGGAACAGCCTTGCACTCAATAAGCAATAGAGGAAATAAATTGGCTTCTGCTTGCTGGTTCTTGGCAAAACATAGAATGTCCACCCGGCGCTGCGGGATTTTAAAAGGTACACCCTGCAAATGGGGCAATCTGCTGATTTCCCTTTCTAAAGCCAGACATTCTTTGGGATAGCCCAATTCTTGCGTCATTTTAGCCAAAAGGCTCTGGCGTACAAGCTCTTCGGGAGAATCGGGAATAAGCTTATTGCGAAATGGACAATACTGCTGCGGCATAGGCTTTATTTAAAGGACCTGGAAGATGGTGTAGAAGCCTTTATTTATAAATTAAACACGAAGACGCAAAGGCACAAAGATAAAATTCTTAATCTGCTATGTTAAATATCTCTTTGTGTCCTTACGCCTTCGGGTTTAAATTAATGATTTTGCTATCTTTTCTTAAATTCACTTGTCCATTTTAACAAAAAGCTCAATTTTGCCACCAAGCTTTTAGGTTTCCACTTCGATGACAGCGAAGTTGCCGTCATTGCGGCGGTACATAACCTTCAATTTCAAATCCTCCTCGCCGCGGTACAGCAAGAAAGCATCGCCGGAAAGCTCCATTTTCATAATTGCTTCATCGTGACGGAGATTTCTTAAATGGCGCTTTTCTGTTTTTACCACTTGATGCGGACGATATCTTTCATACAATTCACGCTCATGATCTGTTTCATGCTCGAAACTGCTTTCTTCATCTTCTTCAATGCGATTGAGCACATTGACATTCATCTCAATGCTTTTATGGCCGCGTGCTTGATGATCTTGCAGTTTGTTCTTATAGCGGCGCAGCTGGGCTAAAATCTTATCAATGGCCTTATCGATGGAAGCGTACATATCATCGGTAGACGCTTGGCTGACAATTTTAACGTCATTTACCTTTAAAATAATTTCGACCCGATGCTCATTGCGAATAATGTCCATAGTGACAAAAACGTCGATAATCCTGTTGGAAAACCGCTCGATCTTTGTAATTTTCTCCATGGCATAATTTTTCATCGCCTCGGTAACTAACACATTTCTACCAGTGATCGAGATGTTATATCCTTCGTCTACAAATTCTTGCGCTTTCTCTTTTCTGCTCATGCTGACCTCTCTGTTGCAAAATCTGATAATAAAAGCTTTAACCATTTTGCAGCTTTGGCCGTGAATGGCAACAAAAAAATTTAAAAAGGGGAAAATTTGCTTTTTTGAGGGATTTTGTGGAATAATTTGAAGGTAAAAAGCGCACCGAAGAGGGCTCGAACCTCTAACCACCCGGTTCGAAGCCGGGTACTCTATCCGATTGAGCTATCGGTGCAATGCTGAAATATTACCGGTCTTTACTTTTTTGGTGTAGCAAAAACCCCTCTTTACTGGAATAATTCAAAACATGGAACCCTATATCTGCCAAGGTGTGGTCTTAAAGGCTTGGCCGCATAAAGACTGGGATTTAATCCTTTCCCTTTTTACCGGCCAATATGGAATTATCAAAGTTTACATTAAGGGAGGAAAAAATCCCAAAAGATTATTGCAAGCTGTTTGTACCCCATTGACCCTTTCTGAGTTTGTATTGAAGAGCAGCCCTCACAGTGAATTTTTCCAGCTTAAAGAAGCCACGGTTTTGCAAATGCATTTGGCCCTTAGGGAAAATCTGGCAAGCCTGCAAGCCGCAAGTGAAATGACCCACGCTTTAGAAGTATCGCAACTTCCCGGAAAACCGGATCCTTTACTATTCTCTCTGCTCTGCCTCTATTTGCATCTGATTCCCGCAAACCCTATGGCTTTTGCAGCCTCATTCTACTTAAAAATTTTACTGCATGAGGGCCTACTGCTCCTGACTCATTCCTGCCCAAAGTGCGGTATTGTTCTGGCTGAAGATGCATTTTTAGCCCCATCAGGCTGTTATTGCCCAAATCACCGCCCTCAAGAAAGTTTGCATTTAGAAGACGAAGAACTCTTTTTCCTATTGGCATTAGCCGAAAAGCGCTCCTCGAGGAACATTGCCGCTTTACCTGCAACGCAGCGATTTTTAACTAAAATCCGCAGCTTTTTTATGTCCACCTGCCATAATTAGATTGCGAACTATCCTAGGGCTTGCTATTATAATAGTCTCAAGCGAAAGTGGCGGAATGGTATACGCGCTACTTTGAGGTGGTAGTGAGAGAAATCTCGTAGGGGTTCAAGTCCCCTCTTTCGCAATCGTACCAGACCCGCAAAAGTACCGGGTCGAGGCAATCACACTTATGCGTTGTTTATGCTGCTGTACAGCAGCTTCATATGATACATCCCGCCTATTCAAAAGCCTAAATGAGCGCTTTCCGTGCACAATCCATCGCGGGGTTATCCATATTGAAGTACCTTCCGCAAATGGCAGGGCCAACATTTTTTATTTCCCGTATGGCAGCATTGTCTGTTGGGGCCTCACTGAAAAAGAAGAAAAGATCTACCTGGAAGAATTAAGAGGGTATGAAAATACTTCCTTGGAAAATAGTGAAACCGATCTTTTTTCATACACCCTCGGGGAAACCCCAAAAGTGTATAAAGATGAAATCTTCCTGCTAGACACGACCACGCTGACACTATTGGCAATTTCCCACGGTTTAGCCCAGTCGGTAAAACTAGCAGCCTTTGAAACCGCTATCCAAAAGACCTTCAACTCTACCAAGCATATTCCGGAAGACTTAGCCAAATGGGGACGCATCCCCTTAAAACGCAGCGAAATCCGCAAGAAAATGGGCGAATTGTTTATCGAACGCACTTCGGTCAACTTGCATTTTGACGTCCTGGACACCCCGGAATTTTTCTGGGAGCATTCTGAGCTAGAATACCTCTACACCATGATCGCCAATTATCTCGACATTAGATCAAGGGTAGAGATTTTGAACCAGCGCTTAGATGTCGTTCATGAATTGTTCGGCATGTTGGGCAATGAATTAAATCATCAGCATTCAAGCCGCTTGGAGTGGACCATCATCTGGTTGATTTTAATTGAAGTAGGGCTTACCCTCCTGCGCGATGTGTTTCAGATTATATGAAAAAACTAGGTTTATTCTTAATTAAAGTCTACCAACTCACTATGCGCCCTTTTGTGGGCCAAGCTTGCCGGTTTTACCCCTCATGCTCCGATTACACCTATGAGGCCATAGAAAAATATGGCATCTGCAAAGGCACCTTCCTTGGCGTTAAGCGCATCTGCAAGTGCAACCCCTTCCACCCCGGCGGCCCCGACCTCGTCCCCTAGCCCAAATCTCGTCCTGTGCCCGAAAATAACGTAACAGTGACTAAAAAGAAACGAATCATAAAGTCCGAATCAGACGCTTAAATGTGGACAATGGACCTTAACGACACCATGAGACAGTTGCATTAGTCTGAGTGAAGCGCTTAAATGGACAATGGACCTTAATGACGCCATGGACCTTATCGACTTAATAGACTAAGCGCCAATTGCTTGTCGTAAATGTCTTTGGCGTCGTTAAGGTCCATAATGTCATTTGATATAGCTAAATCTGACTTTTGCAACTGTCTCCCATGGACCTTAACGACACTATACTGTTACCCACATCTTTTTCTTGACGTTATCTATTGTGTCGCTGCTCCCGCAGCTCAATCTAATATTCTTATAAACCCCACGTTCCGACATCTGCAGGGAGAACCCTGTAGATGTCTTCACGCGGGGCTGCTGCAGTGCCATCGCTTCCGCGATGGTTAAAATGATTTATTTAAATACAGTAGACAGTATTTTTAAAAAAAGTAATTTACATAACATTCCATTTCCGAAGGCTTTTCGGAGCATCGCGGAAGCGATGCAAGTGCAGCAGCCCCACGTGAAGGCCTTTAGGCCGGAACGTGGGGTTATAATGGGTATACATTTTGAGCTGCGGCGAGCAGCGACACAATAGATAACGTCAAGAAAAAGATATGCGTAAAAGTTTTGCTTCTTTGCGTTTAATTAGATAAATACCTTCAAGAGCAAGCTATAGGACAAATAACATTCCGCCTTTGCCTTTTACTTTTGCCTTACTCTTTCAGTCTTTTTTGGAGCTGCTGCAGTTGGTCTTGAAGTTCCACGGGGAATTTTTTGCCGAAGATTTGGAAATAGGCGCTCAGGCTTTCCACTTCTTGCTGCCACCCCGGAAGGTCTACAGCAAACAGTTCCTCAACATCTTTTGGATTAAGCGAAAGATTTGTCAAGTCAAGGTCTTCTATCTTAGGAATTAGGCCAAAAGGGGCTATATCAGCCTGAACTTTATCCTCAGTACGTTCAAAGATCCATTTAAGCACGCGGCTATTTTCACTATAGCCTGGCCAAATCCACTCTCCCTTGGCGTTCTTGCGAAACCAATTCACAGCATAGACTCGAGGCAGTTTTTTAGAACCCTTGCCCGTCGCAATCCAATGCGCAAAATACTCTCCCATATTATAGCCGCAGAAAGGAAGCATTGCAAATGGGTCGTGCCTAAGCTTGCCCAGCTCTCCTGCTGCAGCCGCTGTCATTTCAGATGAAACTGAGGCCCCTAAAAAAACACCATGGTTCCAATCAAAGGCTTCCATGACTAAAGGAGTCACTTTGGAGCGCCGCCCGCCAAACAGAATTGCCGAAATGGGCACACCGCTTGGTTCTTGCCAGCTGGGATCTATACAAGGACACTGTGCGGCAGAGACGGTAAAGCGTGAATTAGGATGGGCTGCCTTTTGGGTTGAGTTCGGGGTCCAATCTTTGCCTAGCCAATCGATTAAATGTGCAGGTTTATCACAACTTAAACCCTCCCACCAAATATCCCCTTCATCGGTAAGCGCTACATTAGTAAAAATAGTGTTAGAGGCTATTGTTTTTATGGCATTGGGATTGGATTTACTAGAGGTGCCTGGGGCTACGCCAAAAAAGCCGGCTTCGGGATTAATGGCATATAACTGCCCGTCAGCCCCAAATTTCATCCAGGCAATATCGTCGCCAACGGTTTCAATTTTCCAGCCCGGCAATGAAGGCTGCATCATAGCTAAATTAGTTTTACCGCAGGCGCTTGGAAAAGCAGCCGCTATGTACTTTTTCTGCCCTTCAGGATTTGTAATGCCTAAAATCAGCATGTGCTCTGCCAGCCACCCTTCTTGTCGGGCAATCACCGAGGCAATACGCAGCGCAAACGATTTTTTTCCCAGCAAGGCATTGCCGCCATACCCGCTGCCAAAAGAAGCAATACTTTGCTCTTCTGGAAAATGCACGATATATTTATTTTCCGGATTGCAAGGCCAAACGGCACTTTTTTGCCCTTCTGCCAACGGCTGGCCCACACTGTGAAGGCACGGCACAAAATCATTATCTGCCAACTTATCAAGCACGCGTTTACCCACATGCGTCATTAAATGCATATTGCATACTACATAGGCAGAATCAGTAATTTCAACTCCAATACGTGCTAATGGCGAGTCAATCGGCCCCATGCTGAACGGGATGGCATAAAGGGTGCGGCCGCGCATGCAGCCCTTAAAAAGCTGCTTGAGCGTCGCTTTCATTTCCTGGGGATCGCGCCAATTATTTGTTGGGCCGGCATCTTCTTGCTTAAGGCTGCAAATAAATGTGCGCTCTTCAACCCTTGCAACATCGTCGGGGGTTGAGCGGGCGAGAAAACTGTTGGGACGCTTCCCGGGGTTTAAGCGCGTAAATGTCCCTTTTTTTACAAGCCGCTCGGCTAGCAACTCATATTCCTGCTTAGAACCATCACAAATGTGCACAGCATCCGGCTGGCAAAGATGAATCACTTCATCAAGCCATTGCTTCAATTTTGTATTTGCGAGTTCATGAATTTGCATAAGTTTATGCTTTGCGCCGTTTAAATTTGTCTAAATATTCTAATGCCTTTCCAGTTCCCAAACATACAGCAAGCAAAGGATTTGGCGCTATAATAACAGGCAGGCCAGTTTCTTTAATCAACGCCTTATCTAATCCTTTAATTAAGGCGCCGCCGCCGGCAATAACCATTCCCCGCTCTACAAGGTCAGCGGCTAATTCAGGCGGACATTTTTCCAAGGTAAGCTTAACGCTTTCAATAATCTGTTGAATGGGCTCTGCTAAACACTCCCGAATTTCAACTGAGTTAATTCTTTTAGTTACCGGCAAGCCCGCCACCTGATCCCGGCCGCGCACTTCCATTTCCAATTCATTTCCGCCTAAGGAGTACGCCGACCCTATGGTCATCTTAATCTCTTCAGCAGTCCTGGGGCCTATCATTAGGTTGTAGGTACGGCGCATGTAGTTGATAATGCACTCGTCAAACTCATCTCCGGCAATACGCAAGGAGCGGGATTCTACTATGCCGCCTAAAGAAATAATTGCAATTTCAGTGGTCCCGCCGCCGATATCGATGATCATGTTCGCTGAAGGCTCATGCACCGGCAAATCGACTCCAATGGCAGCTGCCATTGGTTCTTCAATCAAAATTACTTCTTGGGCGCCGGCATGCAGGGCAGAGTCTTCCACTGCGCGCTTTTCCACACCGGTAATTCCGGATGGCACAGCGATCAAAATTTTTGGGCGGAATAGGCTTCTCGATGGAGTCACTCGTTGGATAAGGGCTTTGAGCATTCCCTCGGCAATTTCGAAATCGGCAATCACTCCGTCTTTCATCGGACGCACAGCATGGATTTTACGCGGCGTCTTTCCGAGCATTGCCTTTGCTTTTTGCCCGACTGCCAACACTTCATTTGTAAGCGAGTCCACAGCCACTACAGAAGGTTCAGCTAATACGATCCCTTTGCCGCGAACAAACACCAAGGTGTTCGCGGTTCCCAAGTCGATCCCTATATCATTAGAGAAGACGCCCCTAAACTTATTCAACTGTCCGAACGCAGACTTATAAAATGTCTCCGCCATGCCTTTTATACCTGGCGGGGCTTTCTTCTGATTCTGGGCCATAACAAAAAACCTCTTATGTTTGCAGCAACTCCAAAACCTCTTCCCAAGTTAGTTTGGCAATAGCCTCATCTTCGGCACTAATCACTGTTTTCACTAACCCTTTTTTACGGTTTTGCAATTCTAATATTTTTTCCTCGATGGTACCAAGGGTAATTAATTTATAGGATGAAACCGATGACTTCTGCCCTAAACGATGCACCCTGTCCGTAGCCTGATTTTCTACTGCAGGATTCCACCACATGTCATAGTGGATAACCGTATCGGCGCCTACCAAGTTTAATCCAGTTCCTCCAGCCTTCAGAGAAACTAAAAAGACCATAATGCTATCATCTTCGTTAAATTCTTTCACGATTTCTAATCGATTTTTACTGGAACCGTCTAAATAGCAGAATTTTATCCCTAATTGTTTTAAGTCTTCGCGCATAATACGCAACATGCGCGTATACTGGCTAAAGATCACAGTCTTATGCTTGCCTTCAATGAGCGTCTGCAACAACTCCATCAACATCTCATATTTTGAGGAGTCGCCGGATTCTGCTTTTTCTTTAGCAAAAATTGCAGGGTGGCAGCAAATTTGTTTTAAGCGGGTCAAGGTCGCCAGCACTTGAATTTGTACTTTATCATACCCCTCTTTTTTAACTAACTGGCTGAGCTCTTCCCTCGCCGAATCAGCGTAAGAGCGATAGAGATCTTTTTGCAGGTCAGAGAGGTGGCAGTGGTAGATGATCTCAGAAACCGGAGGCAGCTCTTCAAGCACATCTTTTTTCATGCGGCGCAAAATGAAAGGAGAGACTTTTTTGCGCAGCACTTCCTGATTGGAAATTTGTCCAATTTGGTGGCTGCGCAAATATTTTTCAACAAAACGGTCGTAGCTGCTCAATAAGCCGGGCATTAAATAGTCAAATAAACTCCACAAATCTTCCAAAGAGTTTTCAATTGGAGTACCGGTAAGAATTAAACGGTGGGCTGCGAGGATCATTTTTACCGACTTGGCGTTGCGGGTGCCCCTATTTTTTATATGCTGGGCTTCGTCTAAAATCGCATAGCCGAATTCATGTTCTTTATAAATATCAATATCTTTTTGCAATAGGCTATAAGAGGTAATCACTACATCATATTGCCCTAAATCCGTGAGCAGCTTCTTGCGTTGCGAAGGAGTGCCATCAATTGGCAGCACACGCAATTTGGGATTAAATTTATTAAATTCTTCTTTCCAGTTATAAATAAGCGAAGTGGGACACACAATAATGGAAAGAACTTCAGGCTTTGCGCTGTGAAGCTGTGTGATGGCGATAATAGCCTGCAAAGTTTTTCCCAAGCCCATGTCATCAGCCAATACGCCGTTTAAACGCATTGCCCGCAGCCGATCAAGCCAATGAATGCCTTCTTCTTGATAAGTTCTTAGTACAGCATTTATTTCTGCCGGAATCGGCGCCGGCTTCAGCGGCTTTTTGCCCAGCATCTGGTCTTGTATCTCTTTAAGGTTTTCACTCATCGAAAACTCTATGGGCAGCCCCTCAAACAAACTGGCAGAAATATTAGCTAAGTTCCAAAGGGGCTTTTTCTCAGAGTGGTTATCCAGCTTATTGATGCCAAGTTCATCAAAAATTTGTACAACAGGGGCAATCCGGTCGAGATCTAACACCAGGATTTTCTGCGAACGGCTTCCCTCCCCTTCCACTACCGTCTTTTTCTTGCCAGTCCGTTTAGGGCCAATGTCCAGAAAAGTTTTCTTGGTCAGCAAGCATTCCCATAGGAGATCTACAGTCAAGCCGCGCAAATTGCCGCAGACTTGCAGGTCGATTTGGTAGCTATCAATCTGATCGGTCTCTTTGAGGATAAGTTTAAAAGAAGTGTCATCGTATATAAACTGATCCAAAAGATTTTCAGGACAATTAAATTTGACCCGGTGCTGGTTGCGCGGAATTACTTCCGTCATAAATTCGACAATTTTTTTATCGCTTTTGGCTACATAAACCCCCGCCTGAGGCTGATACAAGAAATCTTGAAACATATCCTCAATAATTTTTTGCTCTTCGGTTAAATTGCGCGCCAAAATGCCGTGGCCTGTTACAAAGGAGGAGATTTGCTCATACCCTAATTGGGCTGCCGCTGCAGGCACTTTGATACCGTTGTATACAAAGTGGATAGCGGCCTCTAACTCCCCATCTAAATAATTTATATCGCAAATCGCAGAAATAGGTTCTACGAAGGGAAGGGTTACAAATTGTTCTATCGTCTCTAGATTGGTAACATGCGAGATCTTTTGCAGTTCCGGTAAAGCATTCTCCACAAAAGTGCCAAAAAGAGGCTCCGGTATGGTGACATCCCTAATTGCCAGGATATTGCGCAAATGCTTGCGTTTGATTTGCGTTTGAAAACGGTAATATACGTTTTTGTAAATAATACCCGGTTTAGCACACTCAAAAAGCAACGCTTCTTCTAAAGGCACTGTATGCTGGTTATCAATAAATAATGAGGGTTTAAGGAATAGCTTCGGCGCATTCGTTTCTAAATACTCCAATTGAAAATGCAGGCCTGCAGGCAAAGCGGCAAAACGAAGGGGCTCTTCAATAGTGCCGGCATACAGACACGGGAGCAGCAGGCGTTCGCCGCTAGCAGCTGCATTAGGGTGTTTGGCCAATCTTGCCAACGCAATTTCGTACGACCTGGCTAAAATAATGCCAAAAATTTCCTCATCGATCTGGGCGATGCTGGGATTTTTTTCCCCTTTGCACTCCAAGAAGCGAGCGTGGTCTAATAATAGTTTTAAAATTTGCCAGCTATCGGATTCAAAGGAACTATTTTCAAAAAAGAAGCGCTTGCTGCCAATATAGATAGGCTCGCCGTAACGCATTGCATCTAGAAACTCTTGGAATTGCAGTACATTGAGCGGCTTTGAGCGGAACGGCAAACGAAGGGCCAGGCGGATTTCATGCGTTTTTGCATCGCCGCCAGGTGTGGGCAGGAAAATAAGCATGAGGTCAGCGCGGTCTGCTGCCAAGTGCTCTTCAGGTATAAAAAATGGGGACTGGCCAAGAACTAAAGAGGCTGAAATGTACTCTTGCAACACTTCTTTTTGATATTTTTTACCTTTCCGCAGAACTTCCCGATGCTCGGCTTGCTTGACAGCCTCCCGCAAAACCTCTTTCTCCTGGTCATCACAGGCTTCGTTTTTCTCGATCTGGGTTTCTTTAGAGTACTCGAGCAAGATTTCATTAAAATGCTCTTCCATATAAAACAGGGCTGCCGCAATGTGCTGGCAATCATATTTATAGGGGCAATCGCAATCTGAATCGATAATGGATGACGCCTGGCTATTGATTTCGATTTGACTCTCATAGCTATTTTCATAATTGCCAATTACCCGGCAATTTAGACGTACGCACTGCGCATCCAAACTGATTATTCTTCCAGAAACCACCATTTCTTTTTCATAGAGAAGGCGGCCTTCTTTTAGTATAGTTGGGGAGAAGTCTTGCTTTAGTTTACGAAAATTGATCATTACGCCCTTACACTGTTCAATTATGAAAAGAAGCTGCGGAGGCAATAGGGATTATCCGATACTTCTGGCAGCGACTTCTAAACGCGTTTTTACATCATGCTCATTTGTGAGGGCAGTATACTCACATCCGCTTTATCATGTCACTCTTTTTTGTAACGAATAGTTTGCTCATTTTAGCAGAGCGATTACTAGAAATAATAAAAAGTACTAGCCAAATAATTAACAATGTATATAATTAACATCTTATAAGAGTACTAACATTGACAGTTAGAGGATGTTAGTAATACAAGTTTCCCCACCGCTGGTTCTAGATCAAAGTTTCCTCCATTCTTAGGTTTAGAACCGGCATTTTTCTTTGGCTTAAGCACCCAAGCAAATTATTCCTACAATGATAGCTTTTCCCTTAAAAGGGACCTTAAGAGACAGTTGCATAAGTCAGATTTAGCTATATCAAATAACATTATGGACCTTAACGACGCCAAAGACATTTACGACAAGCAATTGGCGCTTAGTCCATTAAGTCCATAAGGTCCATGGCGT
>JAEYWL010000079.1 GCA_023428915.1 Verrucomicrobiota bacterium
GAACAGGCCTGCACTTGCCAATTGAAACGCTAAGCCCCTCGGCCAAGTCACGACTTGGCTCTTCGGGACTTATCCTTTCACTTGTCAAGTTCGGCAATGTTCAAGCGTGATTTAGGGGCGCAACTTGGGTTTCAACTACGGCATACAACTCCTAAGAATATGGCCTTGGCAGGTCAACTCAGTGGACTTCTGATTCAAGCCCTTAGAGAGATTGGTAAAGAAAATATGACTACTGAGCGAATTGAGCATTTGAAACGGATTATCCCTCTAAACAGGCGACAAGAACTACTTAAAGATATTAGGCTTGCTCCAGAATGGATGCATTCCATTTTTAGAAAATTAGCTGAAAAAGATATATGAAACTTGAATTTTTAGAACTGCCCTCGTACGAACGGCGCCTCTACATTGAACAAGCAGCCATTCAGAGAAATGTATCGCCTGTAATCATGGAAAAAGATTTTTGGGTTTGTTGGCTGCTTGATATTTTGTTCCAATCGGAATTTGCAAACAGTCTTGTATTCAAAGGTGGCATTTTCACCACCACTTTTAGTAGATACAAATGCTTTTGGGCACTTTTTTGAATTGATTTAGCGATTAGAAGCTATTGCAAATTAGACATATTTAATAGTAAGATATTTCGGGCACAGGCACGTGTTATTTTAAAATCGCTTATGCCACGTACGTCCGAACAATCTGATGAATAATTTTCTCATCAAGGCCTAGCATTAACTTGCTGTTCATGGCATGAATCTCTCTGGAAAGCATACTTTCTAATAGTGCTTCAGGATCATCGTGCAAATTTGGATTGGCATTGGCTGGCTTATAAGGCGAGATTTGTTTGTTCACATAATTATGAATAAACTGTTCTTTATAGCTCTTTAACAGCCTATCCTTTAGCCAATGCGTAACAGAGTGCAGAATCGCTTGATTGATGATTTTATTGGCTAGATCTTTTAAATCGTCCTCGGATAATAACTGTACTGTATTCGTAGCAGCATAAGATTCACGCAACTTTTTGATTAAATTTGCCTTTAAATCCGGCTTTAATAACTGCGAGCTAAAAATTTGCATATACACTTGCGGCGTCATTATCTGGTGGTTTTCTTTTTCTGTTTTTTCGTAAATTTCAAGGAGCTTTAAACACTCCTCTTTCTGCCATTTTTCGCTATTTAAATACCCCGCTGATTGTTTTAAATGCACAAGGTGCTCCGGGAATGGTTTTTCTTCCGGCAGCACTCCCCTCTTTTGCAAATCAGAAAGGTTCGTTTCCATTAGTTTTGTAATTTCCGGCAACTGCTTATCAAACAGCTGCGCAGCTTCAATCTTGCGAATTGTTTCAAAGGTATCCGGAAAAATTTCATTCAGGGTTTGATTTAGCTTATAAGCCCTGTATACAGAATATACTAGGATAAATACTGATATTCCGGCTGCGGGTATTAAACCGATAGGGCCAAGAAAGCTGTACATCCACATCGAAAGAGGCACTGTTGCTGAGGCGCCTCCACTAATAATGCCAATCTGAGAAGCAAGCCGTATAAATTTTTCTTTGCCTCTTGAAGCCGAAAGTACGCGCCACCACTGCTGTAATTTAGTCTTAAGTGAGTTTGGCCTTAGAAGCAGCTGCGCTCGCTGGCTTACTCGATTTAGGAACTCCAGTTTGCCTTTTTCAACAGCGGAGTCCATGTAGGCTTGTCCATGGAATATATTAGCAAACATTCTAAGCACTTGCAGTATTTCTGCAGAAGTTTCATCCGGAATCGAGTCAATGATATCGCGCACACTCTTATCGACCATTCCACGAAACAATCCCTGTCCAGCAGCCCATAATAGGCTAGTTATCGGATTATTTTTATCGAATCCCTTGTACATGTAGTAGCCAGTTTTCAGTACCCGGCCGGCAATAGGCCCATGTCGTACGAGGTCGGCAAGGGCTCTAAAACGCAATTCATTTTCTGTATCAGGTTTTTCTTCAACAGGCTTGCCAAGAGCGCCCAAAATTGCATTAATAAATACTTTTGCTTTTAGGGTTGTTGCTGCACGCTGCAGTTCATTATTATTGCTAAATAGAATAACAACAAGCTGTGCAATATCCCGGATCATAGTTGAGGCAGCCTTTGGATGTTCCGTCGCCCATTCTATGAAGGCCATGACTTCCCTTCTCAAAGGTTCTTGCCAAGTTTCTCCAGGCCCTACCTCTAAATGGCTCCAAATTTTTTGCACATCGTAAAAGATATTATAGCCTAGGTCAGCAAGATCTTTGCGTTTATAAAACTCACTTGGATGAGTAAATTTGCTGGACCACTGATTAAAGGAAACAGCTCGTTTCAATATGTCTGTAACATGTTGACTAATAGCATCAAGCATTGAAGTAGGCTGCAGATTATCATAAGTCCTTTGATATTTTACGATAATGGCATCAAAATGCCTTGCTAAAGTGCCAATTTTTTCATCTATTCCAGTTGTTACTTCTCTATCAAGCATATTTTGATGATTGAGAACTTCAATTTCCTTATTGAGCTTATCCTCTAGCTTTGATAAAGGGACTTTGTATTTTTTGATATATTGTAAAATTTGCTGATTCACTAAAGGCTTATCATGTCCCGCCAGTTTTTCTGACAGCATTTGGATATAGGCGCCTTTTGGCACCTTTCCACTCATGGAAATAGTGCTGGGAAGGGATAATTCAGCCCAGCATAATTTTTGCAAATATACTTTAAGGTCTTGCTTGCCAGCTATTTCTGAAGTTCTTTTTTGAATGCCATCCCGGATCACGCGGCACTCAAAACGCGCTTTTTGCAGATATTCGATAATTCTATCTAAAAACTTTTGATAAAGTTGTAAATTATTTTTTTTCAGGCAATTCTCAAAAGCAATGATTTCTTTTCCTGTTTTAGAAGGATTATTGTTATTGATATTGACTAATTTTTTCCTTAGAACAATAAGTTTTTGATTAAAAGAATACTTTGCATTTTTTAGTTTATTCACTTCTTGTTGAAATTCATAACCACTATTGTCATGAGAGCCAATAAGAATCCGCCCCCAAGGGGTATATCTCCAAAAAGAGTGGTTTTCACGCTTAACTTCTAAGAGTAACTTGGGGTCGACTAGACGTACTTGCTTATGCTGGAGAATTTTATTCTCTGCCAATCCCTGCCTTAATTCATAATTAACATTCAAACACAGTCTTTGTAAATATTCGTATTTAGCCTCTTCTATGGGATTAAGCTCACGCTTTTCCTGTTCAGTGCCTTTGACAATGCTACTTTTCAATCTATGTAGAAATCTTTCTTTTGTATTACTAAGTTTTAGCGCCCCGCGCATAACTAATTCTTGATTAACAAGGAACTGGCGTATTTTCCTTTCAGGGTAATCTTTCTGCTCTAAATCACATACTACCGGTTCTAAATCCTTAAGACTTTCTAAAGCAGCAATATACCTTTCTTGCAATTTTTCCAGAAATGGCAGGGCTTCTTCAAACTTTTCCTCAACAATTGAAAAAAACTGATCCTCTTCAAGAAGGGGGTCGCGTAGAAGTTCTTTAAACTGTCGAAAACGGTTGAGATAGATTTGTTTAAAATCACTCATTAATTGCTGTTCAGCAGTTCCCCAAAAAAGCCCAGGACTTTGCTTAACAATTAAAGGTTTTAATGACTTGCAATCAGCAACAATTTGATGGCCTTTTTTTACTACAAATAGATGCTTCTTTTGCAGAAGATTGGCTACCTTTGGCTCATTAATCACTCTCTCGGGTGAATAAAAAGAAAAGTAGAGTTTTAAATCACCAACAAGACGCTTAATGCTGCCAGACACTGTATCGCAATTTAAACGCATCCATGTAATTTTAGCGCTATTCCAAAAAGTACTTATATTTGATGAGGATTGTACATATCTTTCTTGCGCTTGTTTAATGGAAATTTGAAAAGAATTTAACCGAATTTCTTCTTCAAATTTATGAATAAAATCTTTAAACTGCTCTTGGGTTTCAATTAAAAGTGGATCCACAACAAAAACCAATTTATATTAAATAGAATGGATTTTTGTAACAGAATATGATTAAGAGAATATAAAGAGTTTGATTTCAAATTCAGGGTTAAAAATTTAGGGCATCCATAACTTCTTCGTCTGTGGTTTGTTGAAAATGTTCGTAAAACTCTCCCACAGCAAAAAAAGAAAAAGGAGTAAATAGGCAGTAACACTCATTCACTTCTTTTTTAATCATCTCCAAAGTATCTATGGGGCCGACAGGTACCGCAACGATAATTTTACTGGCTCCTGCCTGTTTTACTCCTTTTATGGCTGCTAACATGGTGAATCCGGTAGCAAGCCCATCATCAACTAGCATGATGCATCTGTCTTTAATTTGTCTTACAGGCTTGTCTATTCTATACTTATGCAAACGCATCTGCGCTCTAGCTGTTTCCTCCGCGACTGCATGTTGAATATAACTTGCCGAAATTCCATAGGCGTGTATAGCTTCTTGATTCAAACATACATCTCCTGATTCTGATACCGCTCCGATTGCATATTCAGGGCTATCCGGAGCGGTAATCTTTCTTGGACAAGTGATATCTAAAGGGAGCTGAAGCATTTTAGCTACTTCTGCAGCAACAATAACCCCGCCCCGCGGCAAACCAAGCACAAGAGTGTTATGCGCTCCATTATATTGCTGCAATATTGATGCCAGCTTCTTACCAGCTTCTCGCCTATCTTTAAACATCATAACATTACTTAGGCAAATGGCTTTTTAGCATCCATAATGTTTTTTCATGGAATCTTAGACGATCTATTAATAGATCGGCAGTTCCTTCATCATTATCTTCCTGGTCTAAGTGTATTTGCGGGCGAATCTGCTCAATAAGAGCTTCATGGTCGCGAATAAGCGTTTTAATCATTTCATTTGCTGAAAGATTATTACTTGACTCTTTGATTGTAGCAAGTTTGAGAATTTCAGCAAGCGAGCCAGGAGTTTTTGCCCCCAAGCCTCTAATTCTTTCAGCAATCACATCAATTGCTTCCTCAAAGTCTTCGTATTGTTCTTCGAAAAATTTGTGCAGAGAATAAAAACGTGGATCTTCAACATTCCAGTGGAAATTTTGGGTCTTTACATACAAAATATAGCTGTTTGCAAAAAAAGCAGCTAAGTCCTTTGCAATCCTTTGATATGCTTTTTTGGAAATAATTTTATTAATACTCACTAATACCTCCATATTTATTGCAACTTATGAAAACTCTATTTCTTTTTCGTTCAAAAACTGGTTATGCCTGTCTATTCCTGCTTATTACCCTTATCGGATTTGGTCTAGAAAGAACCTATAATTATCTCAATGATGGATTTTGCGTTTCCTGTATATATTCAGAATTTTCTCACAGAGAAAACTGGCAACCGCCTTTGCAAACAATACTGATTGAAACGCAAGTAAAAGAAATACTCAATCAAAAATTTACTTACCTTGGCAAAGGGGCGCAATTTTACGCTTTTGAAAGTGCCGATGGCCAATATGTTTTAAAAATTGTTAAGCAAAAGCACACACGCGCTAGTTGGTGGGAGCAAATTCCGCTAAAAATCGCCTCCCTTGAAAAAAGCAGAGTTGACAGCCTTAACAGAAAGCAAAAACGGGTTAAGCAACTGCTTGAAAGCGTAAAACTATCCTATGAAGAACTTCCTGAAGAAACTGGAATCATCTATGTCCATTTAACACCTACAGATCATTTGAAGACTAAACTTTCTTTTTTTGATAAAATCGGTTTCAAGTATACATTTCAAGCAGATAATACAGAATTTATCCTGCAAAAAAAAGCCGTCCCGCTTTTAACAGCTATTGATAATGCTATGACGCAGAATAATTTAGCAGGGGCGGTAGACATTCTGCAAAAAATAAGAGATCTTTACTGCAACTGCGCTGAAAAAGGCATAATTGATAAAGACAGGGCACAAACAGCCTTGATGCGAAACCTTGGGATATTGCACAACAAGGTTATATTTATCGATGTTGGCTTACTGTCTAAAGATCCTGAAATAATTAACACAGAAAATATTAATAGCGATATAATGTTTCGCTCTAAAGGTTTCATTTCTTGGATGCAAAAAAATCACCCAGTTTTAACTCCTTATTATATAAATATATTAGAAGAATAAAAAATGTACTTAATAAATGAGCTTATCCATAAATACGATCTTCGCATGTATGAGCAGGGGCGAAGCTTAGCTTCAACCCTTTCAATGGCAAGATGCCAAGGCTTTTCACAGGAAAAGAGGATATTTCTTTACTGCAAATTCCATGCATTAGATACCCTTTTTCGCGTAGAAAGGGCTGCTGCTTTAATATTTTTGGCCAGCGCTGTTACTATAACATCGGTTTTTATGCCCGCAGGCTTGATTTTATCACCCGCTTTGCTTTTCAAAAGCAGCACGGTCAGCCAGGCTGTAAAAAAATTCTTCAAATTATTGGTGCATGAATTTGTTGTATTTAAAAATGTCGTTATCAGTTTATTCTTTAGCACCTATTTTTTAAAAAATCAAAAAGCAGACTTAAAATTTTCGTGGATGAAAGCCATTAATGAACCAATTTCTTCATTTACAGGTAAACAAAGCGAGCTAGAAGCTGTTCTGCTAGAACAAGTCATTAAGTCAGAGTCTTTTGACAAAAAACTTACAAAAAACAATAAAAACATTCCCCCTATAAGAAACCATTTTGAAGCATTTTTAAAAGAGAATAGCAAACATCTTAAATTCACTCCTTCTAAAATTTATGTGCAAAACATAGAAAGCTTTAGCACACAAGAGGAAAAAATTGCAAAAATTGTTGCCGATTATTTGCATGTCCTTTTTCAGATACCGGTTGAGTTGTCCACCAAAAAAGAAACCTGCCAAACGATTATTGACAAATTTTTGCAAATTCATAAGAGCACCGGAACATGGGGAACTCTTGGCCGGCTCAAGAAGCATTTGAGTGAAATTTTCCCAAGGCGTTTAGGATCCAACCTGGCATACGAAGGAAATGCCTTTGCTTCCATGCTTAATAGTGTAATTCAAAGCGAAAGAAAACAAAGTGATGAAGCCATTATAGGCATAGTAAGAGCCTCTTTATACACTGAAGAAAAAATACACAAACCACTTATAGTTAGTGATCAAGCAGCAAAAACAGCTATCTGCTCCTTAGAAGATTTGCGTTCAGGGGATAAGAATAAAGGCTTTGAAATACTTTTAAAGCGAATTCTAAAAATTGCTTCCCATGAAATGGCACGTTTTGCCTCTCTGCCGACCTGTAAAAGCTATTTATGCGGACTTAACACCTCTGAAAACCTGCAAGGATTAGACCAAAAGCATTTGCTGCTTTGCTCAAAGGACTTGGCCAAAATTGCCTATTTTCGCAAAAACATTACGCTCTTAGATTTATACAAAAAGCTATATCAGTTTTTCGAAACCTTCGAGCAACAATATGGAATGAAGTGCAATTTCACTAACGAGAAGAAGTACCTGCAGAAGAGAATCTTCGCTATGGTCTAAGACTTCCTGGTTTCGAACTGAAGCTTCCATTTGCGGCCGTCTTGGGCCTGGCACCAAAGCTCTAGTGTGCCCACTTCAGTCATGACACTCTTGAGAGTGACCGGCAATACTTTAGGATCGCCCTCTTTACTCTCTAAAACAGTTTCAATGGGTTGTAATTCTGTAAGCTCTTGCTTCCAGTTTTTTACCACTGTACCGACAACTGGTTTTTCGTTAGTTGATAGCCAAGGGGTGGAATGGCTAAAAAATTTGAAAGTTGCCGGCTCTCCTACTGTTAAAACAAATTCTTTTCCTCCAAGTATTTCCTCAGACCCCTCTTCCATCCCATAGGGAACAATGCAAATGGCTTTCATTGGTCTAACCATACCGGGAACAGCTGGGGCTGCATCTTCAATACCAATGAAATAGCTCTTGCTGGAACTGCTTTTAATGCGTATCGCTTTTCCCTCGCGGGCAAAACCATAATATACTGCACCCCTGCTGACCGCAAAATCTAAATCACAGCCTGGCAATTCCTGTACCGATGCGGCCTTAAAATATTCAGCCCAAGCATTTAATTGTGTGAGCAGTCGTTTGCGTATGGCTGCAGCATGAAGTGTGCCTCCATTAAATAACACAGCAGTAGGCATAATAAATTTTTCTAAACTGCCATTATCAACTTCACCGGTCATGGAAAGAAACTTGGCGAGTTGTGCCGTTATTCTTGGATCTTGTGCATACAAAAGGCCTATTTGACGCAAGCCTCCCCTAGACTCATTTTTAGATTGCACACTTGGATCAATTAAAGGGAAAAAGCCATCTAAAACTAATGAGTCGATCTCTTCTTTGCTAACTGAAGTCTTCAGCGTATTGCCAATTAAACGGCTTCCTCTTCCCTGCAATATAATCTCGTAACTATTGGGAGGATTCTCTCCCAATAAACATTCTTTTGCAGCTCTTGCCGAGTGGGTCAATGACTGCATTTGCCACTCATCAATTGCATGGCCGTGTTCTTCAAGTTTAGCTTTAGCAAGGTACGCAATGGCAAGATCTAAATTATCGCCGCCCAAAAGCAAGTGGGCGCCGACTGCTAAACGGCTAAGGTGTAAATTACCATCTTGGCTTTCTACAGAAATCAAGCTAAAATCTGTTGTGCCGCCGCCAATGTCGATCACCAACACTTTGTCGCCAATCTTTAACTGTTTCCGCCAGGCTTCTTCATGAAGTTGAAGCCAAGAGTAAAAGGCAGCTTGCGGCTCTTCTAACAACACGACTGAAGGATAATCTGCCTGCTTGGCAGCTTCTAATACGAGTTCGCGCGCAGCAGGATCAAAAGAGGCTGGTACAGTTATCAATACCGTTTGCTTGTTAAAGCTGGCTTTTGGCATAGCCTCGTTCCAGGCAGTCCTAATATGGCTTAAAATGGCAGTACAGGTTTCTCTAGGACTCATCTTTTGCGGGGCATCAGCATCTAAAGGCAAACATTTCTCCTCCCTGGATATCCCGGCATTGCAAAGCCATGACTTGGCTGAAGCAATCAAATGATGGGGCAGTTCGGCTCCTCTATTGCGCGCAAAAAGGCCAATAGTATAAGGCTCCGATTCTTTGCTTTTTTCTTCGGGAAGATAAAAATAAAGAAATGAGGGCAGGGAAAGTAAGTTTTCAACTTGATCCGATTTGATTTTTTGCGGAATGGCAAATTGTTGGATTTCTGCAACTTGGCTATTCTCTGCATAGGTGCAATAAGCGAGTGTACTGTTAGTCGTCCCTAAATCAATTCCAATGATATATTTGTCCACAACTGCTCGCTATTTTACTTCAATTTCTGCGGGGCATATTACTTCAGAAGTTTTTTCCATGCTTTTTGGCAGAGATTTTTTTTGCGCTTTCCATCCCTTATGCACAAGCACGCCGTGATAAGGCGGCTCTCCTATCACTTTTCCAACGACTTTTATCTTAGTAGTATCATATCCTTGCGGAATGGTGATCTTTGTACCTTCAAGTTCATCGTAAATCGAGCGTATAGCCACTAATTCTTCTAAATTTTTAGCGCAATCCGCATGGACTTTTCTTACAGCTGCTCCAATCTGGGCATCAGAGTATGCTGAAATGTCTTCCTTTATAAAATCTATCAATCTACCAGCAGCCTGCAACTGCTGCAGCAATCTTAAATGGGAGCAGTCCTGTTGTTCTACTTCCTTTGGCTTTTCTAAGGCAGGCTGAAGAAAGTTGTCTGCTGCTTGCGGATTTTTAAGCGCTTTCCAAAAGGCTTTAAAAGCTTTTACTAAACTCATAGAATCCATGGTTGCTAAGTGTGTTTCGGTATATCAGTATAGCAGTTAGCTTATTAGATGCAAAAAAAATTGCAGAGTAAAGCCGACATGAATACAGTATTTTTATTTTGAGGTGTCGCTTGGGTATTAATATTACAAAAATTCAAAATTTGCTATGTCAAACCATCCTAGGGGGATGGTTAATTTATGATTTTCGGGGGTCAAACAGCATCGCTGCCGAATTGCTGGAATTACGCCCGGAAGCGCTATTGACACGCCGTTTTTTCTATTGGATTCCACGCAAAGGCACTCCTCTTAAATTCGTTTCTGCTATCGAGCAAAATCTTCTACCAGAAGTTGAAGGGGTAGAAATCACGTACACAAGCTGGCATGAGCTGCAAAAGCTCCTCATCGGCAATATTCCTCAAGATAGCCCTATAGCAATTGAATATTCACCGCAAGGGGCTCTCCCCTATATTTCCAAAATTGATGCTGGAACTTTTGAAATGCTGCAACAGTTAGGTTTTAAACTAGCAAGTTCTGCAGACCTGCTGCAATCCTTGCTTCAACTAACGCAAAAGCAAATTGAATCCCACAGGGAAGCAGCAAATCACTTAGATATAATTGCCAACGCCGCCTGGGATTACATTGAAGGCCAGCTTACAGAAGCCGGACATCTCAATGAATTTCAAGTGCAGCAGTTCATGCTTAGAGAATTTGAACATAGGGGGCTTGCTACCGATCATCCGCCAATTTGTTCAGTAAATGGCAACGCCGCCAATCCCCATTACCAACCAACTGCAAATAGCCATGCTTCCATAAAAAATGGGGATTTTATCCTGATCGATTTGTGGTGCAAAAAAAATGAGCCTAATGCCATCTATGCTGACATTGCAAGGGCCGCAGTTTTAAGGCCGCATCCTAGCCAGCTTGAACAGCAAGTCTTTAATGTGATTACAAGTGCGCAGAATGCCGCTATAGAACTCCTTCAAGAACGATACGCACGTAGACAGCCAATTCACGGATTTGAAGTCGACGACCTTTGCCGTAAAATTATACAGGAAGCTGGTTTTGGAGGTTTTTTTATTCACCGCACCGGACACAACATCAGCACGCAGGTTCATGGCCCAGGGGCGCATTTAGATAATTATGAAACTCATGATGCACGTGAACTTATTCCCGGCTCTTGCTTTTCCCTAGAGCCAGGCATTTACTTGCCAGGCCAGTTTGGTATGCGGCTAGAATTTGATGTGCTCATTACATTAGAAGGAAAAATTGAAATTACAGGCGGCAGGCAAGACAAACTTGTGTGCTTAACCAGCTATTAAAATACTGAGGAGAAAACCATGGTATCTTCCGTTGATGCAAAAAACACTCACCATCCACAGCAAGAAACAAGACATAGCTTCGGCAAGATGCTTGACAAATACCCTGCTATCCATAAAGTTTATATGTTTGCCATGCACCTTTTAAGAGGGCTTTGTATGGGAGCTTTAGCAATTATTACGCCCCTTAACCCTGTCTGCAGCTTTCTTATCTGCGGCTCTGCTGCTGTACTTTACTGGGCTGGCATTGAACGGCATTGCATATTTAACTTTGCCCTTCCTGCATTTGCTGGCGGCTCTGTCATGCAGCTTTTATTTTCAAAGCAAATGGAGATCATTGCTTTGGGCATGAAATTCACGCCCCTCTGGCTGTTAGGCATAGCTTACCTTTCAAACCGTGATGTCAATGAATATATGAAAAGAAGCACTCTTCAAAAAGACAGTTGCTGCTCTCCATAAGCTGTAGGCGTTTTAAAAATTTTATTAGGCGCTTAAATGGACAATGGACCTTAATGACGCCATGGACCTTATGGACTTAATGGACTAAGCGCCAATTGCTTGTCGTAAATGTCTTTGGCGTCGTTAAGGTCCATAATGTTATTTGATATAGCTAAATCTGACTTATGCAACTGTCTCTTA
>JAEYWL010000083.1 GCA_023428915.1 Verrucomicrobiota bacterium
GGCGTTTGCTTTGTCCCGAATCTCTTCCAGCGAGTAAAACTCATTGACGCGGCTCTGATATTCGGCCCTCAGCCATTGCGCTTCTTTTTCCGAGGCATTTTTAATGCGCGATTCCATGTATTTAACTTGTACGAATACCTGCTCGTATTCAGACTGTATGGCCTGCACTTGGTTATTGCAAAAGTCCAGCTTTTGCTGGATGATTTTATATAGCTGCTCCCCTATGCCCCCGGATTCTTTTGCCCCCAAACCCAAACTTGAATAGAGATTCCAGCGCGCAAAGTCCGCTTTTGTTTCTGCAAAAGAAGCTAAAGTGTATTCCCAGGCTTTTAACAATGCATTATCAGCCAAAGCTTTAAAAGCGGACTTTGCTTTTTCAATCTGCTCCAAATAACGCAGGCAAGCCTCGGTCTTTGCGCCCCCGGAGTGGGCAACCTGTAAAAGCATGGTAGCCTGGATGAGCTGCTGCGGACGATTAAGGTATTCTTCCAGATCTTTTTCAGTAAGCTGGTTTTCCTGCAAGAGCATCGCCTGCAGCAATTCCTCCGCTGATGTAATGATCTCGTTTTCTTTTCCAGGCCATACTCTTAGAGCTTTAGCTAAATAATAGCGCAAATGCCCCGATTTTTCCTCCAGCGAGTCTTCTGCCGGGAGCAATCCAGTTATTTCAAGAGCGTTCATTAATCCCGGAGACAGCCAAATGGGGAACGATTCGCGCCGCTCAAGATCCCTTGGCAGAACGAATTTTTTATGCAAATCTCCGGCCCCCCAGCTTGGACTGAGCGGAACTGCATATTCGATCCCGCTGAATGTGCGTTTCAGCCTTCCCATATTCAATAAATCATGAATATCTTTAAAAAACTGGTGAGGCTGTTCATCGTGCACAATGATAGCAGGAGCAGTCGCAAAGCATGAACCCACGTTTTGCCTTAGGGTGCAAAGCCAGGCAGATAGAGCGGCCTGGCGCGCATGCATATCATGGATAAGGGTATTTCCCGGCAAGCCTAAAGTTTCCCTTACAATGCTTTCTGCATATTTGTGCTGAGCAGGCGCGCTGATTGAGCGCAGCAACCGTTGCAGTTCCCTATCTTCCGAAAGCAATATTAAAGCCCGTAACAGGTGTTCCTGCCGCTTATCATCAAATTGCCGTTTCGGTGCAAGAGAGTAGAGCGAGTTTTTTACATGGCTGATGGCAGAAGCCAATGCAGTTTTATCAAGCTCTCCTTTACCGTTGATTAATAGGACAGCTAATTTACGTGTGCGCAGCACATTTCTTACTGAGGTGCTTTCCTGGATTTGCGATTGGTCTAAAAGTTTTGAAAGAAGGTCGAATTCTTCAAGGCAGATCTGCGCAATTTCATCGCTTCTAGGTTGTTGGTTGCGAGTAATTAAAGAAAAAAACTCTTCATAAAATCTAGCATGGGAGGGAGGCAGGTCAATCAGATGCAGCAGGCTGTCAGGGTCCACAATGCTCCTTTATTATTAAAACCACAGAGCTCGCAGAGGGGTTTTGAAAAAATGAGCGCTCATTGGTCTTGACTCTTCTCTGTGCCCTCTGTAGTAAAAAAAATAAATGTTCGATTTTAGGAATCATCACTTATGGTCGTTTGTCCATTAATATTGCCTGAATCAAGACTTTTTGCAATCACTTGATTTGATCAAGCCGAAGCCAAATTTCTTTTCTTTTGTAAAGAAAAGAAATTTGGCTTCGGATAAAATGCGGCAACGCGAGAATTCGCTGGTTAATTTTTACAGACTGAAGGCGAGGAATATATCATGTTCATTAAACTCAAAGATGGAGCTAGTGTTGAACTGCCAGAAGGCGCGACAGCTAGGGATTTGGCAGAGAAGCTGAATTTAAAAGGTCCCAACCAAGCGTTAGCCGCTTCCATTAATGGCATGACGCGCGACCTTTCGCATATTTTGAGTGATGGAGACACGGTAATTCTTTGGAACTTCGAGGATCCTCAAGGTAAAGAAGTGTTTTGGCATACTTCTGCCCACGTTTTAGCTCAAGCAATCCTCAGGCTTTGGCCTGATGCGAAGCCGACCATCGGGCCTCCAATTGAAAACGGATTTTACTACGACTTTGCCGACTTGCAAATTTCCGACACGGATTTTGAAAAAATAGAAAAAGAAATGCAGGCTATTGTAGCGGAAAACTATCTCTCTAAAAGGGAGCAATTTTCTTCTAAAGCAGAAGCGTTGACCCATTTTGGCGGCAACAAATACAAAAAGGAACTGATCGAATCTTTCCCGGCAGATGAGCCTCTTACAGGTTATCGCCAGGGAGAATTTTTCGACCTATGCCGCGGCCCCCACCTGTATAATTTAGGTAAAATCAAAGCCCTTAAAGTACTTAAAACCTCTGGCGCTTATTGGCGCGGCGATGCGACCAAGGAAATGCTGACAAGAGTATATGCCATTACTTTTCCTGACCGCAAAGAACTGAAAGAATATTTGCATCAAGTGGAGGAAGCCAAAAAAAGGGACCACAAAGTCCTTGGCCCGAAACTGGATTTATTTTCCCTTAAAGAAGAAGCTCCAGGCATGCCCTTTATCCATCCTAAAGGGTTGGCTATCTGGAATGTATTGATTGAATTCGAGCGGGAAATGCACCGCAAGGGCAATTATATTGAAATAAAAACCCCGATGATGATGTCCCGCGAATTATGGGAAAAATCCGGACACTGGGCAAACTACAGGCAAAACATGTTCACTTCCCAAATCGAGGAACGGGATTTTGCCATTAAGCCCATGAATTGCCCGGGCTGCATGCTCTATTATAAGTCCGGCGTGCATAGTTACCGCCAGCTTCCCTTAAGGATAGCTGAAGTTGGCAATGTGCACCGCTTTGAACCCTCGGGGGCATTGTCAGGTTTATTTAGAGTGCGCGGCTTCCATCAGGATGATGCACATATATTTATGAAACCTTCTGATATCCAGGAAGAGATATTAAGCGTATTAAACTTTGCGGATACCCTCTACTCTACTTTCGGCTTGAATTACCGCTTGGAGCTGTCGACACGGCCGGAGAAAAACACCATTGGCACCGATGAAGAGTGGGCTATAGCGACAGCGGGTTTAAAAGGCGCGCTTGATCTATCCGGCAGAGAATATCGCATTAATGAAGGCGACGGTGCTTTTTACGGCCCTAAGATCGACTTCCATATCCGCGATGCCATTAACCGTTCCTGGCAATGCGGCACTATCCAGCTGGATATGGCCCTTCCTGAAAAATTTGAATTGGAATACATCGCTGCGGACGGCACCCGGAAACGGCCTATTATGATCCATAGAGCCATCTATGGCTCCATCGAGCGTTTCTTAGGAATTCTCATAGAGCACTTCGCCGGCAAATTTCCATTGTGGATCAGCCCGCACCCGGTGCGCGTGATCACCGTGGCCGATCGCCATGCCGGCTATGCCCATGAAGTGGCCGATCAGATCCGCCAGGCCGGTTTTTATGTCGATGTAGATGATTCCAGCGAGTCAGTCAGCAAGAAAGTGCGCAATGCACAGCTTGCTCAGATAAATTACATCTTAACAGTAGGCGATCAAGAATTGGAGAACCGCACTGTAAACTTACGCACCCGCGATAATGTAGTGCGCGGCGAACAGCAGGTGCCTGCTCTGCTTCAGGTAATGGCTGCTGAGAAAAAAGAGCGCGCCCTGCAATCCCCATTTTCTGCATAATGCGAGTTAACTTAAATGAAAACCATAACAGTAAGTAGTTTTAAAGGCGGTACAGCTAAAACCTCTACCGCTTTGCATATAGGTGCAGCGCTGGCGCGCCACCATAAAAAAAAAGTTCTTTTGGTTGATTTTGATGCCCAGGCAAATCTAACTGCCGGATTAGGGTTCGACCCTGATGAAAATGACAGCATCGCTACGGTTCTACAGGGAAAAAAGGAACTTTCAGATGTCATTTTAAAAACCTCTTACGAAAACCTGGATTTGATTCCTGCCGATACGTGGCTGGAAAGGGTCGAGGTGACCGGGGCTTTAGCGGCAGACCGCTATTCCCATGAGAGATTGCGCGACATTGTGTCTCCTTTAAAGTATGACTATTTGCTTATAGATACGCCCCCATCGCTGTGCTGGTTGACTGAATCAGCTTTAATTGCCTCTCAATATGCCTTAGTATGTGCGACACCTGAATTTTACAGCGTGAAAGGGCTAGAGCGCCTGGCGCATTTTATGGAAAATATCGGTCAAAGGCATTCCCTGCAAGTTTTAGGTGTTGTGCTTTCGTTTTGGAACGCGCGCGGCAAAAGCAATGATACGTTTTTAGATGTCGTTGAACGCACGTTCCCAAATAAGACCCTGAAGACTAAAATTCGCAGAGACATTGCGGTTTCCGAGGCTTCTATTTTTGGCAAGCCTGTGTTTGAAACTTCGCCTTCTAGCAGGGCTGCCGAGGACTATTTGGCTGTTACTAAAGAAATATTAAAAAGACTGTAAAGCGGATTTACAAAAGGAACTATGGCAAAGGTCGACACTCTTCTCAGCGAGAGATTGAAAAAGAGCGAAAACTCCACTAAAATTGCTTCATTGGCAAAGCACTCGGCTGAAGGCAACCTCACTACCTTTGCCGGCTTATTCAGCATGGCGGAGCTTTCAAACCATGAAAAGGAAGTACTTGAGACAATATTAAGAGAGCATGGCGATTCCCCGGAATCATTGCAAGAAGACCTTAAAGCATTGATAGCCATTACCACTGAAGTAAAAGCGATTAATAACCAGGCCGCCCTTTTACATGGCGAAAGAATAAAAAAAGCACAAACTATACTTAAAGCCTATCAAGAGGGTGCTTTTAGTTCATGGTTAATGGCTACTTACGGCAATAGGCAAACTCCCTATAACTTCCTGCAGTATTATGAGTTTTACGAAGCGTTGCCCAAGGCTGCCAGGCCTAAACTAGAATTGCTTCCAAGGCAGGCTGTCTATACACTTGCCAGCCGCGAAGGCGACCTAAATAAGAAAATAGCTTTAATCGAAAGTTTTATGGGGCAAACGAAAGAAGAGCTGTTGCAGATTATTCGCGACCAGTTTCCTTTAGATGAGAAAGATCAACGCCGGCAAAATCATGCAGAGAGTGCTATTCAAGCTTTGCGAAAAGCAATTTCCCTATTGGCCAAACCCAAAGCAGTAATAGACACAGATGCTAAAGAAGAAATTGAAGAAATCCTCTATAATTTACAGAGGCTCCTTAAGAAAAAGGTTAAATAGAAGACTAATAAGTGTAGAGGGCAGATGTCCGACGGTACTTATGTAAGCAATTGGGAATCGCGGTATGCCAGCAAAGAAATGCTGGAGCTGTTTTCTCCACGTACAAGGCACCTGATTTGGCGCAAACTCTGGTTGGCTTTAGCCGAAGCGGAATGCGAATTAGGTTTACCAGTTACACAACACCAAGTCAAAGAACTCAAGGTTCAACAAGCTGTTCTCGATTACCCCAAAATTGCCAAGTATGAGTCTGAACTGAAACACGATGTGATGGCGCATATTCATGCTTGGGGCGATGTTTGCCCGGCAGCAAAGCCGATCATTCATTTAGGCGCCACTTCCTGCTATGTCACAGATAATGGCGATTTGCTGCAGATGAAGCAGGGATTAGGGCTGCTGCTGCTTAAACTGAAAAACGTTTTAATAAAATTGGCTGATTTTGCCGCCGCACACCGTTCTTTAGCCTGCTTGGGCTACACGCACTTTCAAGCCGCCCAATTAACTACCGTAGGCAAACGGGCTTCGCTTTGGCTGCAAGATTTATTCTGGGATTATCGTGAATTGCAAATGCGTCATGATGGCATAGCTTTTCTTGGCGTTAAGGGTGCTACAGGAACCCAGGCTTCATTTTTAGAACTATTTGAAGGAGATCAAGAACTCGTCAAGATGCTTGAACTGCTGGTAGCTAAAAAAATGGGATTTTCTTCCGTGCTTACCATTGCTTCCCAGACTTATCCCCGCAAGCAAGATTTTTATATTACTCAGGCCCTGGTTGGCTTGGCGATTAGTGCGCACAAAATGGCTACCGATTTACGGTTATGGTCGCATTTAAAAGAGGTGGAAGAAGGATTTTCAAAAAAACAAATTGGCTCATCAGCTATGCCGCATAAGCGCAACCCGATCTTATCTGAGCGCATTTGCGGACTTGCCCGCTATTTAATAGCCTTAGGGGAAAACCCTACCTATACTGCTGCCTTGCAATGGATGGAAAGATCCTTAGACGATTCTGCCAACCGCCGTTTTGCCCTTTCAGATTCGTTTTTAGCAGCTGATGCCATCCTTAATTTATTAGAAACAGTGGTTGAAGGACTTGTGGTCAATCCAGTAATTATACAAAAAAATTTGGCCAGCGAATTGCCATTTTTGGCAACCGAGACTATTCTTATGCAAGCAGTCAAAAAGGGGGGCGACCGGCAAGCCCTGCATGAACAACTGCGTCAACTCAGCCAAAAAGCCAGTCTTTCCATTAAAAATGAGGGCAGGGAAAATAATCTGCTCGACCTCATCGCAAAAGATAAAACCTTCAACCTGACTAAAAAAGAGTTAGCTGCTTGCCTCAACCCGCAGCAATTCATCGGCAATGCCGCCATTCAGGTGGAGGCTTTTATCAAAGAAGAACTATTGCCGGCCCTGAACTAATCCTTTTACCTTCTACGTCTTTATTACCTGTGTCTTTTAAGAAATAAGGCATTTATTTTTAAGGCACATTACTTCTTGTCAAAACACGCACTCAGTCTGTATAGTCCGTTTAAAAAAAAGAGTATACAAGGAGTATATATGGATCTGCTTGCAAAGAATCGCACCCTTATCATTGTAGAGGGTGTTTTATTTCTCTTATTGGGTATTTTGGCTACAGGATTGCCGCAAATATCCACACTAAGTATCGAGCTTATTATCGGCTGGCTATTTATCATTGGCGGTGTGGTGCAAATCGTACGCGCTTGGCAAACTTGGCACAATCACGGCTGGGCCATGCTTTTAGGCGCCCTTGTATCGATTCTGGTTGGCGGCATGATGCTAGCCTACCCAATTGCCGGAATTATCAGTTTAACCTTGCTTCTGACTATTTTCTTTGTAATAGATGGTATTTCAAAAATCTATTTTGGTTTTAAAAATTCAGGAGTTACCCATTCCGGCTGGGTGATTTTTAGCGGCATCCTTTCCTTAATTATTGCCGGCATCATCTACTCCGGTTGGCCAGGAACTGCTGCGTGGGTATTAGGTCTACTCGTAGGGATTAATATGATCTTCTTTGGGGCATCATTGCTTGCACTCGGTATCAACTTGCCAAAAGACACTTCAGATTCCTCCAAGTAGTTTTAATGTAATATAAGCACTCGCTTGCATAAAATGAGTGCTTATATTACAAATGGCTTATGTCTACAGCAAAATACCTTCGCATCCTTTCACAATTTGCAGATCATACTACTACCCTCGGAAACATAAAACTAAGGTATTTTTCTGCTGTTAAACGACGAGATAATGCGTATTAAGGAAGCACATTCAGATGAGAATGGAATTTTCGTATCCAAAATGTCTGTTTGGTGTGAGAATGGTCACCGTACAACTTGTTGGATGTGTGAAGGATGTGATGTTTGGTGGTGCCGTTATCGTTGTAAATGTTCTTACTGATAGCGCCAGAATATACTTATGAAATTGTTGCGTTTTCTTTTAGTAGCGACTCTACTGATTTCAAATACAGGCCTGTTTAGTGTCAATACTATATCTGAGGAAGACGCAGCTACTCTCGAAGTCTTTTTTCGTGCATTAGTTGCAGAATCTGAGGGCGGGTATGTTCTATTTAATCGAAAACCCATTTGTGCGAATGGCATTTTATTGAGCAAAAGCCGTACTGTAATGACTCCAGGCCATAAGATGGCTGTTGCGCTTTACCAAGGACTCAAGGCATGGAAAAATTTTGAAAGCGATCGGCATGCTATTTTGATTCGAGCTTTTTCTAGCGATGGCGATTGCCAGAGTGTGATTATGCTCAATAAAGAGGAATTTTTAAAAACCGTAGCCGAAAATGCATCCTTGTTTCGCTATATTCTCGGGCCAACTATCACGCCTGAAAGTTTATTGAGAACCACTTTAAACGAAAAAAGCGATTTCTTTCGCATTTACAAAGATAATAAAGTTTTAATCGGCATCATTTTAGGGTTTGGCTTGGATAATGCACTTCTAGTAAGCCGCGAAGAAAACATCCAGTTAGCTTTTGATAGACTCTGTGAAAAACCGCCCTCGCAAAGAAGACAGGAGCTCATACCACACCTATCTCAAGAATGCAGGTATTCGCTTTTTTTTGAAAGATCTCCTAAAGTAGATCCTGTTTTAGAACCGTCCTTGGGATTTAAGAGCATTAATGAAGAGTATCTGGCCATTCGCAATGGTATCGAGTTGGCAAGCGAAAAACTATGTGCACAGCCTGCGGCTTTTTACTTTGGCTGGGCAAAAGATAATCCTAAAAATTTAACATTCATTTCAGAGTTGGAGGAAACTCAGGCCAAGATAAGAAAGCTATTGTGCTCTCCAAACTTTTTGACAGATGTACTTAAGCTTATTACTGGCAAAGAATTCAATTGTCAGGCACCTCTGTCCAAGAAGCTTTCGCTAAATGAAACGGAAGTAAAACAGGTTGATAAAATCTTGAGCAAGTGGGTTTGGAATAATATAAGTAAAGCAGACCCTGAATTTTTCGATCATTTTACGCGAGGATTCATGGAGTTAAAGAGACAAAAGGGGTACCTTGATGAGAGGCTGATCGCAATAGAAAATAAAGATGAGATTCTGAATGCGAAAAAGAATTTAGAAGCTTCGGAACGTTTTTTTTCTTCGCTTAAACAAAATCAAGATTATAGTTGTCTCGTTGAGAAACAGCTATATTTTCAAGAGATTAAACAAGGGCAAGGGGAGATTTTCGATAAGCCGCGTAAAATTTCCGTAACGTACCAGATATTTAATCCTGAAGGTATCGCAATTGCTGAAACTTCATCTCAAGCATTAATAGACATTAACCAGACAATTCCGGGTTTTGCACATGGGTTGAAAGGCATGCATGTCGGCGGCATTCGTGAGATTTTTATTCACCCTGCTTTAGCATATGGCATTTACACGAATCATCAAAAGGGCATATATTTACGCGCTGTCGTTTCTCTTGAGGAGATTCATACAGAAGAGACAGAATTCCCAGAACTTACGTTTTGCGACATGGAATTTTTACAGCAACCCGACTTTGATAAGGTATTTCAAGCGGGATACAATCAAATGGCCTATAATTGGGGATGCCGTATAGGTGAACATTTATCGAAAAGCAATTGGGTCAATCGGGAAACCATCTTAAAAGAACTTAAACTACTCCAATCACAACAAGTCTCGTTTCAAAAGTTGCATGAAGGTGAAGTGGATCTTATTAACAAAATCCACTGGAATATTTATTTTTCCTAAATTTGTAATATAAGCACTCGCTTGCATAAAATGAGTGCTTATATTACAAATGGTTTATGTCTACAGCAAAATACTTTCACATCCTTTCGCAATTTGCAGATCGCTCCTATTTTACTAATCGGGAAGCGCACAATTCAGGCGTTCCTTCCCGCATGCTTGCCTATTATGCCCAGGTTGGCAAATTGGAAAAAATCGCTCACGGCCTCTATCGTCTTCCCCGGGAGCGGCAAGAAACATCGCTTTTTCGCGATTTGTTCGAAACAGCAGCTACTGTTCCTCGTGGAATTATTTGCCTGCTTTCCGCTTTGCAAATTTATAATTTTACAGATCAAATTATGCGAGAGTTTTGGATTGCAATACCTAATCGCGATAAACCCCCTGTTAGGGCTTTGACGCGCTTTGTACGCATGCGCAATTGCACTTTAGGGCTTGCTACCTTAGCATTTGAAGGCTGGAGCCTGGCTATTTTTGATCGGGAAAGAACGGTGGTGGACACCTTTAGGTATTTAGATAAGGAAATCGCAATTAAAGCCCTTAAAGCCTACCTGGCGTCAGAAAATGTAGATCTTATTAAAATTACCGCTTATGCTCAAAAGTTGCGCGTAAATTTAGAGCCATACCTTTTGGCATTTACAACATAATTATGGAAAAACAACTTACAAAGCAATTAGAGCAGATTGCCAGGCTTAAAAAAATTAGCTTAGCTGAAGTGTGGCAAGCTGTTTTTCTGGAGCGCTTTTTAGTGCGCATTGAGCAATCGCCATACAAGCAGCAGTTTGTTTTAAAAGGCGGCAGTTTGTTGGCCAGGCTTCTGCCATTGGAGCGTGAAACGCGCGATATCGATTTTCAAGTGGAGCAAATTCTCAATAATGCTCCAGATCTGCTTGCCATTATGGAGCATATCGTTTCTATGCCAGTGGCAGATGGATTTTCTTTTAAAAATGTAAAGTCCGAAACCGTTACCCATTTTCATACCAAATACCCCGAAGCGCAAATCCGCGTCGACGCTAGTTTTGGTTCGGTGCGTTCGCGCCTATTTATCGATCTGGGCTTTGGGGAACAACTCACAGCCAAAGAACAGCCGCTCGGCCTTCTGCAAGATGCAAGCGGCTGTCCCCTATTTGAAGAAAGCGTTAAGCTCTATTGCTCAACTTTAGAAACAATATTTGCAGAAAAGCTAGAGACTGTAACTTCAAGGGGAGCTGCTAACAGCCGCATGAAAGATTACCATGATCTATATGCCATCGTAAAAAAAGCACCTGCTTGCAGCGTGCAATTTCACGAAAGCCTGCAAAAGGTATTTTCCCTTCGTAATACTCAACAGCAAATCCCCTTGCAGTTCTCAGACAAGGAAACACAATCCTTGCAGAAAAGCTGGCAGCGCTATTGCATCGGCCTTTCCAAGAAAAACAAACTTCCCAAGTCTTTCTCTGAAATCCTCGAAGCAATCAATAGCTTTATTTCACACCTAATTATAGAAAAAAATCCTTGATTTATTCGTAATAAAAATGGGGCATAAGCAATCCAGGATCAACTTCAAAAACTTTACTGAATTCATTAGCAATTTGCTCTGTAACCAGTTTCGCTCGACTTTCTATTCTTGAAATTGTCGATTGGCTTGCTGCTGCATTGGGAAAAATTTCTGCAATTGCTTCGCCAAGCTCTCTCTGCGTCCAACCCCTTATCGTACGAAGTTCTTTTATTATCTGTGCCCGTGCGTATGTTTCTTGTGTACGCAAGTTTCTCATATCTTCACAAATTTCCCGAACGAGTGAGTTGATTTTTCTTTCATGTGCAGAGAGTAATTCTCTAGTTTTATAATATTTTACCTTGGCGTTTCCGTCGAGTTGTGCCTTATAATTGGCTGGTGAAAAATTTAACAGTTTTTCAAGCCTTTGCTTATTTTCTCTAGTTCTTGCCTGTTTAATTAGAGTTGTTCTAAACGCGGCTAAAAAGTGGTCTGGTTTTCGATTGTTATTTCCTTTTTTTATTTCCCTAAGGATTTTTTTACTCTTGTTTTCAATTTTTTGAATCAAAGATGATTGATCGATTTGGCAATTTCTGATGGCTGCATAACGCATTTGCAAAATTTTTCGCTGCGATTTTTGACTCTTGGTGCCATCTTCAAGTTTAAGGTTGAGAAATTTCTCTAAAAACTGCGGGTCGTTTTCAATGGTTTCTTGTATCTCTGTATAATATTTTTTGTAATAACACAAAACTTCCAAGATTTCTGATTTGCTTTTCTTGTTATTTTCTAAATAGTGAATAGCAGAATTAACTTCATCGAGGGCTGTTCGAATATACTTTTCCATGCCTTGGTCGGGAGTAATTAGACCTTGGGCGTTTTTGTTGATAAGCTTATTCCCCCTTTCTCTTAATTGGGATTGTTTAGTCATTTCCCCGACAAATCGGTCTGCATCGTTAACCCATCTGGGCATATTCATAGTAGAGTTAACAGTCCTATAGTAATCAGTGCCTTTTAGGAAAACAAAACCATCAGGTTTGGGGATTTTACCCTCTTTATATTTTTGCCATTTTTTATTGTCATAGGCGACCAGACAAGGGTTTCCACTGCTGTGAGCAGCTTGACGAACTACATACTTATGTCGGGAACCATTTTTTTTCATTACAATGGCATCGGTACCCTCGCCTTGGTCTTGCGCGCCAACGCTTTCAAAGTGAAGTTCTGTTTTATGGCTCACAATCATTTGTTGAAAAAAGAAGAGCACATTTCTTTCAATATGCTCTCTCATCATCCCGCGATATTCTTTGATAACAACATGAGGTTGAGGAATGACTTTTACAGAACGGGGATTGGCGCGGGAGTAATCAACCAGGCTAGGATCTTTTCCTAAGTGATCGTGTGGTTGGAAATTGATTTTTTGTTTGCTGCTTTTATCCTGATAGACGTTATCTGTACGAGAACAAGTTTCGCTGAGTACAGGAGCATACTTGTCTCTTTCTTGTTTAACATATACAGGGCCAATATTTGGAGTTGCTTGGACTGCATAAAAATCTGGCATAATAAAACCTCTATCTAATTTTTTTCTCAACAGGCATTACAATTCAGAAATCGCGGAATACCTTCACATGATGACGAAATTTCGTCACTGAAATGAAGGTTTTTATGTGTATCTATCGATGCATGCGGTCGGGGTGCAGAATGTAATCGTCAAGGATGCCAATGACTTCTTTATCAGCAACTTTAAGAGCGGCTTCGGCTATCGGTGCAACATAGCGTTTCCAGGAATCTTCATCCTGTAAACACCAAAAGCTGCGCTTTAAGGCTGCCGCATCATTATTATAAGCTGCTTGTAAGATCTCGAAGACGATATTGTGGATCTCCGGCCGATGGTTAAGTTCAGCAATGGATGTCAATTTGCGCCCCGTTAAGGCGGCAAACTGGGGATTAACGGCTAACAGGGTGCGTTGGTCTGTAAAATCAGCTGGCTTGGTAAAAAGAGAAGTGCCCAGAAACAAAATGCCTTGTGCAAATAAGACTACGCCAAATGCCAAAAGACCCCAGGAAAGCATGCCGCTTAAGAAAATTGAAGCTCCTGCCGCTAAGGCGCCAAATTTGGCCAATGCGCCGCTGCAGAAGATCTCCACTTTACGCGTATGCCAATTTACTTTGAGTACATCCCAAGAAAATGTTGGATAAATCTTTGAGCTATCAGTTATATTAGGAACTTTCATTAGGCCTGCATTTGTTAGTTAAATCGAGAGTGTATACTAAATAAAACAAAATAACAATGCTAATTCAATATAAATAAATAAATTCACATAATACTTTTTACATGAACAGAACATTATACATCATTATCTCAGCGCTCCTTTTTCCTTTATATCTATGCGCCTGCGAACCTGTGCTTACGCCTCATCATGTCAACGTGCTTACCGGGCAATTGGAATTAGCTGAACAGGAAATTTGTTTGCCGGGGCCTTTACCTTTGGTTATAGAGCGCAGCTGGGGGAGGAAGGTAGAAAATGCTGGAGAAGTTTTCGGCTGGCAGATTACGGCAAGGCCAAATGGAACCTGCGCCGGCGGGTTAAAAACAGAGCTCTCATGTACATATCAGGGGCAGTTTGACAAATTCACTATTTTAGGATTAACAGGCAAGGCAAAGTTTGGCGAAGTGTATTTGCAGGACCAGCGTTTAAGTTCCCATCTTGGACATGTTGTACAATATGCCATTGAACAAGGCTTATTAAGCAAAGCAAGTTATGAGGACGGCAGCAGCGTTTCCTATGCTTATTGCCAGCACCCTCTTACGCGCCAGCCGCTGCTTGCTGTAATTGAACGCGAGAATGGCCAGCGGCTGCAGAATGAGTACTATGTATTGGGTTATAATCAGCTGCAAGACAGAGTTATTGAGATTCAGGATATCAGGGATAAAAGGATAGGGCGCATCAAAACGCAAAAAGCCGCTATAGGCAGTCCTGAAACGTTGGAAATCGTTGCGGAGTTTGAGTATTTTGACGATCATACAGTCGTTTGGGATAATGCTGGTGCTAAAACAGTTTATAGGTACTCAGCGCAGGGAGATAGGGTTGTTGCTATTGAAGAGTATTTAGCTGATGAAGGGGTAAATAGCCTTTATCGGGTAAAAGAATATTTATGGGGCTATGATTCAGCAGAGCCGCAGCTGATTGCTGAGATGGTTAAAACAGCCGAAGGCATAACCTTGGCCTGTAAAACTTTTGCCTATGGCCAAAATGGGCAATTAATCCAGGAAACTTTGTGGGGAAACCTCACGGGATTATCGGCGCCTGCCATATCTTTAAATTGCGACGGCTGGCCTGATGAGCTGGCTACAGAGCACTATTCTCTATACCGTTCATATGACCAGGCAAATAGGTTATTGGAAAAATGGGAAGACAATGGGCGCAGGGAAAGCTACCTGTATGACCCGGCTACCGGCTTGCTTGCATCAAGAAAAAATAGTTTCGAGGATGCTGTTTTATATAGCGCTAGCTACTTCTACAACGAAGAGGGTATTTTAACAGAGGTAATTGAAGAAGAGGAAGCTTCCCGTCAAAGGAAGGTAATGAGCCTGTCCGATCAGCCTGAAACTTATGGCATGCCCGTGATACAGGAAGAATTTTCAGGCGAAGGCGAAGAGATGCCCTTAAGAACCTTGCTTAAAGTTTATTCAAATAGGGCCCAGCTTGTGCAGCAAAGAATCTTTAACGCACAAGGTGAATGTATAGAAGAGTCCAATGCCGATTTCGATAGTTTAGGAAGAGTATTGCAAACAGGGAATTCGTTCGGCCAGGAAGCTGCTTTTACTTACGATCTACAGGGCAATTGCATTTTCGATTATGAGGCCCTTTCCGGCATGCAGCATGCCTATTCCTATGATTTGATGAACAGAAAAACCTATCAGCAGGAAATTGATGCCAAAGGGCATTATACATGCAATACTTATACCTATGGTTCAGGCAATAAACCTATTGCTAGTGTGAATAGCGATGGGCAAACCATCCGCTACGTTTATGACTCGCTGGGAAGGCTTATAGCTGCCATTTATCCCGCTTGCATGGATGAAGAAGGCAATGCAGTTCAGCCTACAGTGAGCCAGCTTTATGATCTGCAGGATAACCTTACAGATGTGATTGACCCTAAAGGATTTATAACTAAAATCCGCTATACAGCCCGCGCACAACCATCTGAAATTCAGTATGCAGATGGTTCCACAGAGGCATTTGTTTACAACCTTGATGGCTCGATGCACTATTCGATTTCTAAAGCTGGTGTAAAGACGGTATACCAATACGATCAAAAAGGGCGGGTTGTCGGGGAAGATGAAATTGGCGGTTTTTCACTGCCATGCGCTCTGAATATGTGCTGCCAAATCGAAACACCTCATTTTCAAGAGCACTTGTGGGTAGCTCATGAGCTGTTAATAGTCAATAAAACAGCTGCAGTACTTGATAATGGCACATTTGTTGAAACCACCATAGATGCTTTAGGAAGGCCTATAGAAACAATTCATTTTGGAAAAAATAAGGGTATTCTGGCCAAGCAGGAGTACCGGTATGATTTGGCGGGTAATAAAGCCTGGCAAAAGGAAGGCGCTTACCATGCGGGGGAATTGCTTGAAGAAACAGTTACCCGATGGTATTACGGTCCTTGCAACCGCTTGGAGAAAAAAATTGAACACGCCGGGCAAGCCAGGGAAAAAGTGACGGCCTACCGCTATAATGCTGCCGGAGAGTTAGTGGAGATTGTTAAACCGGACGGGGTCTCGATTTATTGGGAATACAGCAATGGCAACATTGAGAGCATGTTTGCTTCCGACGGTTCGTTTGCCTATCAATATAATTATGATCAGTATGGCAATATCACCCATATGGAAGACCTCGCCCATTCTTATACAGGTGTCAGAATATTTAATGCCGATGCAAAACTGGCAGAGGAGCTGCTGGGGAATGGTTTGCAGATCGCCAAGGAATACGATAGCCTGGGCAGGCCGGTACAACTGCATCTTCCTGACGGCAGCAATATTGTGTATTCCTACAATGACCAAGGCCTGGCAAAAGTCGTCAAGAATGGCAGCCATGGAAAAGCTGATTATGCCTTTGAAATTACAGCCAGAGATGATCAAGGCCGCCCGACCAGCATGCAAATGATCGGGCAGCTGGGTGAACTATGCTGCTCCTGGGATGAAACTGGGCATTGCACGGCCATAGAGTCGCCTTATTGGTCGGAAAGCATTGAAATTGCCAATGGCAAACTGCAGAAGCAAACAATTAGAACATTAGGCGGGGAAGAGATTTCCGAATATCAATATGACGGCTTGGAGCAATTGTTGGCTGAGTCGGGCAGATTAGCCGCAAGTTATGCTTTTGATTCGTTATGCCGCCGTTTAGAAGATAAGCAAGATGGTTCAGGAATTGCAAGGCCATGCTGCCAGTATGATATAGTCGGCAACCTTATTAAAAAAGAGCATCAGAACAAAACCACAATCTTTCGTTATGATGCGCTCAACCGCTTAATAGAAGCATTTCAAGAACAGGCCTTTAAGGTGGAGTATGCCTATGATGCCCTCCACAGATGCATGAGCCGTACTGTTTTTTGCTGGAAAGAAACCATAGGGAAATGGCAGCAGCAAGACAGGCTGCTGTTTGTTTATGACGAAAACAATGAGATCGCAGCTTTTGATGACCAGGGAAATATCCGGCAGCTGAGAGTTTTAGCTGAGGGTATGGGTGCTGAAATTGGAGCGGCTGTTGCCATTGAAACCCCTTCAGGAGTGTATGCTCCGATCCATGACCATCGCGGCAATGTCAGCTGCCTTGTTTCAGTCGACAGTGGAGAAGTTGCTGAGAATTACTCCTATAGTGCATTTGGCGCCGAAATGATCACCGGAGCAAATGGAGAGGTTTTACAGGCATCGAAAACGGGAAATCCCTGGCGTTTCCAATCTAAAAGATCCGAAGAGCTTTTAGCGCAGAGCAATTTTGGAAGGCGCCATTATGATCCAGAAATAGGCAGCTGGTTATCTCCGGACCCCCTCGGCTCATGTGACGGTCCCAACCCCCATGCCTTCTTGCAAAACAATCCTATGCTGCAAATTGATTTCTACGGGCTTTTTTCAGTGCAAACCGCTTGGCAAAATGTGCGCGAGGCCAGTTTTAAGTGGTATGAAAAAATTCAAGGCTTCTGTAATGCAGCAACTACATCGGTATATAGTAAGTTTGCGCAGGCCGGAGAGTTCCTTTTGGGAAAAAACCTGTTCTTAATTTCTGGATTTTATGTAACTCCCCCCGAATATGGCATTCATGGCGAGGGAGAATTTTATCCAAAAATGCGGCTTACTTTCATTAATGGCTTGTTTAATTTAAGGCACCACTTCGATAGGTTGCTGGAACTTATTTCCTCTTCCTTTAAGGGCAACAATGTGCATTATATTTACAAGGGCATTGAAGGATGGGGCAGAGATATGATGACAGCTTTTTGCATCCGCTACCTGGGATTGGTTTCCAAAAATGCACGGCAATTGGCAACGCTTTGGAAAGGGCTGATTGAGGAAATGGGAGGAGTTGGCCAAGGCGGGGTAATCATGCACTTTGCTCACAGCATTGGCGGAATGGAAACTTTCAGGGCTAAGCAGTTGGTTTCACCGGAGGAACAAAAAATGATTCGGGTTGTATCCTTTGGCTCTCCCGGCATGCTGCCCACCGGCGGTTTTCAAGATGTGCATAACGTAGTCAGCTATCGGGATGGTGTTTCGATGATATTGGATCCAATCGGATTCTTTAGAGGGGTCATGGGTTTTGATGAGCACACCGTTATGATCGGTACTTATAAGGGCGTGCCTTTAATCGATCATGGCTTTGGTACTTATTGGGACTACTGGATGACAACAGGAATAAATAGCACTAATCAGATGAAATTGGCAGTAAAATAAGGATTAAAATGAAGATTACTGTGTTAGGCGCCGGATCATGGGGCATATGTTTGGCTTTTATTTTGGCCCGCAACGGCCATGCTGTGACTTGTTGGACAACTAAAGAAAAGCTTGTGCAAATCGCTAAAGAAGAAGGAGTCCACCCCCGCTTTCCAGAGTATTTTTTGCCTGAAAATTTGACCCTTTCCACGGACCTGAATGAGGCTGTCAAAGACACTGGATTGATCGTAGAATCGGTAACTGCAAGCGGCCTTAGATCAGTAGTTGAGAAGCTTTTTGCCTTAGGAATTCCAAAATGCCCTTTTGTGATCACTTCAAAAGGAATTGAAAGGAATACCCATAAAATATTGCCCGATGTGGTCGTTGATGTTTTCGGAGAAAAATTTAAAGATCAGACAGGAATATTAAGCGGCCCAAGTTACGCTGACGAGGTAATAAAAGGATTGCCCACCTCTGTTGTAGCCACTGCTTATGCTCAAGAGGTTAGCGCGCTAATTGTAGAAGCCTTTTCCAACTCCCTCTTTCGTGTCTATCCAAATAGCGATCCGCTTGGAGTAGCTTTTGGCGGGGCTTTAAAAAATGTCATCGCTATCGCTTGCGGCATTTCAGCCGGCCTGAATTACGGACATAGCGCTATGGCTTCATTAATGACACGTGGATTGCACGAAATTAGAAAACTGGCAATAGCCAATGGGTGCAAAGGAGAAACTATTAATGGTTTAGCTGGGATGGGCGACCTTTTTTTAACTTGCAGTTCCCGCTTGAGCCGCAATTTTCGCTTTGGCGAACTCCTCGCATCTGACTATTCAAGAGAAGAAGCGCTGGAAAAAATCGGCATGGTTGTAGAAGGCGCCTATACTTGTGAAGCTGCATTGCAAATTAGCCAAAAACAGCAGATCCCAATGCCAATTACAGAAATGGTATACCGAATTATTTATGAAAACCTCAAACCTTCTGATACAGTCAAGCTTTTGATGCAGCGCGTTGTAAAAGAGGAGCACTTGTAAAAATGAAACGGGTAGTCGCACCTAAGCAAATGGCCAAATTGGAAGCTGCAGTGTATGAGCAGGGAATCGATGAAGGCTCTTTGATGGAGGAAGCCGGCAAAGGCGTGGCTCATTATGTGCAAAAATACTGCCTCGACCAGGGCTTAGAAAAAAGAGCTGTGCTGCTTTGCGGTAAAGGAAATAATGCCGGAGATGCCTATGTTACAGGAGTGCATCTATTACGGGCCGGATACAAAGTAACTGCTTTGGAGATTGCCAATCCTTTAGGATGTTCGACCCTTTGTCAACAGCAGTACTACAGGTTTATGAAGGCTGGCGGACAGGTCATGATCCTTTCTGAAGGAATGCCTCCGGAGGATTTAATCTTTCAAGCGGCGAGTGTGATTGTAGATGGCATATTTGGCACCGGTTTTCATGGAAAAATAACCGGTTTAACAGCTGACTTAATTAAACTTGCCAATGCTTCAAAAAAACCGATTATTTCAATCGACATCCCTTCCGGTTTAAATGGGGAAACAGGAAATGTTGACAATGTTTCAATTCAGGCCGAACAAACGGTATATCTTGGCTTTCCTAAGATTGGTTTTTTTATAAATGATGGCTGGGATTGTGTCGGACGCGTAGACGGCGTTGACCTGGGTTTGCCTGAAACTTCTGAAAATACTTTAGAAGTCCCTTTATATATGATGACCACGAAGGCGGCTAAAAAAATGATGCCGGCAATTAAGAAAAGCCGCCATAAATATCAAGCCGGTTATGTGGTAGGGATAGCGGGTTCAAAAGAATATCCGGGCGCAGCACTTCTTTCCTCGCTCGCTGCCTTGCGCGGGGGAGCTGGCATTGTGCGCTTGCTCTATCCGTTTGATATGGCGCCTGATTTACAAAGCTGCCCTTATGAACTCATCAAAACCCCCTATCATTACGATAATATTGAACCTGTTTTAGAACACATTGTAAAAGCCAAGGCGGTATTTATTGGACCCGGCATGGGCAGGACTCCGGAAATGCAGGCATTTTTACGCGAATTGCTGCCTCGCATTGATAAACCCTGTGTAATTGATGCCGATGCTATCCATTTCTTAGCCAATAACGAGCAGTGCAAGATTCCCAAAAACTGTATTTTTACCCCCCACAGAGCAGAGATGGCTTACTTGCTAAAAACAAAAGTCCCTGCAAAAGTGGATTTTAACTTCCTTAAAAAAGTAAAAGATTTTGCTGCCGAAAAAGAAGCTACAGTAATTTTAAAGGGCGGTCCTTCTTTTATTGCCGGAGCGGTTTCGGAGTTATCCGTCAATCCCACCGGCGATCCTGGCATGGCTACAGCTGGTTCCGGTGATGTTTTAACGGGCCTTTTAGCCTCTCTTTTAGCCCAGGGTGTGCCCGGCTTTGAGGCTGCCCTTCTCGGAGTCTTTATTCACGGTAAAGCTGGAGAATTCGCGGCCGATGAAAGAACTTCACGCAGCATGATCGCCGGCGACATATTGGAGCATTTTGCTGCTGCCTGGAAATTCGTTCAGGATTCTATCTAGGGTAATTGTAAGATAAAGCCATATTTACCTTAGCGGAAAAGAGACCTTAGAGACATTAGGGACCTTAGGGACAAATGGACTAGGATTTGTCCCTTGTCTCTTTGTCCCTAAGGTCCCTGGCGTCGTTAAGGTCCCTTATCATTTGGGAAAACTCCAGCTATTGCGGAACAGGAGTTGGCACCGGAGTCACTGCCGGGTTAATAGCAGGTGCCGCGTAAGGCGATACCGGAGCAGTGTAAGGTGCTGCATATGGAGACACAGGCGCTGCATAAGGCGAAACCGGAGCTGTGTAAGGCGATACAGGCGCTACGGTTGGAGCAACAGCCGGTGCGGGCACAGGGCTAATTAAACTCGGTACTATGCGGCCAGGAGCAGGAGATGGCGGCAGCGGCTGGCCAGGCACTGGGTAAGGCGGCGGTGCGCGGTGGCCGTTAACAGTTGAAGTATTTAAGCGCATGCGCAGCTCGCGTTCAAATTCCAGGCGTTTCAAGCGTAGTGCAGCCTCTTTATCGATCTCTTCTTGTTTCAGTAAAGCAGCCTGTTTCTTTTCCTCTGCCAGCATTTCTTTTTGTGTATGCACAATCAAGACGCTAGTTTCCCAAGGTTCATAGTGCTTGTGATAAACCACAGATTTTGTATCCAGGGCATCGTGGGCATAATAAGAGGTAAATAGGCCTTCTTCAAGCTGCTGCCTTGCTACGTACAATGGGTCAATGTATTTACCGCGGAAACTTTCATATTCAATGCTATAATAAAGGTCTTCAGGAGTAAATTCATAGCCTGAGGTATAAGAAGCTAAAACAGAGTCTTTATTTAATAAATCCAAAAATTCTTCAACAACTTCTACAAATAATACTCGGGCTTCTTCAATTTCCAAGGTATCTTGCGAAGTGAAATCAAGAGAAACATGGTAGCCGAAGTCATGAACGATGTAAGCATGCTCTAATTGCATGCATCGCTTTTGCTTTAGTCCCAGGGCATAGATGGTGATAATGCGTTCCAGTTCGCGCCTAATGTCTTTGCCAAAATAGTCTTCTTCTACTTGCGGTTCCCGGACTGGGGCGCAACCTTCTCTGCAGGCACCACAGCTAGTTGCTGCTATTATTAATAAAAACAAAGGGATTAAACGCATTGAATAACTCCAAATAAATAAGCATTAAGCAGCAATATTAAGTGTTACTAGCTTATTTTAAAAGCCTAATAATATTTTACAGTCTATCTATGTTCAACATAAATTTGCCTGGCCAGGCTATCCAGGCATACTGAAACTTTTGGACGTCCTTCAATATAGTTTTGATAAGGAATTTTTGGTCCGCAAGCTTCAGCCGGAGCTTGCAATACCTTTGCAGCCACTGCACGCTGGTAGCCGATATAGGGTTGCGAAGAGATGAAGAGAAGCGACTGCTCTTGCGGATATTGCCGATGCAATGTAAAAATGGTGTCCATGGTAGTAGGGCGTACTAATTTCCCCTCAACTTCTTTAAGAGGGGTGCTAACTGCCATGATTGGAATTTGGAGGGCTGCAGCTTTTTGAGTCCAGACAGCCTCCATCATATCCATTTCGTTCTGGCAATTTTCACAGCTAAGATCCGCTAAAAATTCCTGTTCGTATCTTTCAAGGAGCCTGCCGCTGCCTAGCAGCAATATTTTTTCAAACGCTAGTCCGTTTTGAACGAGTTCCATGAAATATTTTAAGCGTGCCAGCACGGTATAGCAATTGCTGCCTAAAATAATGGCATATTTATAGCAACTTCTGGAAGGCGCAACCTCATCGGTTAAACCCGCTTCCTCAAGCAAGGGCCAAAACTCTGCCTTGCGCGATGCATAACGATCATCGCATTGCCAGCGTTCAAGCCCATTTGGACGCAGCCATGCCTGCTGGGTTGCATCAACTACAGAATCCCAAGTATTTTCATGGGGCACATTAGTGGCTTCCAATAAAGCCACGATGGGTGCCGGTACCTCTTCTGCAGCATAGATGCAAGATGGCAATAACCAGGTAAAAAGTGATATCGAAAATACTCTAATTTGATTTATGAACACGCGCATCTATTCCTGAAATCCTTATGTTTGGGTTCTCTAACATGGCTTTTACAACTTTTTCCTGTCCCCAAATCGTTAACTGTTTACGGGTTCTTGTTACAGCTGTGTAAAGAGCTTCTCTGCCAAATTGCTGCGAACCTTTTGGCAATAATAGAAGTACATTATTAAATTCGCTGCCTTGGCTTTTATGAATGGTTAACGCGTAAGCTTTCTCGTGCTGCGGCAGCAAAAGCGCTGCCAGTTTTCTAATTTGCGGCTGCCCTTCAGCATTTTTCTCGTAAAAGAGGGCATAGTCCCCCACTTGCAGCGATGACGAACGGCTTTCCCCTATTTTGGTGCAAACTACACCTATATCCCCATTGAAGAGTTGTTGTTCAGTCGAGTTGCGTGTAATAATGATAGGATAGGCGAAAAATTCTCCAGGCTTCTTCTCCTTAATTGCATATGCATAGAGTAATTCATTAAGTTCTTCGATGCCAAACGGGCCTTTTCTTAATGGTGTTAACAGGCAAAATGTTTGAAGTCCTTCCAGTAGCTTTTCAGGAACATTTTCTTTTGGAAACTGCTGGAATACATAAGCGGCGATTTGCTGCTGTTGAAATGGTATGCCTTGTTCCTCGTGGAAAAAAGGGGTAAATGCCACTGCCTGACTATCTTCTTTAAGTTCATGTTGGAAAGCTTTCCAGGAACCTGATTTAACGGCTTTAGCAAAATCGACAATCTGCCGGTATTCTGCTCTTAAGCATTTATGCAGGGTATATATTGGCAATGAAATCCCTTGCATTTCTACTATGTTTTTAAAAACAGCCCCGCTTTCCACCGGCGGCAATTGAAAGGGGTCGCCTAGCAGCACTATTCTCGTCCCCTCTCTGATGCTGCTCATAAGAAGGCTCATCACTTCCGCATCAATCATGGAGCATTCATCTACAAGCAAAAGATCGGCATAAATGTTTATGGATTTAGTTTGAGACTTTGGCAATTCCAAAAGGGCATGAAGTGTTTTGGCTTGGAGAGGAGAGAATGAAGGCATATCGGCAACGGCCGCTTGGAGGCTTTTTTGCAGGTTGCTTGCAGCTTTGCCAGTGGGAGCTGTTAAAAGGATGCGGCACTTTTCCTGTTCCGTTTTAGATAAGCTTTGCCAAAAAGTCCTAATTAATTGCCCTGCCGTATAAGTTTTACCGGTTCCCGGGCCGCCATTAATTATGGTAAACGGATGAGTGCATGCGTTTAAAATTGCTTCAGCTTGCTCCGGAAGAAGTTTTTCCTTTGCAAGCATATCTTCGACAGCCTCCTGTATTAGCTGTAAATTAGGAGAAAGACTCGGAGATGTTGTTTGCAAACGTTGCAAATTGGTATAAAAAGTAGTTTCATTAAGCCAGTTTTTTTGAAAATAAAGATGTCCGCCGGCAAGCACCAAAGGTTGTTCTACGAAAGCTGCAATAGGATCTTGTGCATAACTGCCGGCAGGCAAATTGGCCGCTGCAGCTAATAAACGTTCTAACAAATTGCCGAGCAGATCTGAAGGAAGTTCTGCTTCATTAAATTGAGCGGGCAATGGAGAAAAAACGGGAGCAATGCGCAGGCAAAGGTGTCCCTGTCTTGAAGCCAAGGAAAGAAATGCCAGCAGCAATAAGAAGTTTTCCTCCTGGCAAGCAGCTCCGGCAATGCTTTCGGCTGCAGCCAAGTCTATATAGGAAAAATAGCCATTAACGTAAAGTGCTGTAAGAAATGGATGCGAGGGGTTGTCAGTTAAAGGCTGGTTAGACCCTTGTTTTTGTAGAAACAATGAACCAGCTTTGCCCGGAAGAAATTTCATTTGTAATTAGCAGCGGATAGTTATCATTAGCTTAATGCCGAATATATTAAATTGTGTGTCCATAAAATCAAATGGAAAGTTTTCGTGCTCGCCGTAGTGGCGATAGCGATAAAATGGGACCAAAGATGCATTTAATGCATCCCAGGAATGTACATTGTAAATAATCGGCAGCTCCAATGCATATTGCATTTTGGCTCCCATAACTAACGTAGAGTCGTTAAAAGAGGGATCCCTGGTAACTTTGCTTTTGCCGTTTATTGAGTATTTTGCTGTGAAATTAATCCCGAAGGTAAAGTCGCATAGTGTACATGTTGTGATAAACCCATAAGCAAAATAATCAAATTCATTGCGTATTTGCAGCAATAAGGGAGAAGGTTCTAGATAGGTGCTTTTTTCAATAAAATGCCCATAGCCGATAAAGGGGATAATTAATGGATTAAAATCCCAGCAAGGCTGGAAGGTATACCCTAATCGCCCCTCTGCTTCAGTTTCAAATACCCTGGAACGGATTTCTGCACCGGAACCGCTATGTCCATTTAAAGTCCCTTTCGAGCGCATCCAATGCCCGCCGACATAAAGGGCATTGCCTAAAACGCGATCATAGCGTACTTCCCCACCAGCCATCCAGCCATCCTGCTGCGTCCCTCCTTTCCTTTTGCGATGTACATGATAAGCTTCAGGGCCAAATGAAAGATAAGAATCCAGGCAGCATCTGTCTATGAGACTCGCATGAGCAAGAGAGCAAATCGAGAGGAAAAAGAGAATAATTCTAAAGGAAAAAGATGAAATGTTGTTACTCATTGATCGTCAGTTAAATGGTAAAAGGTGATATATACACTTAGCCTAAGTAGAAAGTCAAATTAGTTTTTGCCTGTTTTATCAAAATAATCTTGAATTTGGAAAACGCCCACTATATGTTATCTGCAATATAAATTGCATGCCGGCAACCCTTATTGCTAAAAGCTGTTGTTAATAACATGCGTGAAAAATTGCGGAGCTAATCTATGAAGCATATAAATACTCTATTGCTGTCTATTTTAATGTTAATGCCTTTTATGGGATATGCAGAAGAAATTCTTGTCAGGACTCCCAATGGCGATTGCCACCAATTGCAAGTAACCCCTCAAACAACCGTTGCTGACTTGCATCAGCATATATTGAGTTTAATGGATGAGCAAGAGCGGGCCTTATTGGAAAATCCTGCCTTTTCTGAGGGAGAAGACGGGCAAGAAGTAATGATCGATCTTTTTTTGGATTATAGCTTGCTTCAAGGGCAATATCCGCATCGCGCGGCAGTTATCAACAGATCCTATGAGGCTGGTTTAACTGATAAAAATAGGGAAGACATAGCGTTTGTAGTAAATACTTTAGGCTACAATAATTGGATTGCCATCCTTAGAAAAAAAGGAAAATTGGATGCAACCAAAACAAGGTTAATTACTGTCCATCCTTTTAGATTTTTAGAATGCATCTTTGCCGACGAAAGACTCAAGGTCGGCGCCAGAAATATTCGTAAAAGCGGAGGGCCGATTTGGTCCGGATTTATGGATGGGGTTATTGAAGGATGCGGAGAAGAGTCTGCAAAAGGGAATCTCAATCAGTACATCGACCAGTTTGCTAAAAGCGTTAAAATCGACCCGGTCCATATTAGGGATAAAGTAGAAGCGAAGAACTGGTACGGCCTCGTTGAAGCCCTTATAAAGTATATTCCGCGCGAAGGGGATACTAATCGTTACGATATGTAATCATTAAAACCCGACTTGCTGCCTTCTAAGAGTCAGATTCGAGTTCTTTTCCTCTAAGAGCTCGCACGAAGCCTTGAAAATCAGTGGGTCATATTAGTAATATGGCCCACTGATTTTTGCGAGCTCTTAGAGGGGAAATAATTTCGAATATGACTTATTATAAGACAGCAAGTCGGGTTTAAAGGCAGCCAAGAGCTTTCAAAAAAGCTTTTTGGCGCCGCTGCCCCGCAAACACTCGACAATTGAATTGATACAGGAACCGAAATCGATATATGACAAAAAAATTTTACTCAAGACTTAGTTATAGTTTCGGAAATGAAGACTGGAAAACCGAGCAAGAAGCTTTGGCCATTCAACCCGATGACACTGTATTATGCGTGACAGCCAGCGGCGATCGCCCCCTTCACCTTCTTTTACGCCCTTGCAAGGAGCTGATAGCGATTGATGCCAACCCTGTGCAAAACTTCCTTTTGCATCTTAAAAAAACAGCAATGGAGAAGTTAGAGTACAAGGAGTATTTGGGTTTTTTAGGGGCGGCAAGTTCTTGCAATAGACTTGCAGAGCTTGAGAAGCTTCTTCCTTACATGAATGAAGAGGCTGCAGTTTTTTGGAAAAGCGAAAAAAAGAAGGTGCAAAAAGGTGTGCTATATCAGGGATTAGTAGAAAGACTCCTGAAGAAGGCTGCAGTAGGTTTTAAACTGTTGCGGGGCAGGAAAGTAAAAAAACTATTTGAGTTTGAGTGTATTGAGAAGCAGAAAAAATTTATTAAAGAAGAATGGGATAACAAAATCTGGCAAAAGATCTTTCAATTCTTTTTAAATCCGCAAATATCCAAGCTAGTTGTCAATGACCCTGGACTATACACTAATGTCGATAGTGCTTATTCAAATGGGAAATACATCTATCATCGAGCCAATCAAAGCATGTGCAAATATTTAGCAAAACATAACTATTTAATGTCTTTGATTTTGCGCGGTGTTGTTAATGAAGAAGCCTTTCCTCCCTATTTACAACAAGCCGGGTTTATTAAAATAAAAACACACCTGCGCTTTCTAAAAATTAGAACTGAAAATGTAATTAATTATTTAGAAAATGCAGCGGAAAACTCAATCGATTGTTTTTCATTGTCCGACATTGCAAGCTACATGGACCAAGCAACTTTTAACCGCCTAATGAAAGAAATCCATCGTACAGCAAAACCAGGAGCACGATTTTGCATTCGAGAATTGCTTTCCAGACAAAAAATTCCAGAAAGTCTTGAGAGTAAGTTTATAAGAAATGCAGAACTTGAGCAAAAACTGGAAGAAGAGGATATCTGTTTCCTCTACAGATTTATGACCGGCACACTCAAAAAATAGTTTTTTAAATTTATCCTTGCATGTAATGTGCACTCCTTTTAGGATTGTTCCTTTATAGCAACTAAACTGACTTAGGAAGGTAATATATGTCTCTTCAAAAACTCTTTTATTCATTCTTGACACTGCTAGCATTTACCACAACATCTGCTTTTGCCCAAGATAACTGCGATTGCTGCCCTCAACCACAGGAGCATAACTATAGCGTGCCTGAGTGCATTAAACCTATTCAATTTGCATTATTCAACCCAATTCAACTATTTTCTGAATGCGAATCGATTTACGGCTTCCGCCTTAACCTGATTTATGGTGTCAACGAGCACCTAAGCGGTTTAGACATTGGCCTCATTAACAGATTAAATGGCGAATTAACAGGCGTACAACTCGGTGCAGTTAACTCCGTGCAATGCGATGTAAAAGGCCTACAGTGGGGCTTGCTTAACATGACGAAAGGCGATGTAATGGGTGCGCAATATGGTATTTTAAACATTGCCGGTGCTTCTGTTTTTGGTATTCAAGAAGGCTGGATCAACTATGCAGAATGCGGCCTATCCGGAGCTCAAGCTGGTCTTTACAACTATGCAAATGTAGCACAGGGTATTCAAGTTGGTATCATTAACAATACAGACAAAATGGAAGGAATCCAGATTGGCGTAATCAACTACACTCATAGCTTGATTGGCCTCCAAATTGGTATCATTAACTTCCAGACAGACAGAGAATGCTTAAAGTTCCTGCCGCTAGTTAACGCTTCCTGGTAAGCACCTCTTAAATCTTTGCTTGCTGCTCTATCTGTAGCAAGCAAAGGCCTTCTCACTCCCATTCACTCATTTAAAAAAGCAAAAAGTCTGAAAAAGCGCTTAAAAGGACAATCGACTTTAGGGACATTATGGACCCTAACGACTAAATGGACTAAGCGCCAATCTCTTGAACTAAAGTTCTTGGTTGCTTATGGCAAACAACATAGCTAACATGAGTATGAAATTGGTATTTAAAATAAATGACTAGCGCTTAGTCTATTAAGTCCATAAGGTCCCTGGAGTCGTTAAAGTCCATTGTCTCTTTAAGCGCCTAACCCGGACTTTAGAAATTGTCTTTTATGACTCCTTATTCGATTATGCAAAACTAATAGAGATTGGGTTAGGTTAATCTTTAGCATATAGTATTTTTTATTGTTCTTTTTCTAATTTTCAATGTTGACAACTAGTAATCATATGAATAACCTATTCGTGTCACCAAGGGTGCCGATTAGACGTTTTTATTTACTACGTTTAGGCTGAGAGGATTTAAAACAAATCCAACCTTTTGTACCTGATCTGGCTAATACCAGTGTAGGAAGCGTGAAATAGCATGCAAACCTATACAAATTAGCAGGTCTATAAGAATAGAAGGATATCCTGTTATGCATGCTCCCAAAATTATGGAAAATATCGAGGCGATCCGTCGCGAGTCTCCACTTATACACAATATCAGCAATTACGTAGCAAATAATATCACAGCCAATGTTCTGCTAGCATTAGGAGCCTCTCCGGTCATGGCTCATGCGATTGATGAAGTTGAAGAGATGTGTTCAAACTCTAAAGCTTTAGTCATCAATATTGGCACTTTAGACTACAAATGGGTGGTTTCAATGCAGCGGGCAGGAGCAATTGCCCGTGCAAAAAAGATTCCTATTATTTTAGATCCTGTTGGTGCAGGAGCTACAAAGTATCGTACCTACACGGCCCTTAGTTTGTTAAACGAGGTTACTCCCTCAATTATTAGGGGTAACGCTTCAGAGATATTGGCTTTAGCAGGAAGGCCAATTAAATCAAAAGGAGTAGAAAGCCGTCATAAGCCTGAAGAAGCTATCGAGGCAGCGCATGAACTCTCTGCTAAATATGGTTTAGTTGTTAGCATTAGCGGATCAACCGATATTGTGATTAAGAATAACAAAATGTGCTCCATCGCTAATGGACATCCAACTATGTCAAAAATAGTAGGTTTTGGCTGTATTTCTGCAGCAGTTGTTGGAGCTTGCGCCGCAGTTAGCAAATCGTATTTTGACGCTACAATACACGCGATGGCTATTATGGGGATTACAGGCGAGAAAGCAGGAAAAAAAACCTCGTTGCCCGGTTTCTTTCAAATGCACTTTATCAACGCCCTGCACACATTAAAACTAAGCGATTTTACAAATAATATAAAAATTCATGAAACCCGACTATAGCTTATATCTTATTTTTGACCCCTCTGCATTCCCACAAGAGCAAATAAAACTTTTTCTTACAGAAGCGATTTTGGGCGGAGTCTCAATTGTGCAACTGCGCATGAAACATGCTGCCCATGAGGAACTACTGGCATGGGGGAAAAGTATAAAAACCATCCTAGATAGATATCATATTCCTTTGATCATAAATGATAATGTCTTAGCGGCTAAACAAATACAAGCACATGGTGCGCACATCGGACAAAACGATATGCCCTATCATGAGGCACGCGCAATTCTTGGCCCTGATGCATGCATAGGACTTTCTGTGGGAAGTATCCAAGAGGCAAGCGCAGCTCTTCATTTAGATGCAGACTACCTTGGCATTGGACCTGTATTTGCCACTGCCACAAAATTAGACACGCCATTTCCAATTGGCTGCGAGGTTATATCCCAGGTGAGGCGCATGACCGGCAAACCTTTGATTGCTATCGGAGGATTGAATGCGAATAATATTGGCCAGGTGATGTCTCTAGGCGTTGATGGGATAGCTTTGGCTAGTGCTTTGCACTGCCCGCAACCGAGAAGTATGGCAGGTAGACTAAAACAATTAATTCTGGAAGCAAAAAATGACATGCACACCCGTTCTTAAAGTACTCACGATCGCAGGATCCGACTCCGGAGGAGGGGCGGGTATTCAGGGAGATATTAAAACAATTTCGGCCCTCGGCTGTTATGCTTTAAGCGTTATCACCTCTTTGACAGCTCAAAATACAACCAGCGTAACTGCTGTGCACAACCTTCCGCCCAGTTTTGTTACAGCACAGTTAAATGCCGTTTTTGAAGATATAGGAGCAGATGCCGTAAAAATAGGCATGCTTAGCGAAGTAAAGCTTATCGAGGCTGTTGAGGAATTTTTAAAGCAAGATCAGGCAGAAAATATTGTTCTAGATCCTGTTATGGTGGCTAAAAGTGGCGCCCGCTTATTAAGCAAGCAAGCAGAAACCATGTTGGTAGAAAAAATCTTTCCATTAGCAACCCTGATTACACCTAATCTCGAAGAGGTTGAAGCGCTGACAGGACTGCATATTGAATCAAGCGGGGAAATGGAGCATGCCGCAAAAAGCTTTATTCAACTGGGCGCTAAAGCTGTGTTAATAAAAGGCGGACATTTACCGGGCAATGATACCTCAGACTGTTTGGCATATACCAAAAATGGAGTTTTACAAATAGCTTGGTTTCCAAGCTCGCGCATACCAAGTAAAAATACCCATGGAACAGGCTGTACTTATTCTTCTGCAATAGCCTGTTTTTTAGCGCAAGGGCATGAATTAGCTGAGGCTGTAAGACTTGCTAAACAGTATTTGCATCAGGCAATTGCTGCTTCCGTAAATTTTCAAGTCGGCAATGGGCATGGGCCTTTGCATCATTTTTTTCAAATGAATAACAGGTAAGGAATGCTTAGCTCCTGTATCAGAAGACCCGCTGCCGGTTTTTTACAAACTGCCTTTTGGCCGACTTCTACACGGAGGGTAGTTGCTTGTTTAAACGGGTTAACCTATTTGAATGCCGATAGCAGGGGCTATACTTCTATAAAAACACGTTCGTATTCTTCATTACATTTTGTTAAACAGGCCCCTCCGCTATTTACAAACTCTTTTTCACAAGCTGCTAGAGGCGGGAATTTTGAATTTGCAAGGCATTTCAACTCCAATGCCGAACCGGAATCAGAGCTGGAAAAATTAAAAAACATGACCTGGCAGGTAATTAAACCATCTTATAGTAAATGCGTTAAAGTGCTTAATAGTGTATTACATGGCAAGATAGGACCTGAACAGTTTCACTTTTTTTTAAAACAAGATATTTTATTTTTAGAAGGGGCAATTGAAATTTTTCAAGCTGCTCTTAAGCGAAATGACATTCCGCCTTTTGTGAAAGATTTTATTACAGCAATGATAAACTCAAACAAAAAAGAAATACGCAAACACACGGACTATCTTTTGAACAAAAATGAAAGTTTGCTAGAAAAGAAAGAGCAGGTTAAAGAATGTGAGGACTATTTGGACTTCATTAAAGAAATGTTTGAGGAACTTCCTCCTGAGGAATGGCCCTTCATAATTCTTTCCTGCCTCTGGATGTATCGAGAATTTTCAGTTAATGGAATTTGGAGCGTATCAAAAGACAACCCAATGTATGAATGGGCATGCACTTATGTCAATGTAGAGTTTGGTTCTACGTCTGTTTTTTGTTTAAAATTAGTTTTAGCTCGTTTGCAATCCAATCTCGAGCGAATGGATCCCCTTTTTTTTGTTATTCAATGCGCTGCCATTAAAGAATTTGAATTTTTAAAACGCACCTTAACCCCAAAACAACAGTCTAGCCCATGTTTACAGGAATCGTACAAGGAACCGGAAAAATAGTTGGCTGGCAGAAAAAAGGGGCTGCTGCTTCAATAGTAGTTGAGATGCCTCAAGCATTAATGCCGGGACTTGCTAAAGGTGCTAGTATAGCTATAAATGGGGCCTGCCTTACTGTTACTCATTTTGAAGAAACGTTAGTCGCTTTTGATTTACTTGAGGAAACATTAAACAGGACAAATTTAAAATATTTATCTCCTGGAATTATTGTGAATATAGAGCGTGCTGCAAAATTCGGAGATGAAATTGGCGGCCACTTGCTCTCAGGCCATATTATTGCCACAGCAAAAATGGTAAGCTTTCAAAGAGAAAGCCATCAATGTAAAGCGGAATTACAAGTAGAGCCGCAATGGGCCAAGTATTTGTTTGCCAAAGGATATGTGGCCTTGGATGGAATCAGTTTGACGATCGTAGATACGCAGCCAAACGGCATCTTTTCAGTGCATCTTATTCCGGAAACTATGGCAAGAACCAACATTGGCTTGCAGCAATTACCGGAAGTCAATATCGAGATCGACGCAAACACTCAGGCTATCGTCGACACTCTCGAAAGGCTGCAAAGCCAAAGAACCATAAAAGACGTTTCTTAAAGTCCTCTCTTTAATTAATTAAACACAAAGACACTAAGACACAAAGAGTTAATGTTTTTTTTACCAGAGATCAAATTTTAGACTATTTCTTCTTTTTGCCTTGGTGTTCAATATAAAATACTTTTTACTGCTTGGAATTGGGAAAGCATCGCTTTAGCAGTGCTTTCCCAGTTGAAGGTGCTGGCGTAGGCAAGTTGTTTTTCTAATTGTTGCGGTGTGAGAGGCTGAGAAAGGGCGATGGTAATCTTGTCTGCGATATCTTCTGGTTCGTGCGGGGTGAAGAGTGCAGCATAGCCAGTGCCAATTTCCTTCATGGAAGAAGTGTTGGAACAGGCAACTTTAGCGCCGCAAGCTAAAGCTTCAATGATAGGCAATCCAAATCCTTCAAATAGCGATGGAAATACCATCAAGTCGGCTGAGGCATACAAATAAGGCAAGGCTTCATTGGGAACAAAATCCAGATAAAGAATATCAGAGGCGAATGGGCTTGCTTGCATGGCGTTCAGGATTTTATCGGCGCCATTCCATTTGGCACCTGCTAAAATGAGTTTGTGGGGCGATTTTTGCTGTTGTTTAAATTGAGTAAAGGCTTCTATAAGGGCTAGATGGTTTTTGTTCGGGTATTCTAGCCTGGATATATAGACAATAAATGGATCGTAGAATTGGTACTTGCTGCTTATATATTCTTTAGCTTGTGACTTGGGATATAAGTGGTATAGGGAATGATTGATGCCCGGATAAATGACTGCGATTTTATTCTCAGGGTAGTCTGTATGATTCACAATGTCTTGTTTTGTAGCGTGGCTGACTGCAGTTAAGCGGTCGCAGTTGTGTATTGCTCTTTTTAAAAAATGCTGATGATAGATGTTGCGGCTTAGGCCATATTTTTTGGCAAAAATTAAGGGAGCTATATCATGTATGGTTGCCATAATCGGACAGCATTTAATGAGCGGAATGCGCCGCATTGTAGGTATATACAACAAGTCAAATTGCTCTTTTATGTTGTGCAGTGGAAATACAAAGTGCTGCCAAAGTATGCTTAAAATAGGATGCTGCTGTATGATCGGGATTTCATTAAATTGAAAATTACCAGGGAGGCTGGGCAGCAGCAGCCTTTCATTTTGCGCGAGGCAGATTTGATAATGGTTGCTTTTGTCAAGGTCGCCAAGAGCGTTTAATAACCCCCTGATATAGTTGTAAATGCCCGACTTGCCCTGATCTAAAACTGTGGCTGAAAATGCAATCTTCATTGGCTTGTTGAAACTTGCTTGTAGATGTCTATTAATTGCTGGCCGACAAAGCCGATAGAATATTTTTTAGCATCTTCAAGTCCTTGTTTTTGCAATTTTGCACGCAGGTTTTCATCCTCCCAGCCGAGAGTCAGTCGTTCTAACAATTGCTCTTCAGAATTATTCTCAAAAAGTAAAATATTATGCATATCTGTTGAAAAGCCCGGAATTCCCCCTACTTTGCTGGCTACTACCGGTATGCCAGCTGCCCATGCTTCAATGATGACAATGCCGAAGGGTTCAAGCGAGGAGGCCAAAACAAATAGATGCGCGGCTTTGAAGGCGCTTATCAATCTGAGATCATCGGGTTTAAACTCAAGGCGGTGAAGAACTGCAGAGACGCCAAGCCGCTCTGCAGTTAATAAAACCTCTTTGAAATAATCAGGGGCAGATATTGGGCCGATAAAAAGCAAAACGGCGTCAGGGTGGCGTTGCTTAAGTTTTGCAAACGCTTTCACAAGCAGCACGTGGTTTTTGGAGTAGTCTATCCGTGAAACACATAACAAGATTTTCTTGTTTTGAAATTGTGTGTATGTATCGAGAAAAAACTTCCCGGAAGTCTTTTCAAAGGCTTCAACATCCACACTATTGGGAACGTAAAAGACCCTATTGCCATAAATATTCCGCAGCGGTTCCAATTCCAAAGGGTTGACACAAATAATGCCTTGGGCATCTTGCAGGAGTTGCCTTGAACCGACCAACCAGCCCAGGGCTTTACCCCACTCCCATTTACCTTCTGCAGGCCGCAGCATATAGTTTTGCTGCTCGGGAGGCAACTCATATCCTGAGTGCAGCGTAACAACATATGGAATTTTTCGCCACCTGGCCGCTGTTCTAGCAATGCCTCCTAAACGGTTTCTAGTATGTACATGGATTAAATCAACATCCGGCTCTCGCAATAAAGCAGCAAATAAGGACCACGAGAAAGGATTGGCTCCTTTCAGCTCTAATTCCATGCGTTCTTTTTTGCTTAAATTCCATGTCGGAATAAAGTGCGAAAAGCGGCGTACTTTAATAGAATTAATGGTCTCAACTTTAGCTTCGCTGAAAGTATTGGTGCAGAAAATTTCCGATTTAATCCCCTGGTTTAATAAGGCGTTGCAAGTTTTGAGTACAGAGGTTTCAATACCTCCCCAGTTTGCTGGAGAAAAACGACGGACAACATGTATGATTTTTTTAGGTATGGCCATATCTATCAGGATTGCGGTCAAGTAGTAAAAAAGTGAATAAGCTTGTTAAAACTGTCGATGCCCACAGTTTGGAACTTTTCCATATCGGCAGGCTTAATAATGCGAAATTGCTTTAAGCAAAGAGTAAATAAGGCAAAATAGAGAAGCAATACCGGCACTATCATTAAAATGTGTTGTAAGGGATTAAAGAGTTTAAGTACAACGCCTAATAGTAAGGCAGGAAATAAAATTTTTAACAAAAAATGTAAAGGAAAGTAAATGCCGCCTAAAAGTTTACTGATAGCCCAGAGTTTAAAAGGCAGGGTGGAAAGAAAAACCAAGGAAACAGCTGTCACGGCACCCCATAAGCCATATTTAGGAATAAGAAGATAATCCAATGGCAGTGTCAGTGCAACAGGCAGTAAATCGAGCCAAAGAGTTTGGAAGTTTTTTTCTTTTGCCGTAAGACCTATTGATAAGGGCACCCAAACTAAATTTAACACTTTGAAAACACTAAAAAAGGCTGCTAAATAGCCTGCTTGAAGCATTTCTTTTCCGTAAATTAGAACTATAAGGTCTTTGCTAAAAAAAAGCCCAAAACAAGCTATGGGCACGCATAGCAAAATAAGCATCTGATACAGGCCTGAGATAAGGAATGGCAAACTTTTGGGATTTTTAACATAGGCCTCAGCGGATGCAGAGGTAAGTAATGTATGCAGCGTCAAAGGCAGCATGCTAATCATCATTTGCGGAATGTAACTGCCCAAAGCATAGTAGCCGGCTGCAGCAGCACCTGCAAAATAGCCTAAAAAAAAGATTTCGCTATATTGCTCGATCAGCCTATTCATGATGCTACGCGTCATTAGCGGCAAGGAAAATTGATAAAACCGTCCCCTTTTAATTGTAGTTTCATTCTGCCTGCCCGGCTTTCCCATTAGAAAACTTACCAGAAAATACAATGTTGCCAAGGAAGAAAGCCAAATGGAGCCGCCATAAACAATTACAATGCGCTCGATGGAGGCAGTATGTGCTGCAGAAAATGGCGCAAGAAACAGCAAAAAAAATGCCGCCTGCAGGATCGACATAACTGCCAACAGCTTTGATTTAAAAAAGGCTGTGCAGACATTATTTAAGTACTCTTTTAATAAGAAGGCCGACAGTAAAAAAAGGATATAAACTGCATAATGCTGCATGGGTATATGGAGAAACTGGCTGAAATACTGCCCGCTTGCGTATAAAGCCGTGCCGCATAGAATAACCATTGCAGTTTGAATGAGGGCTGCTTCGGCTAAAAGTTTTTTTACTGAACCAAAGCTATTTAGCGTAGTGAGTTCAGGTATGTAGCGTAAAAGTGCAAAGTTAATACCTAAGCCGCATATCACAATTAAATACTCTGCAAGGCTGGTCAATAATGTATAGCTTCCGAAATCGGCAGGGCTTAAGTTTCTCACTATCAATATGGAAATGAGAAAATAGAGAATAAAAGTAGCAAGTTTACCGATTAAAAGCCATGGGACGGCATGCAGGGCTTCTTTTGAAAAAAAGTGATTATCTGTTGTACTCACAAATTTCCCTTAAAAGCCACCTGTTCCACCCCCTCCTCCGCCGCCGCTTGAAGCTTGTCCAGGGTTTACGAAATTATTATTATTGAAGCCTGCAGCTTCAGGCACCAAATTGATAAAGAGGTTTTGACCTGCTTGCAAAGCAACAGCTCCAACAAAAGTACGGATGGCAGCGCGGATTACATCTTTAAGCGAGGTAAAGCGCATTGGCGGCAAATAGACAATATCGCCTGGCATAAGCTCAAAGTCAGGTTGACACCCTTTTTGTATTAAGTTCATGTCCACAGAGATGCAAACTGGACAAGTAAGCGAACCGCGAATAATGACACACCTGGAACTGGCTTCACGGCGAGTGCCTCTGGCCCAGGCAGTGACTTCCATCAAAGTGGCCCGGCGCAAAAATGAAAAGACAAAAGGCCTAAAAAATTCGCCCAATACGTAGACATCGTAAGTATTAATCGAGGGGATATAGATGTAATCATTCGGCTCTAATTCAACGTTTTGGGAAGTATCTCCATGGCGAATGAGTTTTTCAAAGTCAACAGGTATATATTCTCCGTTGCGGGCTAAAAAAGCTTTGGTTAATTCAGCATAGTCCACGAATTCAAAGCGATAGGGGCGAATAGGAAACCCTCCAGCAGCCGCTAACGCATCGATAACAGTGATGCGGCCATTAAGGGGCTTAGTGCCTGGTTGGTTAACCTCTCCCATAATTGTGTAGTTATGACCGTGGAAAGACTTGCCGCTCAGCGCTATCAAAGCATGAGGATAATAGTCCCTCACCCTTTTTTGAATTTCCGCATGAACATCATCAATTGTGCGTCCTAATGCGTAAATTTGGCCGGTATACAGATAGGTAAGATGCCCTGATGGGTCTACAATCACTTCCCTAGTAGTGTTTGTTTCTTCTGTGCCATATATAATTATTATTAGCCGATCGCCGATATGCAGCTTGTAGGGTTCTTTCTCTTTTAAATGTTGCCCCTGCGCTTTTTTTATTTCTGGAATGCTTGCGGCGCATTGGCAAAAATTTTCTGGCAGGTCAAATTGCACAGGAGCATTCGGATTAGGGGTGATTCGTATAAAGTCTTCTACAGGGCTTTTTAGTTGTGCTTGCAGAAACGCACAGCAGCCAATGCAAATTAGAAAAAAACATCTTAAGTAATAATTATGGGGCAGGGAACCACTTGAAATCGGCATAAAATCCACCTGCTATATTTGTAAAAGAAGTCAGGAAGGTGTTAATGGCTAATGCGACTAACTCCCTGCCAAAACGAAATTCCTTATTGCACACGTATACAATGTCGCCTGGTTCGAGGTAAAAATTGTTGGCTTTTCCTTCTACGATCCAACGAAGATTTACAAGAAAGGCTTCAGGACAGCTTAAATCCCCTCTAATGACAACAACTCGTTCCCAATTGGCACCATAGGGGCCGCCAATCAACCAGCCCCCGACTTGAGCTAAGGCGCTCATAAGGGTGAGGTTGCTCCGGGCCTGTATTGCAGAAGGGAAAGAGACGGCTCCGATTACAAATACATCGCGCTTAAGGTTCGGTGCAATGTAGATGTAATCGCCAGGCTTAATGATAATATCCTGGGTATTGTCTCCGGTGAAAATTAACTTGGCAAAATCTACCGGTAAAATTTCACCGTTTCTGACAATAAAAGATTCTTTCAAGTTTGCGAGGGAATCGGGAACTCCGCTATAGCCGGCGCGTCCGGCGCCGGCATAACCCTGTCCATATAAGCTTAAGTTATTGGCATATCCGTTAGATGGGTCTAATAAGCCGGGATCTGTTAATATTCCCCCTGCTATGCCCAGAGCTTGCCTCAAAGTAATGTTTTTGTCCAACGGGTAAAGTCCAGGCAGCTTTACCCGGCCGAGAACTGCAAAAGTCATGTTGGACATATGCTCTGGAATTAAGGTAATGTTAGGAGAGAGGAAAACATCTGTCATATTTTCCTCTAAATTTTTTTGCACTGCATCCAGTGTCAGCCCTTCAGCTTGAATCCCTTTTGAAAGGTAGTAATAAAGGCGTCCGTCTGGGGCAACCGTAACATCGTGTTGAATGGACTCAAGTTCACCAGTTACGGCAGCTTGCATAGAGTCGCCTACTGCTAGGCGGTACTCTTTTACCATAGGTGTGAACATGTTTTCTTTAAATGCTGGATGCGTAGTGTCTTGCGGCGGTTCTTCTTCTTGTATGTCCTCTTCGGGAATGAAGTCCAAAATCATACGCTCTTCCCACATAAACACCGGAGGTTTTCTGCCATCGCAGCCATCGCAGGCTTCTTCTATGGTAAAAACAACATCGCCGTTGTCATGATCCGGGTCGCTGTGGGCGGCCTCTTTGAGGACTTGCTCCGGTTCGCCAATTTCATACCAGACTTTAGTGCACCCGGCAGCGAACAGTGTGCAGCTAATGGCCAAGAAAATGATACGTAAACTGGGGGCGGGCAAGTTGCGCACTGAAAAGGTCACGAGGGAGTATCCTTGCTGTTTTTTTTATAGCGGTGATTCCATTGCTGCTGTTCTTTTGTGCGCATGCTTTTAGATTGGGGAAGATATTGCCTGGGAATATTATTAAGGACGATTCCTTTTAACTTGGCATGAAAAACTTCCAGCTCTTTGAGCGAAAGAAAAACCGAATCCCTATCCGTCTTGGAGGCATTTACTACCTGTATGGTGGCATCGCACATAGCGGCGATATTGCTGGAATAATGCTCATCTTGAAAACTAGGCAAATCGACAATAATCATTTCCCAATTTTTCTTTAAGGTATCCCAAAGATGCATCATGGCCGAGTTTTTAATTAACTCTTTTAAATCCGGGTCATACCCGGTTTTCATTAAATCCGGATTTCCATGTAAAATTATATCGTTGATAGGCGCCTGGCCTCTTAAATACTTGTCGAGTGTAACGGGGGTCTCTTCATCGTATGCTATCCAAAAGTTCTTGCTGTAATCGAATTCGATAAATAAAGTGCTTTTTCCCACTCTATGGAAGTACTTTGCTAAGTAAAAGGCAATTAAACTGCGTCCTTCCTTGTGCTTGGCGCTAGTAACGGCAAGTGATTTATATCCCCCTTGGACTGCTAACTTGTCGACGATTTGACGGATATAGGGAAGGGTTTTTTCTTCGGCATTTTTTCTAGTGAGTATTTCAAAATGAGGGATTGAAGCCAGGCATGGCACGCGTAGTGCCGTTTCCACTTGTTTGGAAGTGCGGAAACGGGGGTCGAAGAATTCCAGAAATAGTGCTGTAACCAAGCCGAGCAATGAACCAAAGATAAGGCCGATGACGGGTAATAATTTAGAAAATGCACTTGAGCTATGTGAAAAGGCTTTGTTCGCAGCTTCATAGGACTCAACGTCGCTTTTTCCTAAATTCAAGGTGATTTCTATGGCATTGATCAGTTGCTGGGTGTTTAGTATCTGGTTTTGCAAATTGTTATAATCTGTGACCAAATTGCTGAATTCAAGCTGGTTATCGGTTAAGGTTGTGGCTTGATTCTCCAAGGTGATAAGCAGTACTTTTAATTCATCGCGCAGTTTTTCAGCCGCTTTTAACTTAGCTAGCATAGTGGCTAAATCGATATTTACTTTTTCTTTAGTGGGGTTTGGCTGTGTGCTGCTTTTTTCTTCAGTTTCATTTTTGGCTGCTGCCAGCTTATTGCGAGCATCTTGTAATTGAATCTCCAGGGCTTTTATTTTGGGGTTGGCCGGTGCATACTTAGTTCTTGCATCTGTCAAAGCTGATTCAATTTGATACACTTGCGCTTGGAGTGTGGTATCCTGCATTGGAGCAAGGGGAATGGTGTCCGGAATCTTATCGAATTCCTTTTTCATATTGTCGTACTCAACTTGCATTGTAGCGACATTTAAATTAGCATCTTGCAGCTTTACCCGTGTGCCCAGCAAGTTTTGTAAAAGAGAGGAGCTTCCGATATCCATGCCATAAAAGCCATGCTGCTGGCGGAAGACGGCGACTTTCCTGGATTCTTCTGCAAATTGTTTCTGTATATCAGTTAAGTGTGTTTTAAAATACGTTAAAGCGGCTTGCCATTGTTTTGTTAAGTAATCCCTGCTGCTTTTGACGACAACGCTGGCCAAGGTATTGGCAATAGTGATGGCTTGCTCAGGATGGTTATCTGTCACTGCTATAGGGATTAAGTTTGAATTTTTTCCGGGAGGCATCACCGAAATTTTTTGTTCCAATTCCTCAATGCCATATGGAAGAGAAAGTATAGAAATTACCGCTTTAAGATGTATTGGCAAGGTTACCATTTCCGTAGCTGAAGCCAGCGTAAGGTGGTTCATTTGAAAGTTCTGCTCAAGATTTTTGTTTTGCTCTACAGGTTGGTAGATAAGAATGGAGGTTGCAGTATAAGTTCCAGCGAGTGATAAATAGAAAGCCCAACCGGCAACAGCGCCAGCTAATGCCATGAGTATAATTAAAATATAGTGCCTGGAGATTCCCCTTAAAATTTTAGCGAAATCAAACTCTTCAGGCGCCTCCTGCTCATCGTCATAGATCAGGGAGGAGCCATGAGATTTTTCATCCCGGCTTTTTCCCTTTTTTAAGGGTAATGGGGATTCTTTCACAGATGGGTCAAATGATTCTTCTGATTTAGGCAGTTTCTTGGTTGCCATAATGTGTGTTTTAAAACAAGTTATGTGAGTAATTTACAAAATTTATTATAACATACACATGAATATTTCATTTTTAAATTTGTGACAATAATTATTTAACCTCTAGAAAAAATTTCACCCGAGCTATTATATTTACATTAAAACCCGACTTGCTACCTTATAATAAGTCATATTCGAAAGTTTTTTCTCTCTAAGAGCTCGCAAAAATCAGTGGGTCATATTATTAATATGGCCCACTGATTTTCAAGGTTTCGTGCGAGCTCTTAGAGGAAAAGAACTCGAATCTGACTCTTAGAAGGTAGCAAGTCGGGTTTAAAGTTCAATCAAATAATTGGAGGGGATTATGCCAAAAGGTGTTGAAAAACAAAAAAACACTAAAAAAGAACCAACCTTATCTTTGAAAGAAAAGAGAAAGAAAAAAGAAGAAAAGAAAGCCCAAAAAGCCAGCAAGTAATTTCTAATGAAGGGATAACGCAGAGGCGCGGAGTCAAAGAGACGCAGAGATTTTAGCGAGATATTAGGACAAAAATCCTCCGCGTCTCTTGCGCCTCTGCGTTTATTTTATTAAAGATTTTTGACGTTTACGCAATCAGGGTCTAAGACCCTGATTGCTACCAAAACCTCATCTAGCAGTTTATGAAGTGCGGCAGATGCAGCAGAACGCTTCGAGAGCAAGGGTATTCCCTTGCCGAGAAGGGTTGTGCTGTAGATGCTGTGCTTCATAAA